>JAFLDE010000086.1 GCA_017302655.1 Burkholderiales bacterium
AGCGCTTCGAGTCGCTGGATGCGGTGGAGCTGGCGACCGGGGCGGCGCGCGTCTTTACCGCGGCGGATTGCGCCTTCGGCTATCGCGACAGCGTGTTCAAGCGCAATCCCGGACGCTGGCTGGTGACAGGAAGGCCAGACCTGCCTCCAACAAGGTTCGGTGCCGACGGCGGCCATCGGCTGGGCGGCCTTGTCGGGCGCCCGCGCGCGATGGCTGGCCGCTTCGGAGCGCTTCGGCGAGGCCTGCGTCCTGCTGGAGGCCGGACTGGAGCAGGCGGGCCTGCGCGGGGGGCAGCGTGAGCTCTTGCGCAATCTCGACGAACTGTGGCGCTGGCAGGCAAAGGCGGGCCGCGCCGACCTGGCCTTGAAGCATGGCCGACGGGCCCATGCGCTGCGCCTGGCGCTGGCGCGCGATGCCGCCGACCGCGATGCCCTGCGCCTGCGTCAGCAGATGGAGCTGGAGCAAGCGGAGCGAGAGATGCGGGCCCACGAGCAGCGGGCCGCGCAGGCGCAGACCCAGCAGCAGCAACTTCAGCAGGCCCTGGACCGTTTGCAGACCTTGCAGGAGGAACTGGCCGAGCGCAGCCGCCAGGCCAGCCTGGGACCGCTCTTGGCCGGTGTGGCGCACGAACTCAACACCCCGCTAGGGACCGCGCTGACCGCCTTGTCCAGTGCGGCCGAGGGTGCCCAAGAGCTGCTGGCCACGCTGGGCAGCGGCGCAGCGAGCAGGCAGGGACTGCTCGCCCGACTGCAGGCCCTGCAGGAGGCGCAGGCCTTGGCGGCTCGATCGCTGCGCCGCGCGCTGACCTTGATCGAGAGCTATCGCCCGCAGCACCCGGACTGTGACGCGCGCGCTGCGTTGGTCGATCTGGTTCAGCGCGCCTGGCAGCGGGCGCTGCCGCCCGAGCATCCCTTGCAACTGCAACTGCGGGACGACGTCGGCGTTCCGGTCTGGCCGGAGGGCGCGATGGAGGAGGTGCTGGTGCAGCTCTTCCAGAACGTCGAGCGGCATGCGTACCCGGCCGGCGAGGCTGGCGCGGTGGAGGTGCACGGCAGGCGCGGAGGCAACGCCGCCTTGCACCTGGCGGTGCGCGACCACGGCCGAGGCATCGACCCCGATTTGCTGCCTCGCGTGTTCGAACCCTATGTGTCCACGCAGTTCGGACGTGGTCGCAGCGGGCTCGGACTGTTCATTGCCGAAGCCACGGTGCGTCAGCGCCTGGGCGGACGGCTCCATGCGCAGAGCCATCCCGGCCAAGGGAGCTGCTTTGAGATCGAGTGCCCGTCGCCCGAAGGTTGATCAGGCGTGGATGCGTTGCACGCCGGGCAACTCGCAGGCCATCACGGCATTCCTCAGCGCCGCGATCGCCTCGTAGCGGGTGAAGCTGCGCCGCCAGGCCAGCACCACGCGGCGGCTCGGCGGGGGCGTGTCGGCGAAGTCGAGGAAGCGCAGGTGCGGCTGCGGATCGCGCGGCACCGAGAGCTGCGGCAGCACGGTGATGCCCATGCCCGAGGCGACCATGTGCTTGATGGTCTCCAACGAGCTGCCTTCAAAGCTCTTCTGGATGCCCTCGGCACCGCTGGCGAAGCGCGCGAACTCGGGGCAGACCTCGAGCACGTGGTCGCGGAAGCAGTGGCCGTTGCCGAGCAGCAGCATCGTTTCCTGCTTCAGCGCTTCGGCGCTGATCGGCCCTTGCAAGGGGTGCTGGGTGGGCACGGCCACGCGGAAGGGTTCGTCGTACAGCGGGGCGATGGCCAGGCCGGCATCGGGAAAGGGCTCGGCCAGGATGGCGCAGTCTAACTCTCCGGTGCGCAACATCTCCAGGACCTTGACGGTGAAGTTCTCCTGCAGCAGCAGCGGCATCTGCGGAGTGCGCTCGATCACCTGACGCACCAGCTGCGGCAGCAGGTAGGGGCCAATCGTGTAGATGACCCCGAGGCGCAGCGGCCCGGCCAGCGGGTCGCGGCCACGCTTGGCGATCTCCTTGATGGCGTTGGCCTGCTCGATGACCACCTGGGCCTGGCGCACCAGCTCCTGCCCCAGCGGCGTCACCGAGACCTCGTTGCCGCCGCGCTCGAAGATCTTCACGTCCAGCTCTTCTTCGAGCTTCTTGATGGCCACGCTGAGCGTGGGCTGGCTGACATGGCAGGCCTCGGCGGCACGGCCGAAGTGCAGCTCGCGGGCCACGGCAACAAGGTAGCGCAGTTCGGTGAGGGTCATGCGGCGATGGTAGGCGGCTCGGCGCGCACCACCCGGTTGCGTCCGGCCTGCTTCGCGGCATAAAGCGCGGCGTCGGCGCGCGCGAGGAGGGTGTCGGCGTCGTCTCCAGCCTGCCAGGCGGCGACGCCGATGGACACCGTCATGTGCAAGGCTTCGGCCAGACCCGGCGCCGGCACTGGCAAGGCCTGCACCTGCTCGCGCACACGCTCGGCGACGCGGCAGGCGGTGTCGGCGTCGGCGCCGGGCAGCAGCATCGCGAACTCTTCGCCGCCCAGCCTGCCGAGCAGGTCGTAGGGGCGCTGTTGCGCGGCGCAGCGCCGGGCCAGCTCGGCGATGGCGACGTCGCCCGTGGCGTGTCCGTACTGGTCGTTGATGCGTTTGAAATGGTCGATGTCGAGCATCAGCAGCGACAGCGGTGCACCGCTTCGTTGTGCCCGCGCCAGCTCGACGTCGACACCCTGCAGGAAGCCGCGGCGGTTGGCGGCGCCGCTGAGGGCATCGGTGTGGGCCAGGTTGTGCAGTTCCTCCGCCAGGGTCTGTAGCTGGGCGGTGCGGGCGCGGTTGCGTTCGCGGCGGTCGAGCAGGCGTTCGGCCAGCATCAGGAGGGCCAGGCCCCCGCCGAGGGCTAGCAGGGCGCGCTGGCGCGCCGCCAAGGCGGCCAGCTCCATGGGCGCTGCGGGTTTCAGGTGCAGCACGCGCAAGGCCGTGCCCGGTACCGGCAGCAGCACGCCGTTCAGGGTTTGATCCGCGTAGCGCCACTGCGAGGCCCCGACTGCCTCGATGGGCATGGCCTGGAGCTCCGTCACGCCGTAGCGCTCGGCGGCAACCGCCGCAGCTTGGCCCGGCAGGCGCTGCAGGGTGTGGCGCCCCACGCTGTCGGCGAGCGCCACGCCATGCTCATCCAGCACCGCCGTGAGTTCGCCGCTGGCCGGGAGCAGGAGCGCCAGTTCCTTGACGGCGATGCGCAGCACGGCCGCAGCGGGCGGCTGCGACCGGTCTCCGACGCGGGTGGCGAAAAACAGGAAGGGCTGCCGCAGCTGCCGGCCCATGGAGAACTGCTGGCCATGCCCACTGGCGAGGGCCTGGCGGAAGTAGGCTCGGTCGGCGTACTGAGCGCCGATGCAGTCGGTGGCGGTCTGCCAGCGGCTTGCCGCGACGCACCAGCCTTGGTCGTCGAGCACGTAGAGCAACTGGACCGCCGCGATGCCTTGCAGCCGTTCGAGCTGGGCACTGAGCTCGCGCAAAGGCGGCTCGGCGGTCAGCAAGGCATGCCGAGCCGGTTGGTCCAGCCCGGCCCAGCCGGTGTGGCGCTGGCGCAGTGCCTGGGCCCTGCGCAGGGCTGCCGGCAGGTCGCCGCGCAGCGAGAGCCAATCGCCGAGTGCTTCGTAGAGGCGAAGGTGCTGGGCCAGGCGCTCGGCCGCGCGCCGCGCCGCGGCCTCGGCTTCTTGCTGCTGGGCCGCGTGTGCAGCGCGCTGGTCGCGCTCGATCAGGGCCTGGGCCACCATGCCGCCCAAACCGAGCCATAGCAGGGCGGCAAGCAGGCACCACCACTGCAGGCGGCGCCACGGGGGAAGGCCGGCTGTCGCTTGCAGCGGGCTCATGGCACGGTGTTCTTCGCGAGCGTTCGGCATGTTGAAGGGGGTGCGCGGCTCCTAGCTTGACACGGCGAGCACTGAGCGCCATGGGCGTTTTCCAGCCCCTCTACACTGCGCGCCCCTCGCAAACCCGCCGGGACACCCATGGCCGACGCGCGAAAACCCGTCACCCTGCACCGCTTGCAGGACATGCACCGCAGCGGCGAGAAGATCGCCATGCTGACCTGCTACGACGCCTCCTTCGCCACGCTGCTGGACGAGGCTGGCGTGGACATCCTGCTCGTCGGCGACTCGCTGGGCATGGTGCTGCAGGGCGAACCCACCACCACCCCGGTCAGCCTGGCCAGCATGGAGTACCACACGCGCTGTGTGGCGCGCGGCAACCGCTCGGCCTGGCTGATCGGTGACCTGCCCTTCGGCTCCTACCACGCGAGCCCCGAGCAGGCCTGGCACAGCAGCCTGAAGCTCATGCAGGCCGGTGCGCACATGGTCAAGCTGGAAGTGAGCGACTGGGCGGTGGAGACGGTGCGCTTCCTCACCGCCCGCGGCATTCCGGTGTGTGCGCATCTGGGCTTCACGCCGCAGACGGTCTCCAGCCTGGGCGGCTACAAGGTGCAAGGCCGCGGTGAGGCGGGCGAGCTGGTGAAGGCGCAGGCGCGTGCCTTTGTGCAGGCTGGCGCGCAGATGCTGCTCTTCGAGATGATTCCCGCGGCATTGGCCGCCGAGATCACCGCCGAGAGCGCGGTGCCGGTGATCGGCATCGGCGCCGGCAAGGCCTGTTCCGGCCAGGTGCTGGTGCTGCACGACATGCTGGACGTGGGCGCGGGGCGCAAGCCGAAGTTCGTCAAGAACTTCATGGCGGGCTCGGCGAGCATCCAGCAGGCGGTGGCGCGCTATGTGGCTGAGGTGAAGGCCGGCCAGTTCCCCGACGACGCGCTGCACGCCTTCCAATGAAGTTGCTGCATACCGTGGCTGAGCTGCGCTCGGCCCTGGCTCCTGGTTGCGCGGCCTTCGTGCCCACCATGGGTAATCTGCATGCTGGGCATCTGGCACTGGTGGCGCAGGCGCGGGCCGTGGCGCCGGATCGGCAGTCCTCGCCCGTGGTGGTTTCGCTGTTCGTCAACCGCCTGCAGTTCCTGCCGCACGAGGACTTCGACCGCTACCCGCGCACGCTGGAGAGCGATTGCGCACAGTTGCGCGAGCAAGGCCATTGCGACATCGTGTTTGCGCCAGATGAGGCCGAGCTTTACCCGGAGCCCCAGGGCTACAAGGTGCAGCCGCCAGCCGAGCTGGCCGACATCCTGGAGGGCCAGTTCCGCCCCGGCTTCTTCACCGGCGTGTGCACGGTGGTGCACAAGCTCTTCAACCTCGTGCAGCCGGCGCATGCGGTGTTCGGCAAGAAGGACTACCAGCAGCTGATGGTGCTGCGTCGCATGGTGGCGCAGATGGGCCTGCCCATCCAGGTGCACGGCGGCGAGACCCTGCGCAGCCCGGAAGGCCTGGCGCTGTCCAGCCGCAACCAGTACCTGAGCGCCGAGCAGAAGGCGCAGGCCCTGCAACTCAGCGGTGCGCTACGTGCGCTGCTGGCCGAGTGGCGTGCGGGCCTGCGCGACCGCGAGCGCATGGAAGGCGAGGCCATGGACCGCCTGGCCGCGCAGGGTTGGCAGCCGGACTACCTGACGCTGCGCCGCCAGCACGACCTCGGCCCGGCGCGCGAGGGCGAGCCGCTGGTGGCGCTGGGCGCCGCCAAGCTGGGCAGCACCCGCTTGATCGACAACCTCGAAGCTTGACCGCTCCTTCTCTTTCCTTTCATTTCAGAGCTCCCGATGTCCCTCCGCACCCTCGCCGTCTCCGCCCTTGCCTTGCTGCTGGCCGCTTGCGGAGGAGGCGGTGGCGGCAGCGCACCTGCCCCGGCGCCCGCCCCTGCTCCCGCGCCGGCCGTGCCGGTTCCCAACCCGGTGCCCAATCCGCCCACCCTGGCTTGCAGTTCCATCGGCCTGGCAGCCGCCGCGCAAAGCGTGCAGCCGGCCGTGGTCTGCATGCTGACCTCCAGCGGCGAGATGGTCTTCGAGCTGTTCGGCAACGACACCCCGGTGACAGTGCAGAACTTCCTGAGCTACGTGAACAGCAACTTCTACACGAGCACGCTGGTGCACCGTGTGGAAGCCGGCTTCGTCATCCAAGGCGGTGGCTTCACCAGCGGCATGGTGGCCAAGGCCACGGCCGCGCCCATCGTGCTCGAGGACAACGCGGGTCGCTCGAACCTGCGCGGCACCATCGCCATGGCGCGCACCAGCGTGCCGGACAGCGCCACCTCGCAGTGGTACGTGAACGTGGCCGACAACATCGCCCTGGACCGCACCGTGAACACGCGCGGCTATGCGGTGTTCGGGCGCCTGGTGTCGGGCGCCGCTACGCTGGATGCCATCAACGCGCAGCCGGTCTACGACTTCGGCAACAGCGACAAGCGGCCGCGCACCGAGGTGCTGGTGTACTGGGTGCAGCGCGTTCGCTGAGTCAACGGCGCGGCGGGCGCGGCGTTGTTCGCGCCATGACGCTTCGCCTGCTGCTTGCCGCCACCACCCTCGCCCTGCTGAGCGCCTGTGGGGGCGGCGTCTACGTCGAAGTCGGCGACCCGCCGCCTTCCACGCCGCTGCCGCGGCCCAACCCGGTGCCCAACCCGCCCACGCTGAACTGCAGCGTGGCCGGTCAGGCCGCCGCCGCGCAAAGCCGCTGGCCGGTGGTCTGCCTGCTCACCAGCAGCGGCGAGATGGTCGTCGAGCTGTACGACAGCTACGCGCCAGCCACGGTGAACAATTTCCTGGCCCTGGTGGCGCGGGACTTCTACGCGCAGACGCTGATCCACCGCGTGGACCGCGACTTTGTCGTGCAGGGCGGTGGCTTCACCAGCGGCCATCGCGAGAAGCTCTCGCCCTTCCAGCCCATCGCGCTTGAGGACAACAACGGCCTGTCGAACCTGCGCGGCACCCTGGCCATGGCACGGCGCAGCAGCCCCGACACCGCGACCTCGCAGTGGTTCCTGAACGTGCGCAGCAACCCCTCGCTGGACTACAGCCCTGCGCAGCGCGGGTACGCGGTGTTCGGGCAGGTCATCTCGGGTCTGCCGGTGCTCGACGCCATCAACGTGCTGCCGGTGTACCGCTACTCGGACACCGACCTGCGTCCGCAGACCGAGGTGCTTGTCTACTGGGTGCGTCGCTTGCAGTGATTTGCGTGGGCCGATGGCCGCTCGAGCCGATAGGGCTTGAGCAGGGCCGGACAATCCCGGCCCATGCGGACCTACACGCTCTCCGACTTTGACTACGCGCTGCCGCCGGAGCTGATCGCCCAGCACCCGGCCGCCCAGCGCAGCAGCTCTCGCCTGCTCGACGGGCGCGCCCAGCCCCCGATCGATCGGGTGTTCCGCGAGTTGCCCGGCCTGCTCACCCTCGAAGACCTGCTCGTCTTCAACGACACCCGCGTCATCAAGGCGCGCCTGTTCGGCCGCAAGGACAGCGGCGGTGGCGTAGAGGTGTTGGTGGAGCGCCTGCTGCCTGGGACGCAGGAGGTGTGGGCGCATGTTCGCGCCAGCAAGAGCCCACGGCCTGGCAGCCGTTTGCAACTGGGCCAGGAGCCGGGCTTCGGCGCCGAGGTGCTGAGCCGATGCGGTCCCGAGGACAGCCTCTTTCATCTGCGCCTGGAGGGCGATCCGCTGGCCCTGCTGGAGCAGCACGGCCATGTGCCGCTGCCGCCCTACATCACGCACGCCGACAGCGCCGAGGATGAGAGCCGCTACCAGACCGTCTTCGCCGACAAGCCCGGCGCGGTGGCCGCCCCAACGGCTTCCTTGCACTTCGACGAGGCCCTGCTGGCCCAGCTGCCCTGCCCGCGCGCGAAGGTCACCCTGCATGTGGGCGCAGGCACCTTTCAGCCGGTGCGCAGTGAGAACCTCGCCGAACACCAGATGCACAGCGAATGGTTCGAAGTGCCCCAGGCGACGGTGGATGCAGTGGCCGCCTGCCGTGCGCGTGGCGGTCGTGTCGTGGCGGTGGGCACCACGACCCTGCGCGCGCTGGAGTCGGCGGCAGCCTCGGGGGCGCTGCAGGCCGGCGCCGCCGAGACCCGGCTCTTCATCACCCCGGGCTTCGCGTTTCGGGTGGTTGACGCGTTGGTCACCAACTTTCACTTGCCCAAGAGCACGCTGATGATGCTGGTCAGCGCCTTCGCCGGCTACGACCAGATCCGCGCGCTCTACGCCCACGCAGTGGCGCAGCGCTATCGCTTCTTCAGTTACGGCGACGCGATGTTGCTGCAGCGCGCATGAACCCACGCTCTACCGACGAAGTGACCTGCGGCCCCTTCCCAGCGCATGGCCGTGCGACGTTCACCCTCGACGGTCGGATACTGGTTACCGACGCCGAGGGGCCGTTCAATGCGGAGCTGGTGGCGGCCCTGCGGCAACCGGTCTTGCTCGCCTCGGAGCCACTTCGTGGGCAGGGTCGCCCCTGGGGACAACTCAGCCGTTTTCGACGCAGCGCGATGGCTTCGCCGGAGGCGCTGGCTGCCTTCACGCGTCTGCTCACGGAGATGCGCGCCGAGGGTACGGCGCCGCCCTTTACCGCCTATGTGATGACCGACGAGGTGGAAGGCGCCCGCCTGATGCTTCCCTTGCTGCGCCGCTGCTTCGAGGCCGCCGGGTTGGGTTTCGCGCACTTCGCCCAGGAGGATGAGGCGCGCGCCTGGTTGCTCGCTCAGTTGGACTGATTCACTCGCCCTGCGTCAGCAGCGGCAGGCTACCGTCGGACGCCGAGCCGATCAGACCGGTGCGGCTGTACACGCCGAGCTTGTCGCGGGTGTCCGTGATGTCCAGATTGCGCATGGTCAGCTGGCCGATGCGGTCCAGCGGCGTGAACGCGGCGTCCTCGACCTTCTCCATGGAGAGACGCTCGGGCGCATACGTCAGGTTGGGGCTCTCGGTGTTGAGGATCGAGTAGTCGTTGCCGCGGCGCAGCTCCAGGGTCACCTCGCCGGTGATGGCGCGCGCCACCCAGCGCTGCGCGCTCTCGCGCAGCATCAGGCATTGCGGGTCGAACCAACGGCCCTGGTAGAGCAGGCGGCCGAGCTTGCGGCCGTTGGTGCGGTACTGCTCGATGGTGTCCTCGTTGTGGATGCCCGTCACCAGGCGCTCGTAGGCGATGTGAAGCAGGGCCATGCCCGGGGCCTCGTAGATGCCGCGGCTCTTGGCTTCGATGATGCGGTTCTCGATCTGGTCGCACATGCCGAGGCCGTGGCGGCCGCCGATGCGGTTGGCTTCCAGGAAGAGCTCCACGGCGTTCGGGAACTCGCGGCCGTTCAGCGCCACCGGCACGCCTTCCTCGAAGCGCACCGTCACCTCTTCGGCCTTCACCGCGACCTCGTCCTTCCAGAAGGCCACACCCATGATGGGCTTGACGATGCGGATGCCACTGTTCAGGAACTCCAGGTCCTTGGCCTCGTGCGTGGCGCCGAGCAGGTTGCTGTCGGTGCTGTAGGCCTTCTCCACCGACATCTTGTAGTCGAAGCCGTTGGCGATGAGGTACTCGCTCATCTCCTTGCGGCCGCCCAGTTCGTCGATGAAGCGCTGGTCCAGCCAGGGCTTGTAGATCTTCAGCGCCGGGTTGGCGAGCAGGCCGTAGCGGTAGAAGCGCTCGATGTCATTGCCCTTGTAGGTGCTGCCGTCGCCCCAGACGTTGACGCCGTCCTCCTTCATGGCCACGACGAGCGCGGTGCCGGTGACGGCGCGGCCCAGCGGCGTGGTGTTGAAGTAGGTGGCGCCGCCGGTGGAGATGTGAAAGGCGCTGCACTGGATGGCGGCCAGGCCCTCGGCCACCAGTTGCGCGCGGCAGTCGATAAGGCGGGCGATCTCGGCGCCATAGGCTTTGGCCTTGCGCGGGATGTCCTCGTAGTCGCTTTCGTCCGGCTGGCCCAGGTTGGCGGTGTAGGCGCAGGGAATGGCGCCCTTGGCCTTCATCCAGTGCACGGCGGCGCTGGTGTCCAGGCCGCCCGAGAAGGCGATGCCGACGCGCTGGCCGACGGGGATGGATTGCAGGATGGTGGCGGACACGGGCGGGCTTTCGCGAGAGGGCCGGGGAAACCCGCAACTTTAGGGGACGCGGCTTTCGCGCCCGGTTGAAGCCCGGCCCGTGACGCGCCAAGGCTGGCGGCGCGGCACACTGCGCCCCTCACCCAACCGGGAGCGCCGTGTGATCCGACTGCTTTGCACCGCCTGTCTCGTGGCACCGCTGTGGGCCAGCGCCCAGTCAACCGCGCCGTCGCCACCGACGCCTCCTGCCGCTGCGCCGGGCCTTCCCTCGTTGCCCGAGGGCCTGCAGCCCTTCGCGGTCGAGTTCCGCACCGGCCCGGCCTGGCAGGCCGACAAGCCGCCGCAGGAGCAGGCGCACTTCCGTGCCCACAGCGCCAACTTGAAGCGTCTGCGCGACGCCGGCCTGCTGGTGCTCGGCGCCCGGCTGGATGAGCGTGGCTTCGTGGTCATTGCCGCCGTGGATGAGGCCGCAGCGCGCGCCGAGGTGGATGCCGACCCCTCGGTGCAGGCCGGCGTGTTCCGCTACCAGATTGCGCCGCTGCAGGTCTTTTATGGCGGCAGCCTGCCGGCCGCGCGGCGGCGCTGAGGGATTCGCAGGCGCCTCTTGCTCCTGGTGCGCTGGGGTCTTCCCGGGGTCCTTGACGCGCCCAAGCCTCAAAAGCCCTCGAAGCCTTTGAGGCCAATGCCGAAAGGGCTTGGCCCGGCTGCATGCGGCCGCTAGGGTGCGCGCCTCGCAACCCTGTGCTGATGGGAGGCTGGCAACGTGTCGGCCCACCGCGCAGCCCCCTCGGGATGAGCCCTCACACCCAGCTTCCGACCGCCAGCCCCTGGCTGCAGCAATACGGCACCTCCATCCCGCGCGAGCTGCCCGAGCCCGCAGCCGCCAGCCTGCCCGCGCTGGCCGTGCAGGCGGCCCAACGCTTCGCCGACCAGACCGCCTTCACCTGCGTGATGCCCAACGGCATGTACGGCTCGCTGAGCTACGCGCAGGTCAACGCCATGAGCGACGCCTTCGCCCGCTACTTGCGCGAGGTCTGCCAGTTGCAGGCCGGCGACCGCGTGGCGCTGCAGATGCCCAATTGCCTGAGCTACCCGGTGTGCTTGCTCGGCATCCTGAAGGCCGGCTGCGTGGCGGTGAACACCAACCCGCTCTACACCGCCACCGAGATGGCGCACCAGTTCAAGGACAGCGGCGCCAGGGCCATCGTCATCGTCGACCTGTTCGCCGACAAGTTGGAGCAGGTGCTGGCGCACACCGACATCCGCCATGTCGTGCTGACGCGCGTGCCGGAGTTCTTCCCCGCTTTGGTGGGCGGCATCGTCTACGGGGTGATGAAGCACTGGAACCGCCTGGTGCCCGCGCATGGCCTGAAGGCCGTGCGCCTGCCCGAGGCCTTGGCGCAAGGCGGCAGCGGCGATGTGAGCCCCTACTGGCGCGGCCTCAACCACCAGAGCCTGGCGATGCTGCAGTACACCGGCGGCACCACCGGCGTGGCCAAGGGCGCCATGCTCACGCATGGCAACCTGCTGTGGAACACCGACCAGATGCTGGCCATGTGCGGCAGCCACATCGAGCCCGGTCGCGAAGTCGTGCTGACCGCGCTGCCGCTGTATCACATCTTCGCGTTCACGGTGAACTTCCTGGCGATGTTCAAGATGGGCGCGCGGAACATCCTCGTGCCCTCGCCGCGGCCCATCCAGAACCTGCAGCGCGCCCTCGAGAACTACCGCATCACCTGGCTCACCGGCGTCAACACGCTCTACAACGCATTGCTCGGCGAAGAGTGGTTCACCGCCTTCCCGCCCAAGCACATCAAGGCGGCGGGCGGCGGCGGCGCGGCCATGCACCACGCCGTGGTGGCGCGCTGGGAGCAGGTGACCCAGGCGCCGCTGGTGGAAGGCTACGGGCTCACCGAGTCCAGCCCGGTGGTCTGCTTCCAGCCCCTGAACGGCCCGCGCCAGCCCGACACCATCGGCATCCCGGCGCCGGCGACCCAGGTGCGTCTGGTGGACGACGCCGGCCAGGACGTGGCGCCCGGCCAGCCGGGCGAGTTGATCGTGAAGGGCCCGCAGGTCATGCAGGGCTACTGGCAGCGGCCCGAGGCCAGCGCCGAGGTGCTGAAGGACGGCTGGCTCTACACCGGCGACGTGGCGGTGATGGACGCCCAGGGCACCTTCAAGATCGTCGATCGCAAGAAGGACCTCATCCTCGTCAGCGGCTTCAATGTCTACCCGAACGAGATCGAGGACGCCCTGGCCCGCCACGACGGCGTGATGGAAGCGGCGGTGATCGGCGTGCCCGATGGCAAGACGGGAGAGGCGGTGCGCGCCTACGTCGTGCGGCGCGACCCTGCCCTCACCGCCGAAGCGCTGCAGGCGCACTGCCGCGAGCTGCTCACCGGCTACAAGGTGCCCGCGCGCATCGAGTTCCGCGACGAGCTGCCCAAGACCCCGGTCGGCAAGATCCTTCGCAAAGACCTGCGCGCCGAGGTGCTCGGCGCGGCCAAGAAACAGGGATAAGCCATGCTCTCCGAACTCGAAACCAAGCTGCTCGGCGTGATGATGATGGTCATCATGCTGGGCATGGGCGCCAGCCTGACCTTCAAGGATTTCGCCATCGCGCTGCGCAAGCCGCAGGGCCTGCTGGTGGGTCTGATCTGCCAATACGGGCTGATGCCGGCCATCGCCTACGGCCTGGCCACCTTGCTGGGCCTGCCGCCGGCCTACGCGGTCGGCCTCATCTTGATGGGCTGCATGCCCGGCGGCACCACCAGCAACATCTTCACGTACTTCAGCAAGGGTGTGCTCAGCCTGTCCATCCTGATGACCATCAGCTCGACCCTGGTGGCCATCGTGATGGTGCCACTCACCCTGGCCTTCTACAGCCAGGGCATCGAGGGGGATTGGCAGATCCCGCCTGGCAACGTCATCCAGGTGCTCTTCGTGCTGCTGGTGCCCACGGTGATCGGCATCGCGCTGCGCAAGTGGAATGCGAATGTGGGGGCCGTCATCGAGATGATCGGCGGCCTGCTCGGCGTGGTGGTCATCCTCTTCCTCATCGTCAGCTGGGTGCCGCGCAACTACCAGCTGCTGCTGGCCACCGGCTTCCCGGTCTACGCCGCCTCCATCGGCCTGGGGCTCTTCGGCTTCCTGCTCGGCTACGGCCTGTCGCGAGGGCTGCGCCAGGACGCCGCGCGCAGCCGCACCATCGCGCTGGAGACCGGCATTCAGAACGGGCCGCTGGCGGTGCTCATCGTCACGCTCACCTTCAGCGGCACCCAGCAGCAGGAGGTGCTGCTGATCCCGGTGCTCTACAGCCTCTTCATCGTGCTGAGCAGCTCGGCGGTGACGGTGTGGTTCCGCGGCATCACGCGGCGCGAGGAGCTGGCGCGCGACAACGCCAAGATCGGCGCCTTGGCGGCGCGTTGAGGTCCTGCGGGCTCGCGCCTCAGGGCATGGCCTGCAGGATGGCGCTGACGCGGTCCAGCGTCGCCACCAGGCGGGCGTTGTCGGCGGCGTTGCTGCCCTCGCCCATGGCCGTCACCACCTCGATCTGCACCGCCAGCGCGCGCCGCGCCAGCTGATGGCCGGTGCGGGTCAGGTGCAGGCGCCAGATGCGCGCGTCGTTCGCGTCGGCCGCGCGCTCCAGCAAGCCACGCGCTTCCAGTTTGGTGACAAGACTGCTGACGACCGACTTGGCGGCGAACAGGTGGGCGCCCAGCTGCTGCTGGGTGCTGCCCGGGTAGAGCAGCAGGTTGACCAGCACCTCGTGCTCGCTGGTCTTCAGGCCCAAGTCCGCGAGCCGCCGTGTCAACACCTGGTCGCACAGGTGGTAGGCGCGCACCACGGCCAACCAGGTCGGCTGCAGGGCTGGCAATTCGGGCAGGCTGGGGTCTTGTGAGCGCGGCATGACAGGGCTTGCTGATAGTTCTGATCGGAACTAAAATGTTCCGATCAGAACTATTCTAGAGAGACTGTGAACCTCTACCTGCGTTTGCTGCTGGCCCTGCTGCGCGCCTGGCGTCAGCCCGCCATACGACCCGGCGACACCATCGTCCGACGCCTGACCGTGCTGCCGAACGACATCGACGTGAACGGCCACATGAACAACGGCCGCTATCTGACCCTGGTCGACCTGCTGCTGATCGAGTACTTCGGGCGCCTCGGCTTCATCAAGCACCTGTTGCGTCAGGGCTGGCGGCCGATGGCGGGTGGCTCCTTCATCAGCTACCGCCGAGGACTCAAGCCGCTGCAAAGCTACCTGCTTCGCTTTCGCATCGAAGGCAGCGACGCAAACTGGAACTTCATGCGCTTCGAGTTCGTCGATCAAGAGAACCGCCTGTGCGCGGCCGGCTATGTGAAGGGCGCGGTGGTGGGCCGGCAGGGCCTGGTGCCGAACGCCGAGAGCTGGTCCCTGATGGGTTTGAGCCAAGTCGAGCACCTGCCCGAGCCGGTGGCCTTGTGGCTGGCCGGTGAATCGGCCCTCATGGCCGCGCCGCGCCTGGCTTAGGGCCTATCGCGTGGCTTTCGGTCGTGTGAACAGACCCTAGCCCTTCCAGGTGAACGGAAACTTGAACTGCGCCCAGAAGCCGGGCGGCACGTAGTCGCCCACCACGCCGTACTTCTCCGGCCACTTGCGGTCTGACTGCACGGCGGTGCCGAACAGGTGGTCGAGGAAGGCGAAGTGGGCGGCGTAGTTCTTGTCGATCGCCTCGTCGTCCTGGCTGTGGTGCCAGTGGTGGAAGTTCGGGGTCACGATGAGGTAGCGCAGCGGCCCCAGACGCACGCTCACATTCGCGTGGTTGAACACCGCCTGGAAGCCGACCACCACGATGTAGGCGTCGATCACTTCCTTGGAAAAGCCCAGCACGAAGATCGGCGCCAGCACCAGGGTGCGGGTGATGAGCAGCTCGACGATGTGCTGGCGCGAGCCCGCCATCCAGTCCATGCTCTTCACGCTGTGGTGCACCGCGTGCAGGCGCCACAGCAGCGGCACCTCGTGGTAGGCCCGGTGCGTCCAGTACTGCACCAGGTCGGCTACCAGGATGATGAGAAAGAGCGCCACCCAGAAGTTCAGGCCCTGCACCCAGGCCTGGATGCCGTCCTTCGCCGCCCAGCCGAACAGCTTGTGCACCAGCAGGTTCACGGCCAGCAGCACGAAGCCCACCAGCAGGTGGTTGACGATGAAGTGGTGGAAGTCGGTCTGCCACTCCGGGCGGAACACCGGCTGGTCCTTGCGCAGCGGGAAGAGCTTCTCCACGAAGACGAAGATCAAGGTGGAGCCCAGCAGGTCGAGGATGAACCAGTCCAGGCCGATGTAGGGCGTGCCGTCGGGGAAGTTCGGATCCACCTCGACCTTGTGCGCGCCCAGGAACAGGGTGAGTCCCAGCAGCACGAAGGTGCCGAAGGACAGCCAGCGCAAGCGGCCGAACACCATGTTGAACAGCGCGATGGCGCCCGAGAGCACCAGGCTCCAGTACATGACACGGCGCAGCAGCTCCACGTCGTAGCTCTTGCGCAGCTGCGGGGTCGTCAGGTACTCGGGGAAGTGGAAGGCCAGCACGCCGAGGAAGCAAAGGATGGCCAGGGAGAGCGCGACCACCCCTGAGGCCAGGCCCTTGCCGGGCCGCAAGCTGCCGTGGGACTCGGTGAGCTGGTTGAGCTTGGAGATCGGATCGGTCATGGACGGAGTGGGCGAGTCCGGCAGCGGCACTGCGCGGCATTGTGGGTGCGTCATGAACTCTTCACGGCCCCGTCACGCGGGTTCAACACGGCTTGCCGAAGCTGCCGGACTTTGCTGTTCAAGGAGTCCTTTGCATGTCGAGCTCGATCCGTGATGACGATGGGGTGTCCAACCCGGGCGGCAATGCCAGCCTGGACGAGGTGGTGCAACGCTCGCTGGCGAGCAACCCGGCGCGCCGCCGCCTGATGCTGGGCGGCCTTGGCGCCGCCGTGGTGCCTTTTCTCAGCGCCTGCGGCGGCGGTGACGATCCGGTCGCACCGCCCGCGCCCGCCCCTGCCCCGCC
>JAFLDE010000087.1 GCA_017302655.1 Burkholderiales bacterium
GCGGGGGCGCCCAAGCCGGGGCGCCGAAGAGCCCGCTCCGCGGCGCCGCAGCCCCCCGGTGCTGCGCGAGGAGGTGGCCAGCGGCCCGGCCTCGGCGGGGCTCTCCGACTTCGGGGCCACCGCCAGCCGCAGCGAGCGCGAGACCGCGCAGCTCGCCGCCGAGCTCAAGGCCGTCAAGGGCCTGATCGAGCAACGCTTCGGCGCGCTCGCCTTCATGGAAAAGCTGCAACGCCAGCCCGCGCAGGCGCGGCTCGCGCAGCGCCTGCTGGAAGCTGGCTTCTCGCCCCTGCTCACACGCCGTTTGGTCGACGCCTGCCCCAGCACCTTCGCCGGCGGTGCCGACGAGCAGCAATGGGCCGAGGCCGTGCTGGCGCGCAATCTGCAGGTGGCCGAGCTGCCGCTGGACGAGCGCCAGGGCGTGTTCGCGCTGGTCGGCTCCACCGGCGTGGGCAAGACCACCAGCACCGCCAAGATCGCCGCCGCCTTCGCCGCACGCCACGGCGCCTCACAGCTCGGGCTCATCACCCTGGACGCCTACCGGATCGGCGCCCACGAGCAGCTGCGTGCCTACGGGCGCATCCTCGGCGTGCCCGTGCACACCGCGCACGACCGCGCCTCGCTCGAAGACCTGCTCGACCTGCTGGCCAACAAGCGCCTGGTGCTGATCGACACCGCAGGCCTGGCGCAGCGCGACAGCCGCACCGGCGACCTGCTCGGCATGCTCGCCCACCCGGCCATCCGCCGCCTGCTGGTGCTCAGCGCGGCCAGCCAGGGCGAGACCTTGGAAGACCAGATCCAGGCCTGGCGCGCCACGCCGGCCGAGGGCTGCGAGGGCGTGATCCTGGCCAAGATCGACGAGGCGGTGCGCCTGGCGCCGGCGCTCGACGGTCTGATCCGTCACAAACTCAAGCTGCAGGGCGTGGCCAACGGCCAGCGTGTGCCCGAGGATTGGCTGCGGCTGAGCGCCGAGTCGCTGTTGCAGCACGCCTTCCAGGTGGCCAGCACCGGTCCCGCCTGGCAGCTGGACGACGCGGAACTGCAGTTGCGTCTGGCCATGCACTGATCATGTTTTCTGCAGACCAAGCCGCCGGACTGCGCGCGCGCTTTGCGCGGCGCGAGCCGCAGCTCGTGCCGGTGCTGGATAACCCCGCCGTGCAGGGTGCCGAGGGCTTGCTCGATGCACTGGTGGGGGCCTACCTGGAGCGTGGCTTGCAGGTGCTGGTGGTCGACGCCGGCGTTCAGGCGCAGCCGGCTTCCGAGCTGGCCTCGGTGAATCTCGCGGCCTGCATCGAAGCGCTTTCCGACCAAGTGGGGTGGCTGGACGCGCGTGGCCTGATCCTGCGCCACCTCGACGCCCGCGGCAGCGCCGCCCGCCTGGCCGAGCGCCTGAAGGACGCGGCGCCGCAGGCCGACGTGATCCTGCTGCGCGCGCCGGCCCCAGAGCTGGCCCGCCTGCTGGCACCGCCACAGCCCCAGAGCACCCGCCCGGTGCTGCTTTGCGACCTGCAGCCGGACAACCTGCGTGCCGCCTACGCCGGCATGAAGTGGCTGCGCGAACGCGCTGGCGTACCGGTGTTCGCGCTCCTGCTGTCGGCCCCACCGCGCCTGCCGCTGGCCGAGCGCATCGCGCGCCAGCTGGCCGACTGCGCCGAACGCTTCCTGGGTGCCGCGCTGCCGGACTGGGCGGCAGTCGGGCCGGGCAAGCAGTCCAGCGCACCGCTGCGCCGGCTGGCCCGAGACTGCCTCTTGTGTGAAGGGGTGGTCACTCCGCCGCCGCAGGAGACGCAGGCATGGCAGCGAACACGCTAAATTTCGCTCCGATGTACACCGCCAAAGGCAAGCTCGACACGAATGCGCTGCTCAAGCAGCACCAGCCCCTGGTGCGGCGCTTGGCGCATCAGATGATTGCCAAGTTGCCGGCCAACGTCGAACTCGATGACCTGATCCAGGTCGGCATGATCGGCCTCACCGACGCGCTGTCACGCTTTGACGCTGCACAGGGCGTGCAGTTCGAAACCTTTGCCACACAGCGCATCCGCGGCGCCATGCTCGACGAACTGCGTGGCACCGACTGGCTGAGCCGCGGCACGCGACGCCAGCAGCGTGAGATCGAAGACGCCCTTCGCCGCGCCGAGCAGAAGCTCGGGCGTGCGCCCAGCGAAGGCGAAGTGGCCAAGGAGATGGGCGTCAGCCTGGCCGAGTACCAGGACCAGCTGACCAAGGTGCGCGGCACGCAGCTGGTCTACCTGGAAGACATCGGCGGCGGCGACGAAGGCGACGACGACTACCTGGACCGCCACCTGGCCGACCCCGCCGACAACCCCGCGGCGCAGTTGCAGGACCACCGCATGCGCAGCGCGCTGGTCGAGGCCATCAAGGTCCTCCCCGAGCGTGAGGGCTATGTGATGAGCATGTACTACGAGCACGACATGAACCTCAAGGAGATCGCCGCCGTGCTCAAGGTCACCGAAAGCCGCGTGTGCCAGCTGCACAGCCAAGCCATCGCGCGCCTGCGCGTGAAGCTGCGCGAGCACTGAGGCCCTGAAAGGCTCAGGCCACGCAGGTGCGGTTCTTGCCGGTGCGCTTGGCTTCGTAAAGCGCTTCGTCGGCGCGCTCCAGCGCGCTGTCCAGGGCCTCGCCCTCGCGCAGCAGGGTCACGCCGGCACTGAAGGTCACGAACACGTCGCGGCCCTCATGCATGAACAGGCTGGCTGAGAGCGCGCGTTGCAGGCGGCCCAGCACCTGCCGTGCCTCGTCAAGAGGCGTGTCAGGCAGCAGCAGCACGAATTCCTCACCCCCGTAACGGGCCACACGGTCCACCGGGCGCAGGATGGACTGCGTGCGCGCCGCCAGGCCCTTGAGCGCCTCGTCGCCTGCGGCGTGACCCAGGCTGTCGTTGAGCTTCTTGAAGTTGTCGATGTCGAGCAGGGCGACGGCCAGCGTGCCACCATCACGGGCCTGCCGCTTGCATTCGGCCTCGAAGGCGATCTGCAGGCCG
Source organism: Burkholderiales bacterium (assembly GCA_017302655.1). GTDB lineage: Bacteria > Pseudomonadota > Gammaproteobacteria > Burkholderiales > Burkholderiaceae_C > Inhella. The sequence continues at coordinate 2,999 of JAFLDE010000087.1, forward strand.
CGCCGATTCGCCACCTGGGTGAGTTGGTCGGTCTGCACTTCCTCGGCCAGCCGGCGCAGCTCGCCTTCCAGGCTGTTCACGCGCTCAGCCAGTGCGGTGGCCCGCTCGTGTTCGCTGTGCAAGCGTCCGCGCGTGGCCTGCACCAGGCCTTGTACGGCCTGGGTTTCCTGCACCATCTCCCGCACCAGACCGGTCAGGCTCTCCAGTGAATCGGCCTGACCCACGACCTCGGCATAGCGCCCGAGGCGCTCGCCGAAGCGATCGGTGTGCTGCCCCAGGCTGGCCAGTTCGGCGAGCAGCGTTTGCACCAGGCCACGCAGGGCGTCGCGCGCATCGCGGCGCTGCTCGCGCAGGCCGCGCTGCTGCTCGCGCGTGCGAGCCAGGCGTTCACTGACGCTGCGCACGGTGGTGGCCGACAGGCCCTGCGCCAGGGCGTCGCGCATCACGGCGGCCTGGCCTTGCGCCCAGCTTTCGTCTTCGCTGAGGTCGATCAGGCTGCCGCTGAGTTGCTCGCACAGGCCGCCCAGCTGTTCCATGACATGGCGGCGATGCGCCAGCAGTCGGCGCGCTTGCTCGCCAAGCCGGGAAACGGCTTCCGCACGGGCACTGCCGGCGTCGCCTTCCTGCGCGCGGGCGTGCTCGGCCTCCAGCTGCTGCATGAGGGTGCGGGCGCGCTGGGCGCTGGCTTCGGCCTCGGCGGGCTGCAGCGCGACCTGCGTGGTGGCGTGCAGTTCGGCGGCGATGTCGTGCCAGTGCAGCGGCTGCTCGTCCAGGCGCAGCAGCGGCATCGTCTCAACCGGCGCGGGCGGGGTGGCCAAGGCCTCGGTCTCGTCGAAGAACTGGCTGGGGGTGCCGGCGCGGTCTTCGTCCTCGACCGGGCGACCTTCGACGCCGGCCTCACCGTCGCTGTCCCAGCTGGCCACGAGCTGGCGCAGGCGCGCGACGAGGCGGGCGCCGTCGCCGCGGTTGGCGCCGAGGACCCGAGACAAGCCGTCCTTCTTGCGCGCCAGCGTCCACTGCCGGCCGCCGCGCTCCAGGCCGCGCACCAGCTGTTCGATGGCCTGCGCAAGCGTCTCTCCCTGGGCGTTCGGTCCGCCACGTGTGAGCAGGCGCTCAGCCAGGCGCAGGGCCTCGTCCCAGCGCGCACCTTGCCAGGCCTGCAGGAGGGCCTGGCGCTCGGTCGCGTCGCCGGTGCCGAGTTGCACCAGCCGGTTCAGCGGCGCCAGCGCGCGCTCGGGCAAGGCCGGTTCGGGCAGGGGCGCACCGGCCTCCTGGGCCTCGGCCGCATACGCGCGAGCGTAGTTCTCGGGTGTTGGCTCCTGCTTGGACAGCGCGAGGCGCCGCAGCGCCTGCTTGGCAATCTGCGCAGCAGGGACGCCGGGGCCGGGTTTCGGGCGAGGGTCGTTCATGTCCAGTGGGCCAGCGTCGCCCGAAAGTCGGCGAGCCGTTCGTCGAAGTCAGTCAGACAGGCGGGCAACTCGAGATCGGAGCATTGCTCCAGGCGGGCACAACTCTGCAGCAACTCGGTGCCGCCCAGCTGCACGGCGGCGCTTTTCAGCACATGCATGGCCTCGGCGAGAGCGGCGCGGTCGGGCTGCTGCTGCCGGGCGGCTTGCAAACGTGGCTGCTGGCGTGCCAGCGTGCGCTCGAAGGCCTCGCGCAGGCGTGCCAGCAGGCGACCGTCGCGGTCCATGGCGCGGAGCGCCGCCAAGGTGTCGGCGGCACCGGCCAGGTCGATCTCAGTCGAGCTGCGCACCTTTGGCCAGCGCGGTGAGCAGCGCCTGATTGACTTCGGAGGGGCTGACCATCAGGGCCTCGCAGGCTTCCTTGAAGTCAAAGGGGGACTCGGCCTCGCAGGCGCGCACCAGCTGCAGATAGGGCGCGTAGGGACCCTCGCCTTCGACGAGGGCCTGGCGCACGCGTTCGGGCATGGGAATGGCCTGCAGCAACTGGGCGAAGGGGGTCTTGAGCAGATGATCGAGCAGCGAGAACAGGCCGCAGATGAACATCTCGTCCTTGGCGTCGCTGTCCGAGAGGCCCTTGCTCAACTCCTCCATGAAAAGGCCGCGGCGCAGGGCCGCCCACATCACCGGGCGCATCGTGTTGTCCTTGCTCGCGGTGGTGAGCAGCAGGGCCAGCCAGCGCTTCAGGCGCGGGTAGCCCAGCAGCATCATGGCGTGACGGAAGCTCGTGACCTCGACGGGCAGTCCGAAGGCGGCGCTGTTCAGGTAGCGCAGCAGCTTGAAGCTCAGGCTCGCGTCGCGCTTCAGCGTGGCTTCCATCTTGTCCAGCGGGGCTTCCTTGTCGACCTGCGACATGAGGTCCACGATCACCGCCAGGTCGGCGGTGATCTCGCTCTTCACCGTCTTGCCCGGCGGCGGCTCGAAAACGCCGTCCACCGGCAGCCCGAACACGGCTTGCGCGCCGCGCTGGAAGGCTTCGTCGGATTCGGCGGCGCTGCGCACCGCGTTGCACCACAGCGGCAGGCCGTTGGCGTCCTTCACGCCGCGGCGCAGGTCGTCGAGGTCCAATTCGCAAGCCTTGAAGGCGGAGCGGCCCTCGCCCAGCGGGCTGCTCGCTGCGCCCTTGAGCAGATGGCCCTTGGCGCCGGCCAGGCTCAGGCGGCCGACGAGAAAGGCCGGCAGCTCCAGGGCCAGGTGCGGGGGCAGGCCGGTGCTCAGCAGTTCAGCCAGTGCGTCCTGCTGCGGCACGTTGAGCACGCCGGGCTTGTGCTCTGGCGGCAGCGCCTCGGTGGCCGCTGCCAGCAGTGCCGCTGCCGGCAGGGCGGCGTCGGGTTTGAGCGGCAGCAGGGACAGGCGGGTGCCCATCACCTGGCGTTGCTTGTCGTAGAGGGGCGCGAAGCCCAGGGCAAGGTGGGCGAGGACGGGGTGCTTGGCGGTCATGGTGCGCGCGTTCCTGGGCTGCAGGGCATGCCTTGCACTGTACTGACAGACAAGCGCTAAATCGGCTTGGGTTGCCCCTTGTAGCGTTCCTTGAGCGGCTCGCCCGCGAGCGGTGGAAATTCGATCGGAGCGTCGGGCACCGCGGTGTCGGGCAAGCGGTCGAGCAAGTGCCGGATCAGCCGCAGGCGGCCGCGACGCTGGTCGTTGAAGTCGACCAGGGTCCAGGGCGCGTGTTCGCGGTGGCTGGCCTTGAGCATGGTCTCGCGTGCGGCCGTGTAGGCGGCGTACTTCTCGCGCGCCTGCAAGTCGATCGGGCTGAGCTTCCACCGCTTCATGGGGTCGGCCAGGCGCTCCGCGAAGCGCTGTTCCTGCTGCGCCTGATCGACGCAGAGCCAGTACTTGAAGAGCAGGATGCCGTCGTCCACGAGCAGTTGCTCGAAGCGCGGCACCTGGTCCAGGAAGGCCTTCGCCTGCGACGGGGTGCAAAAGCCCATCACCGGTTCGACGCCGGCACGGTTGTACCAACTGCGGTCCATGAGCACGATCTCGCCGGCCGCCGGCAGGTGCGGCACGTAGCGCTGGAAGTACCACTGGCTGCGTTCGCGCTCGCTGGGCTTGCCCAGCGCCACCACATGGCATTGGCGGGGGTTGAGCGTGTCGGAAAGCGCCGCGATGACGCCCCCCTTGCCCGCGGTGTCGCGCCCCTCCACCAGCACCAGAACACGCTTGCCTTCGTGCTGCACCCAGCGGGCGAGGCGGTTCAGTTCCAACTGCAAGGGGGCAAGCTGTTCCAGGTACTCGGCCTTGCCCATGCGGTTCGGCTTGGCGCTGGACTCGGGCTTGGCCTTGGACCCGGACTTGGGTTTGGCAGGGGCATCTTTGCGAGACATGGGCTTCTCCGGCAGGGGGCTGGGCATGGGCGCTTGAGGCGTGAAGTTGAAAGGTAAGGCAAATCCACGTTCTCGCGCAGATCAGGGCTCCCGCTGCCAGTCGGCCGCGCTACGTCCGGTCAGCGCCTCCACCCGCTGCCAGGCTTGCGCCTGGCGTTGTTGCGCGGCCTCGTGGGCGCGCACCAGGTGGGCTTGCGGCCAGGCCCTCTGTTGCTGGCAGGACTTGAGGCACTCAGACTGTCGTTCGGCGGGTGTCATGCGGGCGATCCGGTCGGCGTCAAGGGTCCAGCGGGACAGCTGAGCGACACGCTCGACGCAGGCGGGCTGGCAGTCGAGCGAATCCAGTCGCGCACGACAGGCTCCGACATCCTGCGAGTCCGGTACCAGGGCGTGCAAGTCAGAGCTGGAGGCGGTCGGCGTCCAGCTGCGGAACGTCAAGTGCAGCGACGTCGGTCGGTCGTGGGGGTGGAGGCGCAGCAACAGCCGGCTCAAATGGCCGTCACGGCGCAGGGTTGCGGAATTCAGCCCCAGCCATGTCCGCTGCGTTTCGCCGGCTCCCCACTTGCGAACGTAGCGGTGATAGCCAACGGAGCCTGTGGCGCTGAAGTGCAGCACCGCCGATGCCGCACCGATTTGCTGCGCCTGGGCTTGCTGCAACAGCATGGCCTCGTGGATGACGGGAAAGTGCTGGGCTGCGGAGAGCGGCAACGGTTGGTGGATGGCCCGTTGACGGCGAGTGGCCACTCCGGTGGCACGACCAGTTCGCGCAGTCCGGACAGGTGGGGCGAGGTCGCCGCACTCGCCACATGCAGCGCCAGCCATTGCGGCTCTTTCATGGCCAGCCCCGGCAGCAGCTGGGCCAGGGGAAGCGTCTTCGCATGGCCCGGCGGTAGTTCGATGCGCCATGCCTGGCGCTGCGAGCAACTGCCGGTCAAGCAGCTTGAGTGCTGCAGCTCGATGCGTTCGCCTGACCAGTGCCCGTTCGGAGGCGGCGGCAGGGCCTGCCCCCAGCGCAGCGTCACCGGACAGGCGGAGACGTCCGACATGGCGAGCAGCCGTGGTGCACCGAAGTACTCCAGGCTCATCAGCGCCTGCGCGTCCACCGGCGTCCAGCGGGCGTCGGGCAGGTCACCGAGTTCGCTGCGCGGGGCGCTGACGACGAAGTGGGAGCGGTCGCCGTCGATCACCCACAGCGCGACCCACCAGCCGCCGCTCGCATCGGCATCGGCGCGCCCGAGCACCCGCTCCACATACGGATCCGACTCGGTGGTGTGTGCCGCCACGGGCCAGGCCAGCGCCACCATCAAGGCGGCGATCCATCCGGCCGCCCTTGGCCTCGCGAAGTCCGTCCACCACCGCATGTTCCCCCCCTTGCCTTGGCCATGATGCCAGGGCCGTCCGACTCCGAAACTGAATGGCTCAAGCGGGTTCAGACCTTGCACGGCGGCGAGGCCGTACCAGGCCGTCTCTTGACAAGGCCTCTGGACGTGGCCAGGCTGGCCATGCCCATGCCGTCCGCCCTGGACTTGGAAGCCCCGCTGCCCCCCTCTGCCCAGGCCATTCCGGCAGACCGGGGGACTGCGCAGGATCAGGGCGAATCGCCGAGCCGTCGCAGCTGCTGCAGCAACGCGCCGATGGGCAGGGCGGCATCGAGCGGCATCACATCCGGCTCGCCCGCCGTGTCCTCCAGGGCGGCGAATTGGCTCTCGACCAGTGCCGCGGGAAAGAAGTGCTGGCGTCTCGCGGCACATCGTTGCCGAGCCAGATCCAAGGACAGCTGCAAATGCGCGAAGCGCAGTCCGGGCAAGGCTTCACGAAGAAGCTGGCGATGTGCGCGCTTCAGCAGCGACGCTGCGAGCACGCAGGGCTCGGGCGACTGTCGCAGCGCATCGGCGAGGCGATTCAGCCATGGAGCGCGCTGGCTTTCGGTGAGTGCCTGACCCGCAGCCATGCGGGCCAGCGCCTCGCCATCGTGAAAGTCGTCGCCATCCAGCATGCGGCGCCCGCTGGCCTCGGCCCAGGCACGAGCCAGCGCGCTCTTGCCGCTGGCCGACACCCCCATCACCACCCAGTGTTTTCCCATTGCTCAATTCGCCTGGTTTGGAGACACTCCGCCGCCATTTTGACAACGGTGTCTATGACTGCAGATCGTTTCCCCGAGCGTTCGGCGTTTCCGCCGGGATTCCTCTTTGGCGCGGCCACCTCGGCGTATCAGATCGAAGGCGCGGTCGAGCAGGACGGTCGCGGCCCGAGCTGGTGGGATCGCTTCGCGCACACGCCCGGCTGCATCCGCGATGGCAGCACGGGCGACCAGGCCTGCGAGCACTACCAGCGCTGGCGCGAGGACCTCGACCTGATGCACTCACTGAACCTCCAGGCCTACCGCTTCTCGGTGGCCTGGCCGCGGGTGCTGCCCGACGGGCGAGGGCGCCTCAATCCGGCAGGCCTCGACTTCTACGAGCGACTGGTCGACGGCCTGCTGGAGCGCGGCATCGTGCCCTACGCCACCCTCTACCACTGGGATCTGCCGTTGACTTTGGCCGACGCCGGGGGCTGGCAATCGCGCGACACCTCGTCCGCTTTCGCCGACTATGCGGTGCAGGTGATGCGCCGCCTGGGCGACCGCGTGGCACGTTGGAGCAGGCTGAACGAACCGCGCTGCAGTGCCTACGTCGGCCATCTGGAAGGCCGCCATGCACCGGGCCTGCGCGACCTGCGCGCCACCCTGAGCGCCGCGCACCACCTGCTGCTCGGGCATGGTCTGGCCATGCAGGCCATGCGGGCTGAGTCACCCAGCGCGCAGCTGGGCATCGTGCTCGACGTGAAGCCCTACACCGCGGCCGACGAAGGCGCTTTGCACCAACAGGCCGCCTGGCGGGCCGATGGTGTCTTCAATCGTTGGTTCCTCGACCCCCTGTTCCGCGCCGAGTACCCAACCGATGTGCTGGCCGCCTATGCCGCACACATGCCCGATGTTCTCGCGACCGACCTCGCCACCATCGCCCAGCCACTCGATCACCTGGGCCTGAACTACTACACGCGCGGCCATGTGTTGCACGATCCCTCCCGGCCCTTCCCGCAGGCCGCCGAGCAGCGGGTGAACGCAGCGCACCACTCCACGATGGAGTGGGAAGACTGGCCCGAAGGCCTGTACCGCATGCTCACGCGCATCCACCGTGAATACGCGCCCAAGGCGCTCTTCGTGGCCGAGAACGGCGCCGCCGAGCCAGACCGGGTGGACGCCGATGGCCGTGTGCGCGACCCCGATCGGCAGCGCTACCTGCAGGGCCATCTGCGAGCCTGCGCCAAGGCCTTGGAGGAAGGCGTGCCGTTGGACGCCTACCTGGTCTGGAGCCTGATGGACAACTTCGAGTGGGGCCGCGGCTACACGCAGCGCTTCGGCCTCGTGCATGTCGACTACGCCACGCAGCGCCGCACGCCGAAGGAGTCGGCGCTGGCTTACGCGGCCTTCATCAGAAGCTGAGGAACTCGAACAGGTTCAGGCGCTGTACGGCAGCGTAGGAGCGCAAGGCCGCCTCGTAACTCGTCTGTTGGATCTGGAAGCGCGAGATGGCCTCGGTCATGTCGAGGTCCTCGGCGGCGCTGCGTTCGGTCTGGTTGTAGAGCTTGAGGCCACCCAGCCGGTTCTCCGACCCGTCGAGCAGGTTGAGCCGCTCGCCCACCAGACTGCGCACGCTCTGCAGGTTCTGGAAGCCGGCATCGACGTCGCGCAGTGCCTGCACGTTGGCCTGCTGCACCTGGGCCCCGGTGCGGTTGGGTGCGCGCAGATTGGCCACGGCGTCGTCCAGCACGCGGAAGATGTTCAGGTCGTTGCTCGCCGGGTCGATGCTGAAGGCATCGCCCTCGGTGAACGTGCCGCTGATGTTCACCGCCAGACCGTCGAAGCGGATGGTGCGGCCCTGCTCGAAGCTGACGATCTGTTCGCCCCCAGTGTCGAGATTGGTGACGCGCGCCTGGGCAATGCCCTCGGTGCCTTCGATGACGATCTGGTAGCGGTTGTTGGTGAGCAGGTTGGGGTCGGTGACGCGGCCGGCGTCGATCCAGCTGCCGGTCACCGGTGCGTTGGTCAGCACATTGGCCAGCGGGCCGGTGACGAAGAAGCCGTTGCCGCTGCGACCCTGCTCCCAGGTCAGGCGCCCGTCCACGGTCAGCGCGAAGTCCTCCAGCGTGCCGCTGAACTGGCTGCCGGGCACGCCGTTGAAGCGCACGCCGGTGGCCTCGTCCAGGAAGGGTGGCTGGCTCGCGCCCTGGCCGCTGAACACATAGCCGCCGCTGCCATCCGGCCGGTTGGCGATGGCCAGCAGCTGCTTGCGCAGGCCAGCGATCTTGTCGGCCAGGCCAAAGCGCTCGGGATCGGAGTAGCTGGCGTTGCCGGCCGCCACCAGCGCTTCGCGCACCTGCTGCAGCAGCTCGCTGGCGTCGCCGATGGCGGACTCGGCCAGGTTCATGCTGTTGCGGCTGGCGTCCAGCGCGCGCTGGTTGGCGTCCACCTTGCCGATGGCGGCGAGCGCGCGCTCGATGCGTGCGGCGCCTGCGGGGTCGTCGCTGGCGCGGGCCACCTTCTTGCCGGTGCTGAGCTGCACCTGCGTGGCCTGCAGCTCTTGCGCGCGCCGCTGCAGCGAGGCCACGGTCTGGTTGAACTGGTTGGCGGTGGTGACTCTCATGGCTTTCAGCGCAGCACGCTGATCATTTCGTCGAACACGGCCTGCGCCACCTGCAAGATGCGGGCACTGGCCTGGTAGGCCTGCTGGAACTGCAGCAGGCGGGCGGCTTCTTCGTCCAGGTTGACGCCCGCGGCGCCGTCGCGGGCGCTCTCCGCCTGGCTCACGACGTTGCTGGACACCTGTTCCAGGAACACGGCCGATTGCGTGCGTGTGCCGATGTCGCCGACCAGCGCTGCATAGGCGTCGCTCACCGAGCTGCCGGCGGCAATCACGCCGCCGCCCACATCGCGCTGGCCTACGAAGCCTTCTTCCTGCAGGTCGAGGAAGGCCTTGGCATTGCCGTTGTTCTGCTGCGGGAAGCGAGTCGGCTCCAGGGTGATGCGGTCGTTTTCCTTCGGTACGCCGGTCAGGCGCATCTCAAAACCCAGGGCGATGCCCGCCTCGTTGCCCAGCGGTTCGCCCGGCCGCCACACGCCGTTGTAGACGCCGGTCTGCGTGGTCAGCTGGTAGTTCACCGTGCCGTCGGGGTTGGCGGTGCCGAAGAGCAGCTCGGCCGGGTAGTCGGCGGCGACGAAGGTGGTGGCGTCCACCGCGTAGACGCTGTCCACGCTGGCGCTGCCGGTGTTGTTGCGGTCGGCGGTGGCGGTCAGCGGGCTGGCGGCGGCAATGCCCTGCGGCTGGTCAAGCACGCGCTTCATGTCCACTGCGGCGGCAGCCACGGGCTCCAGGCGGTACTGGTCGAACTGCCCCGGCGGCGCGGGCGTGAAGCTGATGCGAAAGCCGTCCACCACATCGCCGTCGGACACGGTGCGGGTTAGGCCGTCGCTCTCGCGCGTGAGCAGGTACTGGCCGGCGTTGGCGGGGTCGCTCTTCAGGATGTAGCTGCTGGCCTGCAGGAAGTTGGCGTCCACTCGCTCGATGGCCACGCCGGAAAGGAACTGGCCGGCGCCGTCGCGCGCGTTGGTGTTGGCCGGCAGCACGCGGCCGGCGCCCACCGCAAAGATGGGCACCCCGGCGCCCGGTGGGTTGGACAGGTCCAGGCCCAGCTGCTGCTGGCCGTTGATGCGCATGCTCATCGCCGTGGCGATCTGGCCGATGCCGTTGCGCGCCACCTGCAGGTCGTTGTTCTGGAAGTTCAGCAAGCCGGCGGTGCTGCCGCCGTTGAGCAGGCTGGCGTCCAGCGGCAAGTTGCCGCGCGGCTGCACCAGCGCCAGGCGCGAGCGTGCCGGGTCGAAGGGGTCGGCCTCCACCACCAGCTGTTCGGCTTGCTGGCCCAGCACCAGCTTCTGCCCGCCGCCGATGAACACGCTCACCGTGCCGTCTCCGGGTTCCACCGTGCTCACCGCCAGGTACTGGCTGATGTCATTGACCAGCTTGTCGCGCTGATCCATCAGGTCGTTGGGCACCTGGCCGCCGCCCATGGCGCGCGCCACCTCGCCGTTCACCGTGGCCAGTTGCCGCGCGAGGTCGTTGATCTGCTTCACCTGCAGTCGCAGCTCGGTGTTGATGCCGACCTGCAGGTTCTCCAGTTGCAGGCCCGCGCCGGCAAAGCGCGCCGCCACTTCCTTGGCGCGGCCCAGCACCACTTGGCGCGTGGCCGGGTCGGCGGGCCGGCTGGCCACGTCGATCATCGCGTTCAGGAACTGGTTGGTGGCATGGCCCAGGCCTTCCTCGCCGGGCGGAAAGATCTGTTCCAGGCGCAGCAGGTTGTCGCGCAGCGCACCGTCGCGCTGGTTCTCGGCGCGGGCGCCGTTGGCCTCGTTGCTCAGGAAGCGGTTGTAGGCGCGGGTGACGGTGTCCACGTCCACGCCCTTGCCGATGAAGCCCCCGCCGGTGAATTGCGCGATGGCCGTGCTGAGCACTGCCTGCTGGCGCGAGTAACCGGGCGTGTTGGCGTTGGCGATGTTGTGGCCGACGACGTTCAAGGCCGCCTGGTTGGCCAACATCGCCCGGGCACCCACGCTCAACAAATTGGCCATGCAAGTTCTCCTGACGCCGCTCTATCGACCGCCGGCCGCTTCAGGCGAGGGCGCGCTGCACACGCAGCGTGGTGTTTATCACGCGACCGAGCTTGTTCGCGTACTCGGGGTCGGTGGCATAACCGGCGCGCTGCAGGTGCCGGGCGAAATGCTGGGCGCTGGCTTGGGAGGCGCCGGTGCCGGCCTGGGCGAGCTGGGTGGCCTGCGCTGTTTGTGCGGCCTGTGCGGCCTGCGCGGCCTCAAAGGCGGCAGCGTAGCGGCGGTTGCCGCTGATCAGCTTCGCGTAGTCACGGAAGGAGTCCTCGGCGCTGTCGTAGGCGCGAAAGCGCGCCACCACCTTGCGCGGCGCGCCGTTCACGTACTCGGTGGTCGTCACCTCGGCCACGCGACCGGTCCAGCCCTTGCCGGCCTTGATGCCGAACAGGTTGTTCGCCGGCAGGCCGTCGGTGCCCTTCATGCCGGCACGGCCCCAGCCGGTTTCGTGCGCGGCCTGGGCGAGCATGAAGGCGGCCGGAATGCCCGACTCGGCCGCCACCTGTTTCGCCGCCTCGTCGTGCTGGCGGATGAAGCGCGCCGCGTGCTCGGGCACGTTCTTCTTCGCCAACTGCGGCAGGGGTTCGGTGTTGCTGACCCGCGCGTCTCCCAGCTTGCCGCGCATCGACAGCGGGTTGTCGCCCGTGCTCGGCCGCAGCCCGCCCGAGAGCTGGCGCTCAATGGCCGCGCTCAGGCCGCCCGGCAGGCCGGCCATGGCCTGCGCGTACTGCTGGTCGAGCATCTCGGTGCCGAGCTGGGTCATCTCGTTGTCCATCAGGCCGGTGTCCAGGCTGGCGGCGCGCATGCGCTTCATCACCTCCTGCATGAACAGGGCCTCGAACTGGCGCGCAGCCTCCTTCGTCGCGGCCTGCGGGTCGCGGGCGGCACGGCCCTTCAGGCTTTCAAGGTTCTTGGCGTCGGCCGCCAGCCCGTTGAGCCCATTCATCAGATCACCTCGATCTCGGCTTGGAGCGCACCGGCCTGCTTCATGGCCTGCAGGATGGCCAGCAGGTCGCCGGGCGTCGCGCCCAGCGCGGAGAGTGCTTTCACCACATCGGCCAGCTTGGCCGTGTTCGGCATCTGGATGAGCGGCCCCGGTTCCTGCTTGATGCTGATCTCGACGCGCTCGGTGACCACCGTCTGCCCGCCGCTCAGCGGGGCGGGCTGGCTGACTTGCGGGGTGCTCTGGATGCTCACGCTCAGGTTGCCATGCGCCACCGCGCAGGCGCCCAGGTTCACGGCCTGGTTCATCACCACCGAGCCGGTGCGTGCGTTGATGACCACGCGAGCCGCCGGGGGCGCGGTGTCGAAGGGCAGGTTCTCGATGTCGGCCAGGAAGGCCACGCGCTCCTCGGGCGAGGGCGGGGCGTTCAGGCGCACCACGCGGCCATCGAGTGCCTGCGCGCTGCCCGCGCCCTTGGCCTTGTTGATGGCCGCCGCCACCGCGCGGGCGGTGGCGAAGTCGCTGGAGGCCAAGTCCAGCTGAAGCGGCGCGCCGGCGTTGAAGGCATTGGCCACCACGCGCTCCACGGTGGCGCCGGCCGGGATGCGCCCGGCCGCCAGGTGGTTGATCTGCACCTTGGAGCCACCGGCCGAGGCGCCGGCCCCGCCGACGATCAGGTGCCCCTGCGCCAGCGCGTAGATCTGCCCGTCGGCCCCACGCAGCGGCGTGGCGATGAGCGTGCCGCCGCGCAGGCTCTTGGCATTGCCGATTGAGGCCACCGTCACATCGAGGGGCTGACCGGGCTGCGCGAAGGCCGGCAGCTGCGCCGTCACCAGCACCGCCGCGATGTTGCGCGGGCTCGGGTTGGCGCCCGGCGGCAGCGTGATGCCGAACTGCTGCAGCATGGCCTGCAGGCTCTGATTGGTGAAGGGCGACTGCGTGGTCTGGTCGCCGCTGCCATCCAGCCCCACCACCAGACCGTAGCCGGTCAGCGGGTTGCTGCGCACGCCCGCCACGCTGGCCACCTCCTTGATGCGGGTGGCGGCGAGGGCGCTGGCTTGCAGGGACAGCAGCAGGGCGAGGAGGAGGAACTTCATCGGGCCAAGTTGGGGGGAGGCTCGGCCGATTGTTGAAAGGCTTGAGGGGGAGGGATGGGCGGAGAAGCTGCTGAAAAATCGGCCATCTGTGAGCGTGCTCTGCAGCGCGCGCTGGTCGCTATTGACGCTGAGAAGCCATAGCTGGCGCGGACCCTTACGGCTCCTGAGCAGCGGCGGACTAAACCGCTCGCGCGGTAGTCGCTCCGGCCCGACCGAGGACGTTCGCTGAGCGCCCATCTCTGCGATGTTGGTCATCGAGGCAATCCGCCTCGGTCACCCACAGGAGCAGGATCATGGACGTC
>JAFLDE010000088.1 GCA_017302655.1 Burkholderiales bacterium
GCGCAGCTTCTCCTCCATCAGGTGCAGTCGGTAACGACGGTAGCCACCAAAGCTCTCGTCGCCCCCATCGCCGCTGAGCGCCACCGTCACATGCTTGCGGGCGAGTTCGCTGACGCGGTAGGTCGGGATGGCGGAGCTGTCCGCATAGGGCTCGTCGTAGAGCTGCGCCAGACGATCGATCAACTCGAAATCGTCACTCGCCACCGTCTGCACGCGGTGGTTGGTGCGGTAGCGGTCTGCCACCATCTGCGCGAACTCGACTTCGTTGAAGCGCGGGTCGTCGAAACCCATGGAGCAGGTGTTGACCGCCTCGCTGCCCTGTAGCTCGGCCATCACCGCCACCACGGCGGACGAGTCCACGCCGCCGGAAAGGAAGGCGCCCAAGGGCACCTCAGCCTTCAGGCGCAGCTTCACTGCCTCCTTCAGGCGCTCGTGCAGCTCGGCTTGCGCGTCTTCGAAGGAGATCGGGTTGTCCAAGGTGAAGCGCACATCCCAGTAAGGCTTGGGCTCGGGCAGCGGTTCGCCCCGCTTCCACAGCACGCGATGCCCAGATTCCAGTTTGCGCGCCGCCTTGAAGATGGTGCGCGGCTCGGCCACGTAGCCCAGCGAGAAATATTCCTCGATCGCCTGTGGCTCCAGCGTGCGATCCATGCCCCCATGGGCGAGCACCGACTTCAGCTCCGAGCCGAACAGCAACCAGCCGTCGTTCAAGAGCGCGTAATGCATGGGCTTCACGCCCAAGCGGTCGCGCGCCATGAAAAGACTGCCTCGCCGCCGGTCGTGCAGCGCAAAGGCGAACATGCCCCGCAGCTTGAAGACACAGTCCTCGCCCCACTGCTCCCAGGCGCGGACGATGGTCTCGCTGTCGCTCTTGGTGCGGAAGTGATGTCCAAGCGCGCGCAACTCAGTCATCAGCTCCTGGTAGTTGTAGATCTCGCCATTGAAAACAAGGGCCACGGACTGGTCATCGTTGAAGATGGGCTGTTGACCCGTGGCGATGTCGATGACGGAGAGGCGACGGTGCCCCAGGCCGAGACCAGGCTCAATGTAGAGCTCGCCTTCATCGGGGCCACGATGGTGTTGCGACTCGTTCATGCGATGCAGTCGCTCACGCTCGGGCGTGCGCTGCTCGCGGGTGTCAAAAAGGCCGGTGATGCCGCACATCTTCGATAGTTTCTCTACCAATTAACCCAAACATCGCCAAACGAATCTTTCAATTCAAAGCGTCCCAACGGCATCCATCAAACACCGACCAACCAACGGCTCCGCTTGGAGCCCACCAACCAGACGGTGGCCCTCAGGATGAGCACGCACAATACCAAAACAGCGACAGTGGCTGCACCAAGCGTCAGGAGCCCTGCTTTGGGATTTTCGATGGAGGAATAATCCATCAGGAGCCGGGCAGCAGTGATCAAGTACGAGTGCAAGAAGAACACACCAAAGCTGTAATCAGCCAATTTCTCGAACTGATTGGAAATCCATCCTTGAAATGCATCAAACACCGCCAAGAGAGCCATTCCTGACAGCAATTTTCCCAACACGCTCCAATTGGAATGCGTGCCCTTCACAAAGAAGAGTTCCCAGGCAAGCAGCAGGGAAATGACGAGCGCAAAGGACAACCATTGAGTTTGCACAAAGCGCTTGAACGAATCAAAGAATCGCGCCATGGCCATGCCAACGATCCAAATTGGCAGAAAGTGAATGGCCGTCTGCAAAGGATTGCCCGCGCTTCTTTGCACCATCAGGCACAACGGAAACATCAACACCGCCAAGGCAATCAAAGCGCGATCGGATCTGGAAACTCGCCAAAACACCGGCGCCACCAGGTACATGAGCAGAATGGAGGGTATAAACCAGAATGGAGCGACATGTGCACCCGTCGCCAAGTAATACGCCGCTTGCTGCCATAGGGCCCAGTCTGGCGAGACCGCACTGGCCCCTCGTACGCCTGGCGCCATCGCAATGACAGCCAGCGCTGGCAATGAGCAGAAGAAGTAAGGCACCAAGACCTTCACGAACTTCTTTCGAAAGAAGTCGACTGACGACAGTCGAGTGGGATGAAGGTACTCAAATAAAAATCCGCCGATCAGCACAAAGAACAAAGTTCCGTTTGCCAGAATTTTTCTAACCGCATCCTCCAGAGCACGGCTGGAAGACCAATCAAACAGCACTACGCAATGAATGGCTACGATCAGGAAGATCGAAAAGCCCCTGAATCGCTGAACCTCCGACAGGATCGGCCGCTTGGCTGCACCGTTCGGCGCATGTTCAGACCGCTCTGTCGTTAATGCATTTGCGTCCATGTCAATCTTTAGCTTTCGAGCTGCAGCGCTGGAAAAGTCGGGTCCCAGGCCAGGAAAGGCCACCCGAGTGATGCCGGTGGCCAGCTAGCTGAGTGACGTGCGTCAAGTAGCCAAGCATTCGTCAAGCCGAGGTGTTGGCGGCCAGCAAGCCTCTGTACAGCTCATCGTATGCGCCGACCATCGCTTCCAAGCTGAACCGTTGCTCAACGCGCAAGCGCGCTTCGTAACCCATTGCTTCCACGCGGTCCGGCTTTCTGGCCCAGTCCCTAAGGCTGGCTGCCATAAGTTCCGGCTCGCCAGCTGGCACCAGTTCGCCCGTAACTCCCTCGACCACCAACTCGTCGTTGCCGCCCACGCGGGTCGCCAAAACCGCTCGGCCACAGGCCATGGCCTCCAGAATGGTGTTGGAGATTCCCTCTGCGAGCGACGGCAGCGCGAAAGCGCTGAAGTGCGCCATCAATGCCGGCACATCACGCCGCTCGCCGGGCAGCCAGGCCAGGTCGCGCACGCCCGCCGACACGAGGCGCTGTTCACAGTTCAGGCGCAAAGGGCCGTCACCGACCAGCACCAATCGCAAGTTTTCGCGTAAGTGCGGGGCCTGCTGGAGCGCAAGCACGAAGGCATCGACCAGTTGTGTCTGCGCCTTCACCGTCTGCATGCGGCCCACCGTACCCACCACGAACAGGCCCGGATCGTTGAAAGGAGAACCTTCCAAGGGCTGGCGCTTGCCAAACGCGGCGAAGCGATCGACATCGACGCCATTGCAGATGCGCTGCACCTGTGCCCCCGGCACCCCGACTTTGCGCACGAGATAGCGCTCCAGATCGCCAGACAGCGCCACCTGCCGATGCACGAAGCGCCGGTAGAAGCGGCGCGTCCATCGGGCTTTGGTCGACACTCCCCCCAAGTCGCTCATGTCCCAACCATGCTCGCCGTGCACGCGCGCCGGCACACCATGCCACCAAGCAGACAGTTGCATTTCCAGGGCGGCCAGGTTCCGGGTGTGCACCAACGCGGGTTGTATGCGCCGCAACTCGGCCACGAAACGCGGCGCCATCTTCAGGGTTTGGCCCGGCGGCTTGTGCAAGCTGATGAACTCGACGTCATCACGCTGCACGCGTTGGCAAAACGCCGGCGCACAGTGGTCGAGCGCCAGCACCGCGTGCCGGTAGCCACGCAGGCGGTTGATCAGGTTGACCACGCCGTTCTCCAAGCCGCCGGTGTCGAAGCGGTAGAGCACATGCAGAACGAGCGGAAGACCCGCCATCAACAGGCTTCCAGCGAGTACAACACGGCCGGTGCGACGCGAAGGCGCTCCTGGATGACGCCTGGCAAGGGCAGTTGTTGCAGGACCCACGGCCCAATGCCTTCCGGGCGCCCTTGAACGCTGCGCAGGCGCTGCCAACATGCCGGTACCTGATCCAGGTGGCGAAAGGGCTCGCGTTGTGCCCATTCCAAGGTCTGGGGATCCAAGAAGGCGCGACCCTTGTCACCTGGCGTCCAGTCTCCAACCCAGCGGATCTGCGGCAGCGGCTCACGAACCAGGGCCTCGAAATTTGCGGCACGCAAAGCGTTGGTGCTGACCCAGTAAATGCCGTCGGGCTCGGCGCGCACCAGTTCCACCAAGGCCTTGCTGTTGGCCGTGAAGGCGGTCACCTGGTTCTGCTGCAGTGCGCCCAGCAGCAGCGCCGGCGGCACAAGCACGGCCCACACCCAGCGCGCCGCCGCAACCAGGGCCAGGCCGCCCAGCAGGGACAAGGGCGCCAGGAAGAGGCTCATGTAGTTGGTCTGCTTGGGCACCCAGGTAAAAGGTTTGAAGCCGACCGGCATCAGCGAGAAAGCGACCAGCAGGCCCAGGGCCCAAAGCAGCAGGAGACGGCGTGGATCGAGGGCGAGGCGGCGCGTCGCCCACAGCCCCCACACCGCCAGCAGGCCCAGCCACAGCGTGTGATAGACCTTGCCGAACAGGTAGACCAGGTAGTACCAGGGCGCGTCCATCGCCGCCCCACCCGCCAACTCCTGCTCCAGGTAACCGCTGGCGCGCCGCTCGGCCATGGTCTTGAAGAGGAACATGGCGTCGCCGCTGAGCAGGGCAAAGAGCGCGCAATTGGCCGTCACCATCGCGAAGAAGCCCACCGCCAGCCACAGCCAGCTCCAGCGCCAACGCGCCAGCAGCAAAGGCACCAGCAGGAAGAGCGCGAGGTAGTAGATGGCCACCGGCTTGATCCAGAAACCCCAGCCGGCCGCCAGCCCGGCAAGCAGGAAGCCCCAGGCGCGGCCGCGGGAGGCTTCCTGCAGTTCAGCACGGAAGAAGAGCAGGAAGCAGGCCGTGAGGGTCAGCGCCATCGGCGCGTCGGCGGCCAAACGGCCCGCCAGGTTCACATGCAAGGGCGTCAGGGCTAGCAGCCAGGCGCCCAGCAGCGCAGCACGCGCGCCGACCAAGCGTCCGCCCAAGCCAGCCAGCAGCGCCACCTCGGCCAGCGAACAGATCATGGAGTACGCAGCCGCCACCCACTCGCCCCGGCCGAAGACCGCGCCGAAAGCAGCCATCGGCAGGTTCACGCCATAGCGGTTGGAGCCCACGTAGCTGGCCACCGTCCAGTTGCCGTCGAGCAGGCGAAAGGCGGCTTCGGTGTAGCTGACTTCGTCCGATCCGAAGAAGCCACTGTAGAAGGCCAGGCGCAACAGCAGCGCCGTGCCCAGCAGCATCAGCCATTGTTGCGGCGTGGGGCCCTCGGCGTCCTTCAGCTGCATTGCAGCACCGCGTCGATGACCTCGGCCTGTCGCTCTTCAAGGCCCAGCCACAGCGGCAGGCGCACCAAACGGTCGCTGATGTCGGAAGTGACCGGCAACTCTCCCGAGGCGCTGCCGACGCGCCCGTAGCGCCGCCCGGCCGGCGCGCTGTGCAGCGGGATGTAGTGGAAGACGGCCTGCACGCTCCTAGCCTTCATCTGCTCGATCAGCTGCGTACGCTCCGCGAGGCCGGGCAGCAGCAGGTAGTACATGTGCGCGTTGTGCTCGCAATGCGCGGGCACGATGGGGCGACGCAGAGTGCCGGCCGCTTCCAGCCCCGCGAAGGCTTCGTGATAGTTCTTCCAGATGGCCAGCCGCCGCTGCGTGATGTCGCGCACTTCGTCGAACTGGGCCAGCAAGAAGGCCGCAATCAGTTCGCTGGGCAGGTACGAAGAGCCGATGTCCACCCAGGTGTATTTGTCCACCTGGCCGCGGAAGAACTGGCTGCGGTTGGTGCCCTTCTCGCGGATGATCTCGGCGCGCTCGGCGAAGCGTTCGTTGTTGACCAGCAGTGCGCCGCCCTCGCCGGCAATGATGTTCTTTGTCTCGTGAAAGGACAGGGCCGCCAGATCGCCGATGGCCCCGAGCGCCCGGCCCTTGTAGCTGGAACCAAGGCCCTGCGCGGCGTCCTCGATGACCAGCAGGCCATGCCGGCGGGCGATGTCCATCAGCGCGTCCATCTCGCAGGGCACGCCAGCGTAGTGAACGGGCACGATGGCGCGGGTCTTGGGCGTGATCGCCGCCTCGACCAGGCGCTCGTCCAGGTTCAGGGTATCGGGACGCACATCCACGAACACGGGCACTGCACCGCGCAGCGCGAAGGCGTTGGCAGTGGAGACAAAGGTGAACGAAGGCATGATGACCTCGTCACCAGGCTGCAGGTCGGCCAGCAGCGCCGCCATCTCCAGGCCCGCCGTGCAGGAATGCGTGAGCAAGGCCTTGTCGCAGCCGGTGTGCTGCTCCAGCCAGCGATGGCATTGCTTGGTGAAGCCGCCGTCACCGGCCAGGTGCCCCTTGGCATGGGCCTGGGCGATGTTCCACAGCTCCTTGCCGGTCATGTAGGGCTTGTTGAAGGGGATCATGTTCATGGGGTTCAGCTCCGCGCAACGATGACGAGCCCCGCCACCACCAGCAGGGTGCCCAGCACCTTGCCCGTGTTCAGGTTCTCGCCCAAGAAAAGGACACCAATGGCCATCACGAGAATGAAGGCCAGGCTCATGAAGGGGTAGGCGTAGCCCAGCTCAAAACGAGTCATCGCCGCCATCCAGGCCAGCGAGGCGAGCAAGGCCGACAGGTAGCCGGTGAGGATCCATGGGTTCAGCAACTGGCGCAGCAGGAAGAACAGCTTCTCAGCACCACCGGGGGGCAGAGGCCCCGCCATGCCCATTTGCCACTTCAGCACCAGTTGGCCATAGAGCGTGAGGAAGAGGGTCAGCGCGATGAACGCGTGGCCGAGCCAGTCGAAGGCGGGTTTCATGGGGTGGCAGCAGAGGGAGTCGATGAGGGCATGAGCAGGTGGCGGAACCAGCGCGCGTAGGTCTCGCGCTTGTCTTCGGTCCAGCTGCCGAGCACACGCACCAGCAGGAGCAACAACGGAATCATCAGCCAGGGCATTTGCTGCGGCGCGAGCCAAGGGGCCAGCAGGGGATGCAGGAAGATCAACAACGGCGCATGGAACAGGTAGAGCGAGAAGCTGTAGGCGGCCAGCACACGCCAGGGTTTCTCCAATGGCGTGCCGAGCAAGGCGGAAAGCCCGAGAGAGCGTGACAGCAGGATGAGCGCCGCGAACTGCAGTGCCAGCCACCAGTCGGACAGGAAGCGGTGGTCGCCGCCGATGTAGATCGACACGCCGCCGACGCGCCAGTAACCCTCATGCAGGCCGGCTTCGATGGCCGCGCTCGCGCCGGCCAAGGGGTCCCAACGCCCAAGGTTCAGCAGCAGCAGCGCGAACAGCGCCCAGGCCAGCGGCGCATGCCAGGGCCGCGGCGCCACCTGCCAGGCACGGCGGCTGAGGTGGTAGGCGGCCACGCCGATCAACCAGATCGGCATCAGGAGCAGGATGCGTGGTCCTGCCGCCAGCGCCAGCAAGACCAGCAAGCCCCAACGCCAGGGGCCGCGTGCAAACAGGGCCGCGCCGAACATGGCGTAGTAGAAGACCTCGAAGCACAGCGACCAGTAAGGGCCATTGCTGAGGGCGGCGACCGTCAGGTTCCAGCTCTGGTTCAGGAAGAGTGCCGAGATCAGCAGGCGAAGTGCCGGGTGGTCGTAGTCCATGCTGCGTGTGCCCAGGGCGCCAGCCAGCAGGTAGAGCATGCCGGTGAGCAGCAAGGCCGGTAGCGCCACCGAGACCACCCGGCTGAGGCGCGCCACCGCGTACAGGCGCCAATCCTGCAGACCCTGGCTTGCGTGGGCGATGAGAAATCCCGACAGCACGAAGAAGAGCACCACCGCGTCACGCCCCGGGAAGTAGACCGTGCGATCGAAGAAGGGCGGGTGAAACACATGATGCAAGAGCACCAGCAACGCCGCCACGCCGCGACTGATGTCGAGGAACAGCGACACCTCAGCGGGAAGGGGCTCGCGCGCGACTCGACTCACGGCGGAAGGGGGAACCAGCGGTTCAGGTTGTTCCAGAGGATGTTCTCGATCCGGCGCTGCTCGATGCCCTGGCTGAGCTGCGCGAAGCGGGCCAAGGCCTGCGCGGGGCTGGCCTCAGGAAAGTCGGAGCCGATGGTGACCAGCTGGTCCGTGGTCTTGAACAGGAAGTGCATGTCGTCGTCCAGGCGCTGGCTGCCTTGGTAGCGCAGCAGCGTGAAGGACAGATCGAGTAGCAGGTTGTCACAGGCACGCACGATCTCGTACAGCTCCAGCATGGTGGGGCCGGTGCCGTGCAGCAACAGCATGCGGGTGTGCGGGAAGTGCGCGGCGAGCTGGTCGATGACGTCGGGCGCGTGGCGCGTGGCCAGGCCGCGGCGGCGGAACAGGGTGTCGAGCAACACGGTGAGGCCGAGCTCTCCGGCGATGTCGACCGCCGCCTGCATCTTGTCGTCGAGCGGGTCGTAGCCATTCAGGCGTGGATGCAGCTTGATGCCCGCAAAGCCCTGCGCCTTCAGGCCTTTGAGCACGGCCTCGATGCGACGCGTGGTGGGCAGCTCGACGGGGTTGAAGCCGGCGATCGGCACGAAGCGAGTGGGGTGTGCGCGCGCCACCTCCATCGTGTAGTCGTTGCTCTGGTAGCCGGCGATGGCCACCAGCAGCGCGCGTTCGGCGCCGGCCTGTTGCAGTTCGTCCAGCAGGCGCGGTGCCGAGGCATCGCAGTGGCGCTCGCCGAACCAACTGCCGTCTTGGGTGACATGGGTGAGGGAATCGAAGAAGCGCATCGTGGTCTCCTCAAGCCAAGGCCAGTGATGGGTCAACGCCTTGCAAACGCACACGCAGGCTGCGTCGTGCGCGCTCGGCCTCGTCGCGGGCCGTGGCGAGGTCGGAGCCGATGCAAATGAGCCAGCCGGGGCGAGCGTCCTTGTCCAGCGCAATGCCCACCATCTGACCGGACTTGGCGGCCTGGTGGACCGCGACGATGCCGGGCTGCTCCCGCAGCGCCTCCAGGCCTTCGAAGGCCTCGAAGCGGCCGGGCGGGCAGCGCAGGAACTCAATGCAGACCGCCAGACGTGGTGTGCGCGGCACCTGCACTGGCTCGCCCAGGGCCAGTCGCACCGCCAGTTCGCCGATGTCTGCCTCCAGCAGGGCTGGCAGCGCGTGGCTCATGATCATCGCGCCGCCGCCGCGGGCGGCCAGGTCGATCAGTTGCAAGCCTTGCGGTGCGTCGATCAACTCGGCATGTAACAGGCTGCTGCCCCAATTCGCCTGCTCGATCAGCGCCTGCATGGGCGGCATCATGCGCGTCAACAGCGCTTCGCGCTCGGCTCCCACGAGGTAGTCGATGCCTACCGCCACCGTCGGGTTGTCGGGGTCGCGTCGCTTACGCGCCAAGCCGAGCGCATGCAGTTGCCCGCGCTGCACCAGGCCGTCGAGGATGTACTCGTCGCCCATCAGCCACTCGTCCACCAGCAGCCTGCCGCTGCGGCTGTTGGCGGCGGCCCGTTGCAGCGCGGCCTGCAGGTCCTGCGGTCGCAGCACCTGGCTCACGCCGCGCCCGCCCTGGTTGTCCACCGGTTTGACAACACAGGGACCGTTCCAGCTGGGCTGTGGAGCGCCGGCTTGCAGGCGCTCGCTGCGGCGCTCGGCCAGGCCAGCGGCACGGGCTGCCTCGAACAAGGCGCCCTTGTCGCATGCCAGGCTTGCCGCACGCCGGCCCGGGCCAGGCAGGCCCAGGTCCTCCGCCGCAGCGGCAGCGGCGGCCACGCCAATGTCGCTGGTGGGTTGCAGCACGCCCTGCACGCGGTGCTCTCGCGCCAGGCGGGTCTGTCCTTCGGCGTCCATCAGGTCGCACAGCGCATGGCGGTCGGCCAGTTCGAAACCGGGCCGCCCGGGTTCACGGTCCACGGCCAGCACGCGAAGGCCCAGCGCCTGCGCGCAGCGAATCACTGGCAGCTGCCAGGGTCCGGCACCGAGCACCTGCAACCATCGCTCGCTCACCGCCCTCTCCAACCCCAGATGAACTCCGGGGCATCGGGGCCGCAGTGAAAGAGCAGATCCAGCACCATCACCCCATGCTCGAAGGGAGGAAAGCGCTGAGGGTACTCGGGATAGCCCCCGTAGTCCTTCCAAGCCAGCTCGATGCCGGCTTGCGCGAATCGTTCGGGCTCGATGTAGGAGCGCGCCGCCGGCCCGGACAGGTACCAGGTCGCGCCGGTACGCGCCAACAAGTCGAGCAGGCGGTCCTGCTTGGCGCCCTGGCTGCCGAAGTCGCTAGACCGCGCAAAGCGCGTGCGGCAACCAAGGAACTCCGTGGCGATGTGCCGGATCAGGCTCTGGTTCAGTTCGGACAGGGACTCCCAGCGCTGGCCGAGGTAAACCCACTCCAGGTACTCGCGGTAACGCGCGAAGTGCGGTGCCTTGCCATAGGTCTGCAGCAGGGTCTGCCAGTGCTTGCGCTGCCAACTCGCATCCGGGATGCGCACCTCGTCAATGTTGCGGCTGTGCGAGTCGCCCACCGGCACCGTGAGCCAGGCCGTGCCCTGTGCCGTCTTGATCTTGTTGCGGTTGCGCCAGTCATTCTTGGTGAACTGCACGTCGTCGTAGAAGACAAAGAGATCGACGTCATGGACGATGTCGAAGTAACCCTTCCAGGGCAGGTAGTTGGACTGCAAGACAGCCACGCGCAGGGGCGTGCGACCCTCGACCGGCGTGCCGTTCATGCCGCCCTCCCCTTCAATACCCAATGCAACTCCCACAAGCCCTCATGCAGCGCGGTCCAGCGCCCATCGGGCAGCCAGTTGGCCAGGCTGTCGTGGCCGAAATTGAAGAAGCCACCCTCCCGGCGCACCAGGAAGGCATGGCGATATCCGGCGTCCAATGCACCGCGTGCATCGCGCCAGGGATGGTCGCCCACCATCACCAGTTGCTGCGGTTCCAAGCCCAGCGGCGCAGCCGCGGCTTCGAAGCAAGCGGCCGCCGGCTTGCGCAGACCCAAATCGCCGCTGAGCACCACGGCGTCCAGCCACTGCGGCAACTCGCAGGCAGCCAGCTTGGCGCGCTGAGACGACGCCGGGTTGTCGCTGAGCAGCGCCAACTTGTAGCCCTGGCGCCGCAGCTGCGCGAGGCAGGCGGCCACGTCGTCGTACAGCGGCGCACTTGCGGGCTGTGCCGCTCGGTAGGCCTCGATGAGCGCCTGTCGCGTGGTCTCGAGCGCGCTGTGCCGCTCGCACCATCGGTCGAACCAACGCGCGCGCTCGCCCTCCTCGAGGATGAGCAGCAACTCGTCCCTCCAAGTCGGCCAGTCGGGCAAGCCCAAAGGTGTCTGCTGACTCTCCCAAGTCAGTGCCAGCTTGTCGAGCATCCAGCGCTTTTGGTCGAGCAAGCAATCATCGAGGTCGAACACCAGGCCGCGCACCTCGTCCAAGTTCAGCTTGGGCAGTGCGCGCTCGCGCATCACCCGCACCGTTCGCGCAGGCAGTTGCGGAGCCTGATTCGAGTGGCCGAGGAGGAAAGCCACTGGACTGAGGCCCGCTGCGAGCGTCAGCGGCATGGAGGTGCCGACGCGGGCGTTGACATCAGAGATCCAAAGCTGCTCGCCACTCACCAACACCTGCACATTGAACAGTCCCCTCGCGCCCAAGGGGGCCAGCGCGTCCACCAGACCCTTCATGGCCCGCTCCAGCGCGGGCCACATCGCGCGAGGTTCGGCCAGCATGCAGAAGCCGCCCAGTTGGCGCAGGCGCTGGCGGGGCTGCATCGGCGATGCCTGACCTGGGTCGTCGATGGCGAAATCGATCGAGTATTCGTCAAAAGCCTGCAGCAGCGGCTGCCAGACGAAACCGCGCTCCTGCAACCAGGCATCGCGATCGGCCGCCTCGGTCAGGCGCACCAGCCCGCGCCCGCCCCAGCCGTCGCGCGGCTTGCCAAGCAGCGGCAACTCACCCAGCCGGACATCGTCATGGCTCGGCAGGACTGGCAGCTGATGCTCGGCGAGCCATTGGCACAGCAGCAATTTGTCGGCGGCGAGACGCTGCACCGGCGGATCGCTGACCCAGACCCGGCAGCCCAGGGCCTGCAACGCCGGCCGCAGCCGCAGCAGAGCCTGTTGCTCCATCTGAGTGGCCGGGAAGATCTCGCGTACGCCTTCGGCGCGGCACAGGACCTGCAACCGCTCATCGAAGGCCGCTGCGTCGCTGAGCAAGGGCAAGCGATGGTTCGCATGGGCCTCGTAGCTGGCCAGGTTCTCGGAAAAGCTGTCGCCCACCAGCACCCGCCAGCCGGGTAGCGCACGCAGCGCACGCACCAAGGCCAGGCCGGTGAGGCCGCCGCCACACAAGACCAGTGCGGTTCCGCTCACGCCCCTGTCGCCTGCAGGTCCATGCAGAAGGCGTTGGACAGCTCCGGATAGGGAGCGGCCACCTGTTGCAAGGCACGCCAGATCTCGGGAGCCAGCGCGAGTCGCTCCAGCTGGCCGGTGGTGAAGGGCTTAAGCAATAAACCCTCGCAGCGCAACGCTTGCCAGCCCGCTGCCTCGGCCAGAGCGCTCAGCGAGGCCGGGTCGAAGTAGCGCCGGTGGCCGAGCACCAGATCGGCCTGCCCGAGCTGGAACATGTCTGGCAGCAGCCCGGCTGCGTGACCCAGCCGACGGTGCAGCGAGGTGGCGTTGGGTACGGCCACGCATAGCAGGCCGCCAGGCCGCAACAGGCTGCGCAGATGACGCAGCAGCAGTGCCGGGTCGTCCACATGCTCCAGCACGAAGCCGGCTTCGATGAGGTCGAAGCCCTGCGCATCCTGGTACTGCTCGAACCAGGCCTCGACCAGTTCCAGCCCGGCGGGCAGCGGCGCTTGGTCGCGCGCGAAGTCAGCTAGCAGCTGCGGCGCGGCGTCGATCAGCACATGGCGGTCGATCTCATCGCTGCGCAGTGCCTCCAGCAGCGCCTGGGCCACTTCCTGGTGCCCCACGCCGAGGCTCAGCACCGAGCGCGCACCGCGCTCGCGCGCCAAGGCGCGCAGGCGTTGGCCGTAGGCCGCATGCACGATGCGGTTCTCCTCGAAGTGCGCGAAGGCCGGCGTGTACGCGGCGGCGTGGCGGTCGAGGTCGCTCATCGAACGGCCTCGCGGTCTGCCGCGATGGGAACAAGCGGGCTGGTTCGCGAACCACGCACGATGTCGCGCACGATGAAGGTGGGGCGGTTCTGCACTTGGGTGAAGACCTTGCCCAGGTAAATGCCGATCAAGCCCAGTCCGGTGGTGCTGATGCCCAGAGAAAGCGCCACCATGGCAGCCAGCGAGGTGAAGCCTAGCAACGCGTCGCCGAAAAGCATCTTGCGCATCACCAGGTAGAGCACGTAGGCAAAACTCAACAGGGTGATGGTGAGGCCGACATGGAACATCCAGGTGAGCGGCTTGGCCGAAAAACTGCTGATGG
Source organism: Burkholderiales bacterium (assembly GCA_017302655.1). Classification (GTDB taxonomy): domain Bacteria; phylum Pseudomonadota; class Gammaproteobacteria; order Burkholderiales; family Burkholderiaceae_C; genus Inhella. The sequence continues at coordinate 13,123 of JAFLDE010000088.1, forward strand.
CATTCACCATCAGCTGCAGACGCCGCAGCAGGGTGTAGCTGCTTTGCCCTTCGCGCTGTTTCTTGGCCACGGCCAGGCCGAGCTGCACGAAACCCGTCCAACTCATCATGCCGCCAAGGAACAGGTTGCGGTCGCCCAGGCGCAGCAGCGCGTCCACGAAGCGGCGCGTCATGACCCGCTCAGTGAGCACGTTCTCTGGCACGCGCGTTTCAGACAGTGCGTTCAGCCCGCGCCAGAACAGCGCACCGCTCCATCGTTCGAACCAGCCGCCCTTGCGCGCCTCCTGGTAGCCATAGACCATGTCTGCGCCGCTGGCGCGCAGCTTCTCGTCCATGGCCAACAAGGCGGCTGGCGGCACTTCCAGGTCGCAGTCGATGAGCCAGACGCGCTGGCCAGCGGCATGTGCAAGGCCTGCCTGCATGGCATGGTGGTGGCCAAAGTTGCGCGACAGGTCGACGACCACCAGCTCGGGAATGTCCGCGCAGCGCGACACCGCATAGTCCCGAGAATCATCGGGCGAGCCGTCGTTCACCAGCACGATCTCGAAGGACTCGGCGGTGGCGTGCAGCGCTTCCAGGGTTTGCGCGAGGAAGGACTCCAGGAATCCGCGCGAGCGGTACATCGTGGACACCACGCTGATGGCTGGCGCGTTCATGCGTTTCTCCGCACGTGCAGGCTGCCCATCTTCAGCCGCGTGCCGGCCGGCAGCAAGGCGCCGTCCACCACCGCCGACTGAGCCCCCAGAAAGCTGTGCGCCCCAAGCTGCACATGGCCACAGAGCAGAGCTTGAGGTGAGAGGAAGCAGTTGTCTTCGACCACGCAGTCGTGGTTCACGCAGGCTTGCGGCCAGAGCACGCAAGCCTGACCGATGCGGCAGCGGTGATCGACCACGGCGCCAGCCATCACCAAGGTGCCGGAACCAATTTCCACCCCGGGTGCAAGGTGCGCGCGCGGGTGCACCAAGATGGGCGTGCGCCAGCCGGCAGCTTGCACGCGCTCCCATACTCGCCAGCGCGCGGCAAGGTCTTTGTAGCCGACACCGAGCAGCAGACCGATGGGCCCGCCGGCGTGCTCGCGGCTCAGCGCGTCGAAGGTGCCTGCGGTCTGTTCAACCGGCGCGAAGTCGTCGACGCAGCCAAGCACCTCGACGCCGCACTCTGCAGCCAGCGCCGACACCGTGGCGGCAAAATTCTTCGAGCCGAAGACAAAGGCCTGGCGAACCTCGTTCATCGGCTCAGAGCCGCCAAAGGCGCAGACCGGCCTCCTGCAGGGCCTTGGCGTCGAAGGCCGCCTTGACGTCGATGAACACACCCTCGGGCAGCAGATGCGCGGTGAGCTGGTCGGTCGACATGGCCATGTACTCCCGGTGCGCCACGGCTGCGACGATGGCATCAGCGCGAGGCAGCTCGTCCCAGGGGGTCAGGCGGACGCCGTACTCGTGCATGGCCTCTTCCGGGTCGGCCGTTGGGTCGGTGACGAACACATCGACGCCGTAGCTTTCCAGCTCTCGAACGATGTCGATGACCTTGGAGTTGCGCAGGTCGCCGCAGTTCTCCTTGAAAGTCAGGCCGAGCACGTTGACGCGCGCACCCTTCACATGGCTGCCGGCGGCGATCATCTGCTTGATGGTCTGCTCGGCGACGAACTTGGCCATGCCGTCGTTGATGCGCCGGCCGGCCAGGATGACCTGCGGGTGGTAGCCGAGCATCTCGGCCTTGTGCGTCAGGTAGTACGGGTCCACGCCGATGCAGTGGCCACCCACCAGGCCCGGCTTGAACTTGAGGAAGTTCCACTTCGTGCCGGCAGCCTCCAGCACCTCGGAGGTGTCGATGCCGATCTTGTCGAAGATGATCGCCAACTCGTTCATCAAGGCGATGTTCAGATCGCGCTGGGTGTTCTCGATGACCTTGGCGGCCTCGGCGGCCTTGATGCTGGACGCGCGGTGCACGCCGGGCACGATGATCTTTTCGTAGAGCTTGGCGACCTTCTCCAAGGTCTCGGGCGTGTCGCCGCTGACGATCTTCAGGATCTTGGTCAGCGTGTGCTCCTTGTCACCCGGGTTGATGCGCTCGGGGCTGTAGCCGACGAAGAAGTCCTGCTTCCACTTCATGCCGGACTCGCGCTCCAGCACGGGGATGCACACCTCTTCGGTGGCGCCGGGGTAGACGGTGCTCTCGTAGACCACGATGGCACCCTTCTTCATGTGGCGCCCGGCGCTGGTGGAGCTGCCGATCAGCGGCTTGAAGTCGGGGATGTGGGCCTCGTCCACCGGCGTGGGCACGGCGACGATGATGACGTCGGCCTCAGCCAGCATGGCCGGGTCGTCGGTGTAGACAGCGTGCGTGGCCAGCGCCATCTGCGCATCATCCAGCTCGCGCGAGGGGTCGGTGCCGCTCTGACAGGCTTCCACCTTGTTCTTGGCGATGTCGAAGCCGATGGTGCGGATGTGCTTGCCGAATTCGACGACGAGGGGCAGGCCGACGTAGCCCAGACCGATGACTGCGATGGTGTTCATTGGATTCGAGGAAGTTCAGGGACGGGCGACAGCAGCCTGCGTGTGCCGCAGCTGGCGTTCGAC
>JAFLDE010000089.1 GCA_017302655.1 Burkholderiales bacterium
CTGCTCACTCTTCGGGAGGGCGGCGCCGTTCTGTTTGTCGACGGCGCGGCGCGCCAAGCCGCCGGCCACTATGTGCCCTTCGTGCTCTGGTTCAATTTTCTGGCCGGGTTCGCCTACATCGTCGCCGGCGTCGGCTTGTGGATGCGCCGGCGCTGGGCCGCGTGGTTGGCGATTGTCATCACGGTGGCGACCGCACTCGTGTTCCTCGCTTTCGGAGTGCATGTGGCTCTGGGTGGCGCCTGGGAGCGACGCACGGTGGTCGCCATGACGCTGCGCACGTTGGTGTGGGCTGGCATAGCGGCCATCGCCTGGCGCCGGTCAGCGGCGAATGCGCCGGTCGCACGCGAGCACTGAGCACCTTTATCCAGCGGAAACCCATCGATGAAAACTCCAAACCTCCTCTTCAAGAAAACCCGTTGGGTCGTGATCGCCGTCGTCGTGCTCGCTCTTGGCGGCGCACTGGCGTTCTGGTTGTCGCGCGACCATGGACAACAAGATGCATTGCGCCTCTACGGCAACGTCGACATCCGCGAGGTGCAACTGGCCTTCCGTCAGCCCGGGCGCGTGATGCAAATGGCTTTCGATGAGGGCGATGCCGTCAGCGCGGGCGCGCGCCTGGCGGCGCTTGACGCGCAACCCTATCGGGAAGCACTTGCGGCAGCACAGGCCCAGGTGCAGGTGGCGCAGGCGGAACTGGCCAAGCTGCGCCGCGGCCTGCGACCGCAGGAAATCACCCAGGCGCGCGAAGCCCTCAGGCAGGCCCAGGCGCTCGCCACCGAGACCGAGCGCAATTTCCAGCGCCAGAGTGGCCTGCTGGCATCGGGCGCCAGCAGCCAGCGCACGGTCGATGCAGCCCGCACGGCGCGCGACCAGGCAGCCGCTGGCGTCGAAGCGGCCAAGGCGGCCCTGTCGCAAGCATCCGAAGGTTTTCGCAAGGAAGACATCGCCGCGGCAGAAGCTCGCCTTGCGGCCGCACAGGCTGCCGCAGCGCAAGCCACGACAGCCTTGGCGGACACCGAGTTGATGGCGCCCAGTAGCGGCACCGTCATCGCACGAGTGCGGGAGCCCGGCAGCATGGTCGCAAGCCAGAGCGCGGTCTACAGCCTGAGCCTGGACAAGCCGGTTTACGTGCGCGCCTACGTGGGCGAGTCGGACTTGGGGCGCATCGCGCCCGGTACTGTGGTGCGCGTCAAAAGCGATTCATCAGAGAAGGTCTATCGCGGCCAGATCGGCTTCATCTCGCCGCGCGCCGAGTTCACCCCCAAGACGGTGGAGACGACGGATTTGCGCACGGATCTGGTCTACCGCCTGCGCATCGTCATCGACGAAGCCGACAGCGACAGTGCCTTGCGCCAGGGCATGCCGGTGACGATCGAGGTCGATGCGAAAGCCGGCACCCGTATCCCGGCGGGGGAGCGTTGAAATGCAGGCAAGCCCTGCTATCGCCGCCGTGCCTGCGGGTGCGGGCGAAGACGCTGCCATCGTCATCGAAGACGTGGACAAGCATTTCGGCGACGTAAAGGCGCTGCGGGGCTTGAGCGCGCGCATCCACTATGGACGGCTGACGGGTCTGGTCGGCCCCGACGGCGCCGGCAAGACGACGCTGATGCGGATTCTGACCGGCCTCCTGGTGCCGAACGCCGGCCACGTCACCTTGGCAGGCTATGACGTGGTCAAGGACAACGACGCCATTCATGTCGCCAGTGGCTACATGCCGCAACGCTTTGGCCTGTACGAAGACCTGTCGGTGATGGAGAACATGCGCCTGTATGCGCAGTTGCGCGGCATGGATGCGGACCGCAACGCCGATCTGTTTGCCGAGCTGCTGGACTTCACGCGGCTCGGACCCTTCACCAAACGCCTGGCCGGCAAGCTCTCCGGCGGCATGAAGCAGAAGCTGGGCCTTGCCTGTGCGCTCATGGCGCGGCCGAAGGTGCTGCTGCTGGACGAGCCGGGCGTGGGTGTCGACCCGGTCAGCCGCCAGGACTTGTGGCGCATGGTGCAGGCGCTGACCGATGAAGGCATGGCCGTGGTCTGGTCCACCGCCTATCTCGACGAAGCCGAGCGCTGCGAGAGCGTGCTGCTGCTGAACCAAGGGCAGCTCCTGTTCGATGGCCCGCCGCAGGAGCTGACCGCACAGCTCGAAGGCCGCAGTTTCCGTCTGGAAGACGTCGGTGCCGAGCGCCGAGCGGTCCTGACCCAGGCACTCGACCTGCCCAGCGTGAGCGATGGCGTGATCCAGGGCGCCGGCGTGCGCGTGGTGTTGCGCGAGGGCGCTCAAGCGGAGCAGCTCCAGGCCCTGTCCGATCAGGCGCGAGTGGAGCTGGCGCAGGTGCCCGCGCGCTTCGAAGACGCCTTCATCGATCTGCTCGGTGGCGGCCCCGGCGGCACTTCGACGCTGGCCGAGCGTCTGCCGCCGGTTGAGCTGGGTTCCGACATTGCCGTGTCGTGCCGAAACCTCACCAAGCGCTTCGGCGAGTTCACCGCCACCGACAACGTCAGCTTCGAGGTGCAAAAGGGCGAAATCTTCGGCCTGCTCGGCCCCAACGGCGCCGGCAAGTCCACCACTTTCAAGATGTTGTGCGGCCTGTTGAAACCCACTGCTGGCGAAGCGGATGTAGTGGGCCATGATCTGCGCCGCGCCACCGGCGCGGCCAAGAGCCGGCTCGGCTACATGGCGCAGAAGTTTTCGCTCTACGGCCTGCTCTCGGTGCAGCAGAACCTGGAATTCTCGGCCGGCGTCTACGGACTGGAAGGCAACACCCGGCGCGAGCGCATTGCCGAGATGATCGAAACCTTCGATCTGGGCGACTGGCTGTCCGCCACGCCCGATTCCCTGCCGCTGGGCCACAAGCAGCGCCTGGCATTGGCTTGTTCGCTGATGCACCGGCCGCCCGTGCTGTTCCTGGATGAACCCACTTCGGGCGTGGACCCGATCACCCGGCGCGAATTCTGGACCCACATCAACGGACTGGCCCGCAAGGGCGTGACCATCATGGTCACCACCCACTTCATGGACGAGGCCGAATACTGCGACCGCGTGGCCATGCTCTCGCGTGCGCAACTGATTGCGCTGGATACGCCCGACGCGCTCAAACGTTCGGCGGTCAGCCCCGAACGACCCGACCCGACGATGGAGGACGCCTTCATTCACCTGGTGGAGTCGGCGGACCGCGAGCTGGAGGCCGCCACATGAACGGCACCACAAAGCACAAGGACGGGAATGGACCACAGCAGACCGACCTGCGCCATTTTGATCTGCGGCGCTTGATCGCCCTGGTCACCAAGGAAAGCTACCAGGCGCTGCGCGACCCCTCGACGCTGCTGATCGCGTTCGTGCTGCCGGTGGTGTTGCTGCTGCTGTTCGCCTATGCGGTGTCGCTGGATGCGAAGGATGTCCGCGTCGGCGTGGTGCTGGAGTCGCCCGGCGCTGCAGCGCAGGAGCTTGCGGCGGCCTTTGCCGGCACAAAGTTCCTGGATGCCCACTTCGCCCATGACCGGCGCGAAGTGGCCGACCAGCTGGTCTCAGGCGACCTGCGCGGCTACGTGGTGATCCCGCAGGATTTCGAGCAGCGGCTGGCCCAGCGTGGCAGCGAGCCGCTGGTGCAGATCGTCACCGACGGCTCCTACCCCAATACCGCCAACTACGTCGAGAACTACGCCCGCGGCGTGGTCCAGTCCTGGCGTGCCGGACTGGACGTCGGAGCACCAGCGCAGGCCGTCATGCTGGAACCGCGCTACTGGTTCAACCCCGAGCTGGAAAGCCGCCGCGCACTGATTCCCGGTGCCATCGCCATCGTCATGACCATCATCGGCACCATGCTGACTGCACTGGTGGTGGCGCGTGAATGGGAGCGCGGCACCATGGAGGCGGTGCTGTCCACGCCGGCCTCGGTGGCCGAAATCCTGATCGGCAAGCTGCTGCCGTACTTCGTGCTCGGCATGCTGTCCACGCTGGGTGCGGCGGCGCTGGCGGTGTTCGTGTTCGGGGTCCCGATGCGGGGCTCGCTGGCGGCGCTGCTGCTGCTGTCGGCGGTGTTCATGGTGCCGGCGCTGGGTCAGGGTCTGCTGATTTCCTCCTTGGCACGCAACCAGTTCCTGGCAGCGCAGATCGCGCTGTTCACGGGCTTCCTGCCGGCCTTCATGTTGTCGGGCTTTCTGTACGAGATCGACGCCATGCCGGCACCGATCCGCGCCATCACCTTGGTGGTTCCGGCGCGCTACTTCGTCGATTCGCTGAAGACGGTGTTCTTGGCCGGCGACATCTGGGCCGTGTTCCTGCCCAACTTGGCGGCCATGGCGGCGATCGGGGTGCTGTTCTTCGTGATCGCCAAGCGCGCCACGCGCAAGAACCTGGAGTGACGCGATGTTGACTTCCGCATTCTCGTTCACCCGCCTGCGCGCCCAGTTCATCAAGGAAGTGCTCAGCGTCCTGCGCGACCCGCGCAGCCGCATGGTGGTGTTCGTGCCGCCGATCCTGCAGTTGCTGGTGTTCGCCTTTGCCGCGACGCTGGAAGTGCGCAACGTCGATATCGCCGTCTACGATCAGGATGCGGGGCGCTGGTCGCACGAGTTGGTACAGCGCCTGGACAGCGCCCGCTTCATCACCCACGTCCGGCATGTCGACAGCCAACAGCAGCTCCACGAGCTGATCGACCGTGGCGAGGTGATCGCCGCGCTCGCCATCCCGGTGGATTTCTCGCGCTCCATCGCCGCCGGCGAAAGTGGCCGCGCGCAGGTACTGGTCGATGGCCGGCGCAGCAACTCCGGGCAGATCACCGTGGCCTATCTGTCCACAATCGCCGCCGATGTCGGCGCCGAGGTCGTGCCCGACGCCCAGGCACCAACGCCCGTGGTCGTGCGCCACTGGTTCAACCCGAATCTGGTCTACCGCTGGTTCATCGTGCCCGGCCTGACGGGCATCCTGGCGCTGTTCAGCTCGCTCTTGATCACCTCGTTGTCGATCGCGCGCGAGCGCGAGCTGGGCACCTTCGACCAGTTGCTGGTGTCGCCCACCTCGACGCCCGAGATCATCATCTCCAAGTCGCTGCCGGCACTCGCAATTGGCACCGGGCTGGGCCTGTTCATGATCAGCGCGGGCGTCTTCCTGTTCGGCATCCCGTTTACGGGCTCGTTTGCACTCCTGCTTGCCAGCCTGGTGCTGTTCATCGCCTCGGTGGTCGGCATCGGTCTGATGATTTCCGCGGTCAGCATGACGCAGCAGCAGGCCATCCTGGGAGCGTTCGCCATCGGCGTGCCGGCGGTGCTGATGTCCGGCTTTGCGACGCCTGTGGAAAACATGCCTGTCGTCCTGCAATGGCTGGCTCAGGCCATCCCACTGACCCATTTCCTCATCATCGTCGAAGGCAGCTTTCTCAAGGCCATGCCGCCCGGTGACATTCTCGCCAGCCTGTGGCCGCTGGCGGTCATCGCCCTCGCCACGCTGACCATGGCCACCGTATTCGTCCGAGGACGCCTGCAATGAAATCCAAGCCCCGCACTCCCTTTCTTCGCGCAACCGTCACCGGCCTGACCCCTGGGCGCGCGCGTCCGCTCGTGCTGGCCCTGTCCTGCGTGCTGCTGACTGCCTGCGCAAGCGTGGGCCCCGACTACCGCGAGCCGCCGCCGGTCGACGTCGGCAGCGGCTGGAGCTTGCCGTTGGCAAGCGAATCCCAGTCCGCAGACTTGAGCCAATGGTGGTCTGCACTGGACGATCCCATCCTCGATCGCCTGATGGCCACGGCGCTGGCACAGAACCTGGATCTGCGCCACGCTGCGGCACGCATCGATGAGGCACGCGCCCTGCGCGATCGTGTGGCCGGCGAGGCATTGCCCACCGCCGCCGCTGGCGCGAGCGTCAACCGGCGCCGTCAAAGCGAGAACGGACCCCTGCCCGTAGGTTCGATCCCCGGCCTTGACGCCACGCAGACCATCTACGACGCGGGCTTCGACGCGGCCTGGGAGGCCGACTTGTTCGGGGCCAAGCGGCGGGCGCTGGAAGGCGCCAGCGCCCGCCTGCAGGCGACCGAAGCCGAGGCGCAGGGCATACGCATGCGCATCGTGGCCGAGGTCGCGCGCACCTGGTTCACCGCCGTCGGCGCCCGCTACGAGTTGCACGCACAACAGGCCACACTGGATACGCTGCAGCAGACCTTGGAATTGGTGCGCCTGCGGCATGCGCTGGGCGACGCGTCGGCCGCCGACGTGGAGGCGGCGTACGCCCAATGGACAGCAGTCAACGCGCTCATCCCGGATATCCAGGTGCGTCAGCGCGCCGCGATACTCAGCCTGGGCGTGCTGCTGGGCGCGCCGCCGGAGCGGGAGCTGGCACTGCTGGATGGCCCCTTGACGCCGAGCACGCTGCGGGCGCTGCCGGTGGGCGAGCGCGCAGAGATGCTGCGCCGGCGCCCGGACGTGCTGGCTGCGGAACGTCGCCTGGCAGCGAGTTCCGCCGACATCGGCGTGGCCACGGCCGAGTTGTTCCCCAAACTCTCCATCGGTGTCGGCGGCGGGTTCCAAGCGCTCAGTACGGGCGATTGGTTCGATGCATCCAGCTCGCGTTTTTCCATCCTGCCGCTGATTTCCTGGCGCCTGTTCGACGGTGGCCGTGTGCGAGCCGAAATTCGGGCACGCGAGGCGGCCGAGCGACAGGCCGCGCTGGCCTATGAGCAGGCCGTGCTGGCGGCGCTGGGCGATGCCGAGCGCGCGCTTGGCGACTACCACGGCGGGCTGGACACACTGGAGCGCCGCGGTATGGCACTGGATGCCGCGCGCACCAGCTACGGCCACGCCAAGGCGCGCTACGCGGCGGGCGACATTGCGCTGGTCGAACTGCTGGCTGCCCAGCGCAGTCTGCACGAGGCCGAAACCGCAGCCGCACGCGCGCATACCAACGCCGCCGTGCAACTGGTGGCGCTGTACAAGGCCCTTGGTGGTGGCTGGGACGTATCCACGACGGCATCGACCGCAACCCATCCGCTGCGGGGCGCTGCCGCCCCCGTCGCGTTTTCAAGCCGCTGATTCAACACAAGGAGACCGTCATGCAAATCAACGTTGGAAATCTCGACCGCATTGTGCGCATCGTCATCGGACTGATTTTGCTCAGTCTCCCATTGTGGCTGGACTCATCCTGGCGTTGGCTGGGACTCATTGGAATCATGCCACTCCTCACCGGCCTGGCAGGCCGCTGTCCTGGCTATCGCCTGCTCGGCCTCAGCACTTGCCCGATGCGAAAACCCGAGTGAACGCCCTATGAAACTCAGTTTTTTGGGCGCAGCCCGAGAAGTCACCGGATCGTGCTTTCTGGTCGAAGCGGCTAATGTCCGCTTCCTGGTCGATTGCGGCATGGTTCAAGGTGGGCGTATAGCAGCAGCACGCAACCACGAGCCGTTCGCGTTCGACCCGGCGTCCATTGACTTCGTCCTGCTGACCCACGCCCACATCGACCACAGCGGGCTATTGCCCAAACTCACGCGCGCCGGGTTCAAGGGGTCCATCTACGCCACGCCAGCGACGGTTGATCTGCTCGGGGTGATGCTGCCCGATAGCGCTCACATCCAGGAAAGCGATGCCAAGCGGGTTGCCAAGCGGCTCAAAGAAAAGACCGTGCCGCCACCCCTGTATACCCTGCAGGATGCACACGAATGCCTGCAGCAAGTACGAGGTATCGAATACGACCGGGAGTTCGCACCCCGCGTCGGGGTGCGCGCCCGCTTTCGTGATGCCGGACACATCCTTGGTTCGGCCATCGTGGAAGTGTGGATTACCGAGTACGGTTACCCCACGAAGATCGTGTTCAGCGGCGATCTGGGTCAGCCGGGACGCCCCATCCTGCGCGACCCGACACCCATTGAGGAAGCCGACATCCTCGTCATCGAGTCCACCTACGGTGACCGCCGGCACAAGGATTTTTCGGCGACCGAAGCGGACATGATCGGCATCGTCGAGAAAACCCTGTTCGAGCGCGGCGGCAATGTCATCGTTCCGGCCTTTGCGGTCGGCCGAACCCAGGAGGTGCTCTACCACCTACATCGTCTCACCTGCGAAGGGCGTCTGCAGCGTCCAATGGTGTTTGTCGATTCGCCGATGGCCACCGAGGCCACACGCATCACGCGTGAACATCTCGAATTGTTCGACGAACAGGCGAAGCGGTTGGCCGGATGGCACGCGCGCGGCGAGAACCTCCCGTACCTGGATTTCACAGCGAGCGCTGAGGAGTCCATGGCGCTGAACCGGATTCGCTCCGGGGCCATCATTATTTCTGCCAGCGGCATGTGCGATGCGGGACGTATCCGGCACCACCTGCGCCACAACTTGCCACGCCGCGAATGCAGCATCTTGTTTCCCGGTTTCCAGGCGCAGGGGACGCTTGGCCGGCGCCTGATCGAGGGGGCCGAACGTGTACGCATCTTCGGCGAGGACATCCCGGTACGTGCGGCGATCCACAGCGTGGACGGCCTCTCGGCGCATGCCGACCAGAAGGCGCTGCTGGATTGGGCCCGTGCTTTCATTCAAGCACCGGCGCAAACCTTCGTGGTGCATGGGGAATCGTCGGCCGCGCAAACCTTCGCTGACCTCTTGCAGCAGCAACTCGGCTGGCAGGTCACGGTGCCCGAGTATGGCCATGCGCTGCGCTGGCCGGACTTTCTGGCGCACGAGTGATGAAGCCCGCAGAAGATCTCGATGAACGCCTGCGCGCCATCCGCGAGTCGCCAACGTACCGTCTTGCGTACGAAGACATCGAGCTGCTTGGCCAGGAAGAACTGCGGCCGCTGCGACTGCAGCTCGAACTACTCAAACCTGAGCGCATCCTGCACGAGAAAGGCATCCGCTCGACGGTAGTGGTCTTCGGCAGCGCACGCGTGAGCGATGCCGAGACGGCAGAAGCCCGCCTTGGCGCGCTGGAGCGTCAGGCGCTCGTCACTCCGGAGAATGTCGGGCTGCGGCAAGAGCTTGCGCGAGCCAATCGCCGGGTCGAACAGGCACGTCACTACGAGCAAGCGAGGCGTTTCTCGGGCCTTATTTCGGCGCGTTTCCAGCAGCAAAACCGCCGTGATTTCGTCGTCGTCACCGGGGGTGGGCCCGGCATCATGGAGGCCGCCAACCGCGGTGCTTTCGAGGTCGGCGCACGTTCGATTGGCCTCAACATCACGCTGCCCCACGAACAGGCACCCAACCCCTACATGTGCCCAAATTTGGCGTTCCGATTCCACTATTTCGCGCTGCGCAAGATGCACTTCTTGTTGCACGCCAAGGGCTTGGTGGCCTTCCCCGGTGGCTATGGAACGCTCGATGAGCTGTTCGAGGTGCTCACCTTGATCCAGACCGGAAAGATGCAGCGTATTCCGGTGGTGCTGGTCGGCCGTGCATTCTGGCGTCGCGTAGTTGATTTCGATCTTCTGCTCGACGAAGGCTATGTCTCTTCATCCGATCTCGACTTGTTCACCTGCGTAGACGATGCGGAGGAAATCGTCAGTGCCCTCGAACGCTTTTACGTCAACAGGGCGGCAGGCGATGGGGCAACATGATTGGCATCGGCGGGTATCGCTGGAGCCTGCGCGGCACCAAGGTGCGGCAGCCGATGCAGTGCGTCATCTTGTTGATTGCGGGTGCATTGTTCAGCCCGATTTCTGCTTTTGGTTCCGAAGTCTCACTCTCTGCAAATCCTCCCTCCTGCTCGCCAGAGCAATCCCTGCGCTGGCGGGGCGGCACCCTGCGTCTGGAGAACGATTTGTTCACCGGCTCCGATCGCAACTACACCAACGGTGTCGCGCTAACAGCAGTCTCACGTGATCTGCAAGGCGGGCTCCGTCCGGAGTGCCTGCCTCAGCCGATTGGTTTGTACGCCCGCTTCATCGGCTGGGCTGATCCCGGGTTCTGGCGCGATTCCGGCGCCCAGACATCGTCGCAAAACCTCGTCGTGCGCTTTGGCCAGTCCATGTACACGCCCGAGAACAAGACGCGCACCGACGTGATTCCAGATGACCGACCGTACGCTGGTTTGCTCTACCTGGGTTTGGCGTGGAATCGCCGCATCCACCCACAAGCCGCCAGCTACGAAATGCTTGACGTGCGTGAGCTGACCCTGGGCGTGATCGGCCCCTGGTCGCTGGCCGAGCAATCTCAGGATCTGGTGCATCGGGCACGCGGCATTGAGCGATTTCGCGGCTGGGACAACCAGTTGCGCAACGAGCCGGCGTTTCAGATGGCCATGGAGCGCAAGTTCAAGCCGTACACGGAGGGTGCGGTCCGCCCTGGATGGGGCAGCGACGTGATCGGCAGCTATGCCCTGCGGGTCGGAAACATCGAAACCGCCGCCAGTACCGGCGTGGAGTTTCGCGCGGGCTGGAACATACCGAACGACTTCGGCAGCTATCCGATCCGCCCTGGCGCAGAGAACCGCCCGCCCTCTGGTGTTGCCGATCTGCGCACGACAACGCCGGAGTCGGTCCTGGCGCCCAAACCTGGGGCACATGTCTTCCTGAATCTGGAGGGTAAAGCCGTCGCCTGGGACTTCTCACTCGACGGAAACATGTTCCGGCATAGCCATCACGTCAGCCGGCGGCCTTGGATCGCGCAAGCAGCTCTCGGCATCAGTAGCCAATGGATCGTTGCTGGACGTGGCGTACGGCTCGCCGTGATGCGCGTTTGGAGAACCCGCGAGTTCGACCAGCAGGCGGGCCATCACGCATTCGGATCGATCGCGCTGAGTCTGGAATTTTGAGGACACCTGCAACCAATCGTTAGACCCAAAGCATTCGTCACAACATCAATGGAGAAATTCGTGAACCAGCCCTTGAAACCCAGATCGTTTTTCACCGTCCCGCTGTCCGTGCTCTTGGCAACCTTCGCCACGGCACTCGGTGCGCAGTCCGTAGAGGCGGCAAAGCCAATGGCGCTTCGTACCATAATGGAAAGACTCGGTCGCGACATGCAAGCCGTCACGGGCGCGATCTCCAAAGAAGACTGGCCGCTGGTCGCCGAGCTAGCACCACGAATCGCCAAGCATGCCGAGCCGCCCATGTCGGAAAAGATGCGCATCCTTGCTTGGCTTGGGGCAGACGCTGGAAAGTTTCGGGGTCTTGATGGACAGGTCCATGACGCCGCGACCGCCATGGGCGAGGCTGCACAGCGGAATGACGGCCAAGCAGTCATCGCGGCTTTCTCCAAGACCCAGCAAAGCTGCCTAGCCTGCCACCAGAGTTACCGTCGCTCGTTCGTGGAAAAGTTCTATGGAAGCCGCTAGCAAGGGATGGCTACACCTGTTGACGGAAGACTAGCTTCTGTCCAATCAATATACCTCGACGCGTTTCAGGTTCCCAGGAAGCCACCCGTGCAGCGATCACGGGTTCCTGCTTCACCCGCGGCAGCACTCGTTGGATCTGACGTTCATGACTCCCGTATGCATGTGGGTCACCAGCACCAGCGGATAACGCAGCACCTCGTCCAGTGAGATACGTTTGTGCTTGAGCAGCGGATGCCATGTCGGCGCCGCGACCATGAGGGGGCGCTCCAAAGCGCCTTAGCCACGATGTCGTCACCCACTTCACCAGACTGGGCCCTAGGTCATACAGATCGCCATGCAGCCCCTTGATTTGCTGCGACAGTGACACCTCGAACAGGCGCAACTCGACGTCGGGCTCCTCCTGCCAGCTTAACGCCAGCAAGGTCGGCAAGCGCGACGGGGTGATGCCATCGGACAGCGTAATGCGTTGCTGACCGTGAAAGCCGTTGGCCGCTCCCCTCACGCTGTCGCGGGCTTGCTGCAAGACAGTGAAGAGGCGCGGCACATGTTACAGGAATTGCTTGTCCGCCCGCGTCAGCCGCTTGCTGCGACTGCTCCGGCCGCAGTGCTTCAGCAGCGCGGTTACAGGTGGCGATCTCGAATTCGCCGAACATGCCCATCGACAGTTCATCCGGCGCGATGCCCGCTGGCGCGAACTTCAGACGCTGCGCCGCCGCCCGTGTCGACAGACCAAATCGCTCGCCCTCGGGGAGTGACGTAAGACGCCGCGACTGTCTTCCTCGGGTCGCTGCGGCCACAGAAGACTAGCCGAGGCGCGCTGGCGCGAGTGCTCTAGCTAGCCATCCGCCATGACCGCCGCCCGCGTTCAAGCAGCGTTGCAATAACTCCGGACACCATTGCCCGCGTGCTGTGAGCCGGCGACGACAGCCGCTGCAAGACATGCCGGCCTCTTCTCCGCACGCATGCGGCTCCCTACGATCATAAGGACTGGTCACGTCACGAGGGACTGCGCATGAACTTACGTCATCTTCGCTGTTTCATTGCTGTAGCCGAGGAACTGCACTTCGGTCGAGCCGCTAGGCGGCTGCATATAGAACAATCTCCCCTATCACGCACGATCCGCAAGTTGGAGACAACTCTAGGCGTGACGTTGCTCAGTCGCACGCCGCGGGGCGCAACCCTGACTTGGGCAGGGCGAGTCTTCCTCGACGACGCCCGCCGCATCATGTTGAGCGTTGAGCAGGCAGTGGCCAGCGCGAAGGCTGCTGCCTCCGGTTCTCAGGGCATTTTGCGAATCGCGCTGTCGAGAGACATAGGACGGGCGAGGCTATCAGCACTGCTTGCAGTGTGCCGCGAAGAGTCGCCGCAGGTAAACATCCGGCTCTCCGAAGTACCGCTGACCGAACTCGTGCAGGGGCTGAACGCAAATCTGTTCGACGCCGGCTTTGCAATGGTCAATGAAGTGGAGGACGGGATCATTGCTGAGCCGCTGTGGGCCGACCCCTTGGTAGTGATCCTGCCCGCACGGCACCCGCTTGTAGCCTTCAAGGAAGTGCCGTTGCAGGAAGTGGTGAGCTATCCGCTGGTACTTTGTGATCCACGGGCATGCCAAGGTTGCGGTCGGCAGAGCGAACGACTGTTCCGCTCTGTCGATGTCCAACCGATCGTGGCTGAGTATGCCGCTTCTCACGGGCTGATGCTGACGTTGGTGGCCGCAGGGTACGGGCTAAGTTTTTCCACTGCCGCGCACTTGGCAACTTGCCAGCCGGCGGATGTTGTTGTCCGCCCGTTGGCCGGTCAGAGCGCATCGATAACCACCTATCTGTTACGAACCGAGGGTGGCATGACGGAGCCGTTGCAGCGGTTCATCGAACGCGCCGAACGTGTATGTCATCAGGACGCAAGCACATCACGCGCGATCTGACGCAGATCTATCGAAAGGTGCGCGGCTAGTTTTCTCGGATTGCGCGATTCATCTTTGGTCTTGCGGCTGACCCGATCTGCATGGCTCATGCGCTGTACTGATTCCAGTTTCGACGCAATTGCTGCGCCCTTCCGTACTCCGGCACTCGCCTGCGGGCTCGCCGCCGCGGTCATTTCACTGACGCGGAACGCATGAGCTTTTGCTGGTTGCAAACCGGCTCATCCTGTTGACGCATTGGCACTTTACGCCGTTGGAATTCCTACGGAAAACTTTGGCCAGGTTTCGGGTAAAGCGCGGCACCCATGCTTGACTCCAGGGGAGCGCGACCACCAAGCCGCGTGCCGGTCCAAAGGCAAAGCGCCCGCATCATGGTTGAGGAGTTTCAAGCGTAGCAAGATGTAGTTCGCCCTTAGCCGGCCGTCAGCGCCGATGCAACGCTTCCTTCCACGATCCCGGCCGGTCCTGCGCTTCATCCGGATTTCTGGGCAATCGCCTCGCCCACTTGGGCGGTGCGCGTCTGCCAGAGTTCGATCCGACGATGGGACGCACGCGACATGGAGAAATCGAGTTGCCTTGCCTTTGGCGCCAGGATCTACTACCGGCCGATCGAGGCGGCCGTCCGTTGGGCGGGACTGTTGCGCTTTGAGCCGCGGATTCTGGAAACGCTCGGGCCACGTGCCATGCCTGAGCCGAACGACTTTCCGCGCTGGCCCTTGCTGCGCCTTTTCTCCGAGCGCATCTTCGACGCATTGGCACACGATGAGCTTTCTTACGGCAAGGCAGGCATGGCGCAGGAACCTCAGCGCCCCGCACTCGACGATCCTGCGTTGATCGTGCGCCACGTCGACCTGAAGGCGTGGATGTCGCATTACTACCCCGGTGAGCGGCCTCCATTCCTGTTCGACGGCATCGAGCGCGAACTGCATCCTTCGGTGAGCGTCGCCATGCTGAACGTGTTGCTAGCCGATCGCGAGGCCGCCAAGCTGCAGCTTGCCGAACTCGCACAACTACATGCGGCGCTGAAGGCACAGCACGAAGCGTTGGCGAAGGAGCATGCCAGTAGCATTCGTGAGGGCGATGCGAGTGAACCGGGCCTGCGCAGCGAATCGACTTACCTGAACATCATTGGCGGCCTGCTGACATTGCTGTTGGGCAAGTCCCCCGCGGGCTCTGCCTACTCGTCCTTCCGCAACATGGATGCGGTGATCAGTGCGCTACTGGCCCACCATGAAGGGCGGCCCGGCATCAGCGAGCGAACGCTGTGGAGCAAGCTGGCACAGGCGCGTCGCCACCTGGAGGCATCGCGCTGAGCCTGTAACAGCAGACTGCAATTGCAGTTGCGTGTTCTGCAGTTGCAGTGAATCTCGCAGCAGCAGCATATGGAATGCGAGGCACTTTCTGAACAACGCCATCGAGCGTCAAGGAGTGCCTCTCATGTCTTCGCAGACCATCGCGCCGGCCTTGCCGCCCGAGCACCGCATCCTGCGCCGCGCCGAGGTCGAAGCCAAGACCGGCTTCAAGCGCGCGCACATCTACAGCCTCATGAAGGAAGGCAAGTTCCCCAAGGCGCTGCGCCTGGGCGTGCGCGCGGTGGGCTGGGACTCGGTGGAGATCGAACAGTGGATCGCCGATCGCCTCAAAGAACGCGCCTGACGCTTCTTCTCGGTTCATGCCATTCGACGAGGAGAAGCCCATGCAGGTGGTGTCCATCATTTCGACCAAGGGCGGCGTGGGCAAGACCACGACGGCGGCCAACCTGGGCGGCTTCATCGCCGATGCCGGGCTGCGCGTGCTGCTGCTGGACCTGGACGTGCAGCCCACGCTGTCGAGCTACTTCACGCTGGACGTTCGCGCGCCCGGCGGCATCTACCAGATGCTGGCCTTCAACGAGCGGCGCATCGAGCAACTGGTGTCGCGTACCGTGATCGCGGGCCTGGACCTGGTGCTCTCCAACGACGACCGCGGCGAACTGAACACGCTGCTGCTGCACGCTCCGGATGGGCGCCTGCGACTGCGCCATCTGCTTCCCGTCTTCCGCACGCACTACGACTTGCTGCTGATCGACACCCAGGGCGCGCGCAGCGTGCTGCTGGAGATGGCGGTGCTGGCGTCCGACCTGGCGCTGTCGCCGGTGACGCCGGAAATCCTCGCGGCGCGCGAGCTGCGGCGCGGCACGCTGCAACTGATCGAGGACATCGCGCCGTATCGGCACCTGGGCATCGAGCCGCCGCCGCTGCGTCTGCTCATCAACCGTGTGCATCCTGTGTCGTCGAATGCGCGGCTGGTCCAGCAGGCGCTGCGACAGGTGTTTCAGGAACAGGCCGGCGTGCAGGTGCTGGGCACCGACGTACCGGCCATCGAAGCCTATCCGCGCGCTGCGACACGAGGATTGCCGGTGCACCGGGTGGAGCGCCGGCAGCCGGCTGGGCGCACGGCGCCCGCGGCGTTGGAGACCATGCGCACGCTGGCCGGCGAGCTGTTCCCCGTGTGGCGGGAGCGCT
>JAFLDE010000009.1 GCA_017302655.1 Burkholderiales bacterium
CCGGCCTTGGCGTCGCGGCGCAGCACGCGCAGCGGCGGCACGCGCGACAGCCCGAGCACCGGCGGCAAGCCAAAGGCCACCAGCAGGGCGAGCCCCAGGCCCAGCCCGACCGCGAAGGGCAGCGGCCCCGGCGCCGGCAGTTGCACCCCCACCAAGTCGCCCAGCACCGCCAGCAGCAGGCTGTGCAGCGCCCAGCCCGCCAGCAGCCCAAGCACGCTGGCGATCAGCCCGGCCAGCAGGAACTCCGCCGCGTACACGAAGCCCACGCGCGTGCCCTTCTGCCCGAGCACGCGCAGCATCGCCACCTCGTCCACATGCCGCGCCGCGAAGTCCCGCGCCGACAGCGCCACCGCAATCCCCGAGAGCAGAGCCGCCAGCAGCGCCACCAGGCTCAGGAAGCGCTCGCCGCGCTCCAGGGTCTGGCGCAACTCAGGCCGGCCGGACTGCAGGGTTTCAAGCCGTGCGCCGCGCCAGGACCCGGCGTCCAGGTAGGTCTTCAGCTCCTGGTTCAGCGCGGCCAGCGCCGCTGCCTGCCGGGGCTCGGCCCCCACCGCCATGCGGTAGCCGATGCGGCTGGCCGGCTGCACCAAGTTGGTGGCGGGCAGGTCGGTCTGGTGCAGCATCACCCGCGGCGCAAAGGCCAGGAAGCCCGCGCCGCGGTCGGGTTCGGTCTGGATGACGGCGCCGATGCGCAGCCAGCTGTCGCCCACGCCCAGCCGGTCGCCGGCTTGCAGGTTCAGGCTGTCCAGCACCTGCTGGTCCACCCAAACCTCGCCCGGCTTCGGCCCGCGCCCGGTCTGCCCGCCCTTGAGCTGCAGCAGCCCCCGCAGCGGGTAGGCGTCGTCCACGGCCTTGATGGCCACCAGGCGCGTCGCCCCGCCCTGCGCGTCGCTGGAGCGGACCATGCTCGGGAAGTTCGCGGTGTGGCTCTGCTGCAAGCCCAGCTGTTGCACCCGCGCCCGCCAGGCCTCACTGGCTGGACGGTCGGCCGAGACCACGAGGTCCCCCCCAATCAACTGCGCCGCATCGCGCTTCAGGCCCCGCTCCAACCGATCGCCCAGCAGCGCCACCGCACTCACCGCCGCCACCGCCAGCGCGACACCGACGATCAACAAGCGCAATTCACCCGCACGCGCGTCGCGCCATAGCCGGCGCAGCACCTGCATCCACACAGAAGGAACGTTCATGCCGCCCATTGTGGCGATGGCAGAATGCCCCCCGCTGCGGGTGTAGTTCAATGGTAGAACGGCAGCTTCCCAAGCTTCATACGAGGGTTCGATTCCCTTCACCCGCTCCAGAACGATGACGGCCCCACCAGGGGCCGTCGGCGTTTTGGCGTGCGGTCGTTGAGATGAGACCCCTCCTGGGTTCGCGCTGAAGCAGTCCGGGGGACTGCTTCAGGACGCGACGCAGTCGCGGGCTGCAGCAGCAGCGAGCGCCGAGGAATCGCCTTGAGGCGATTCCGAGCATTCCCTTTTTTTCCGGCCATGCACGAAGGGCCTGCCAGGCACTTCGCACCTCAGGTGCCTGTGTGTTTGCATTCAGGGCTCGATCGACCAGGCCATGTGACGCGCGGCACCTTGAAGTCCCCGTAGCATCCGGTCAGAACATGGCCGAGCCAGGGGCGGGGACAGGCAGCAGACTCGGCGATCAAGGTTCGTGCGAAGAGGAAGTCACGCTCCACTGGCGGCTGCGAGCAAGGGCCCTTGTGCGATTGAGTGTGTTCAGAGACCATCCCCACAACTGCAGTGGGTCATCAGGAGCAACACATGAATGCCATCCCAATGAAGAAGCAGGCAAGCGCTCGCCATCTACTTGGCGTCGCGGCTTTGATCGCGGTCAGCGGTGTTCAAGCCGCGTCCGGCGATTCCATGTTCAGCATTTCCGGCTTTGGAACGGTCGGCTTGGTCGCGACCGACACAGATGATGCAGAGTACGTTGTCTACGGCCAAAGAAGCGGTGGACGCAAACAGGCCAGCGCAGAGGTTGACTCCAAGCTCGCCGTGCAATTGGGGGTGAAGTTCACTTCGATGTTCTCGGCCACCGTGCAGGCCTTGAGCAAGCAGAACGGTGATGGAAATTTCAAGCCGCGCGCGGAGTGGGCGTTTCTCAAGGCGCAAGTGACGCCTGATCTGGCGATCCGCGTCGGTCGCGTCGGCGCCCCTCTGTTCGCGGTCTCGGATTTTCGTGACGTCGGTTTCGCGAACACCTGGCTGAGACCACCGCAGGACGTGTACGGGCAGGTACCGATCAGCCACATTGACGGCGCAGATCTCAGCTACCAGTCCAGCTTTGGCGACACCACGTTGACGGTTCAACTGGTTGGGGGCAAGTCCAAGGAAGTGGTGGGTGGAACCGACGTGGAGGCCACCGATTTCCGAGGCGTCAACGCAACAGTGGAGCTGGGCAATGGCATGACTTTGCGGGTCGGCCACGTTGAGGCCAAGCTGACCGTCAAGAGCGCCTCGTTGGCCGGCTTGGTCGGCTTGCTGCGCCAGTTGCCCTTCGCCAGCGTCGGCAACGAGATCGATCCGACCCGAAAGGATTCCAGCTTCTCAGGGGTCGGGCTGGCCTATGACGAAGGAAACTGGCTGGTCAACGCCGAATACACGAAGCGAAAGACAGACAGCATCATCCCAAGCACGACGGGCTGGTTCCTCACGGTGGGTCATCGACTTGGCAAATTCACCCCGTATGCGACGCTCTCCGAACTCAAGCGCGACGACACCAATGTCAACAACGCGATCCCGCCCGGCGTCGCGATCCCCGGAGTGACGGCGGATCTGCGCGCCTTGGTCGAGGGAACGGTCAATAGCCAACGAACGGACCAGAAAACCACCGCGCTGGGTCTGCGCTGGGACCTGATGCCCAGCGTCGCCATGAAGGCGCAGTGGGAGCGGGTCAAGCCGAACGGAACTGGCTTGTTCGTTGCGAGAACACCGGGTTGGGGCAATGAGCGAGTGAACGTACTCAGCCTTTCCGTCGACTTCGTGTTCTGAAAGGGTCGCCATCATGTTGCAAGTCGCCAAGAAGGTGGGTGCCGCTGTTGCCACCGCAATGCTGACGTTCGTTGCCCAGGCCCAAGTGGTGGTGATCGTCAATCCCTCCAGCAGCACCTCAACCCTCAATGCTGATCAGGTCGCCAACATCTACTTGGGCAAGAGCAATTCCATGCCGGGTGGCGGCAGCGCCGTACCCGCCAACCTTCCCGAGACGTCCCCGACCCGTGACGCGTTCTTCAGTAAGGTCACGGGCAAGCAATCTGCACAGGTCAAGGCGATCTGGAGTCGGCTGGTCTTCTCCGGCAAGGCAGCTCCCCCCAAGGAGTTCGCGTCGACTGCCGAAGTGAAGAAGTTCGTTTCGAGCACGCCGGATGCAATCGGGTACATCGAAAAGTCTGCCGCCGATAGCTCAGTCAAGGTGGTGCTGAGCGTCGATTGAACGCGTGCCCCCCAGGTGGGGCTTACCCTCCGATCGAGGCTGTGCGCCGTGGATCGGTAAGTGCCGAATGAGCCCCATGGGGGGCGCCGCTACTTCTCCGAATGTCCGGTCGAGGCTTTGTGAAGCACCTACCTGCTGGGTCGTTCCCCGTGCGCTGCGGCTGGGCAGCGAGGTCGACCGTCTCACCTGCTGGTCGGCCAGTCCTTTCGCAAGCACGCTCCTTCAGGACTCATTCAGCGTTCCCCTGGGTTTGTGCGCTTCACCTTCGGGCACTTCGGGATCGGCACTGGGCCGCGGGATCATTTTCGCGCCATACGTCGCAGTCCCGCGTACCACCAAGCTAGGGCCACAAGGTCCAGTGACCAAGCACCGGCGGTGCCCGGCTGAAGCGAAGTGTGCGAATCGCACCCGCTCGCGGCCCGTCCCACCCCACCGCAAGCCACACCCCACCTCGCGTGCTTCGTCCTCTGGCCACCAGGATTAGGCGCGCCGCCCAGGGGCGCAGGGGTCGGGGCGCAGGGGTCAGGCGCAGGGGTCAGGTCTTTCATTTTTCATCTCTCCTTTCCCCTTTCGCCACCCTCCGACTCACCGTCGGAACCGAAACGCCCAGTGCGGCAGCGATCTGGGCCATGGTCAAACCGGAGTCCCGGTAGCAGCGCGCAATGTCGACATCCGTCGTGGGGCCGTCAGTCAGTGCTTTCAGCGGCTCATGTTTCTCTCCGCCTTGAGCGCGCTTTCGCTGAACGCGCGGGATCTCCGGCGCTGCCAGTTGCTGCGGCTGAACTCGCTCCTGCATGCGCGTCACGAAGTCCTCGCCACCCAGGAAGATTTGCTGCCGCAGCCCTTCGTCCCAGAGCTTCAAGTCGGGGACGGAAGACACCAAGTCTGCGTAGCGCTTGGCCGCCAGTCGCGTGTCGGCCGCGCTGCGGATCTCGCGGCCCAACATGTAGGCGTGCAGGCCCAAGGTGTCGAGCCACGCCGGTGCCTGCACCCGGCCCACATGGGCAAGGTAGCTCGACCAGGCCCACTGCGACGGGTCCTGCACCATGCCGGCCCGCACCGGGTTGAGTTCGACGTAGCGGCAGACCGTCAAAAGATAGGCCTCCCGATCCACCAGGATCGCCTTGAAGCGGCCCTGCAGCAAATGGCCCACCTTTCCATGTCGTCGGTTGTAGCTCTGGGTGTACACGCCATTGAGATGGCGCATGAGGCGTGACAGGTTGGCGGCGCGGGTGTGCAGCACCAAGTGGTAATGGTTACCCATTAAGCAGTAGGCCAAGGTCTGAGCGTCGCAACGCTCAAGGGCCTGGGCCATCACGGTCAAAAACAGTTCCCGGTCGTCGTCGTCATCAAAGATCGACTCCCGCCGATCACCCCGCGCCGTGACGTGATAGACGGCGCCGGGGAACTCGATGCGCAGCGGACGGGACATGCGCCAACTCTGCTCTCATTGGGCGACGGGTGCAAATTGAAAGACCTGACCCCGGAGCACCTTGACCCCGGAGCACCCTTGTTGCCAAGCGTGAGCGCCTCGAAGAGGGGGTCGCCGCTCTTCGGCACTCCATTGGTAACGAGGAAGGCCTCAGCGGCCATCTGCAGATTGCCGTACTTGAGGAGGTCGGCGGTGGTCGGTTGCGTCATGTTGTTGCTCCCTTACGGTTGTGGCTTGAGGACTTTTTCTGCAAAGCGCAGCGACTGATAGATCTGGAAGCCGGGTGTGTCCCTTGATGAACGAAAGGGTTCTGGGTAGTCACTGCGGAAGTCTGGGCAGGCGTTGTCCGCCGCAAACGTCCATGGCTGCCGCGCGCCTGCGCGACTGCCCTGTGCCCAGTCGACCATGTAGCCGATGCGCTCGGCCAGCACCTCGTTGGTCTCTAGGTCGATGACCTTGAGCGAGCTGCCGGCAATCCAGAGCTCACGCTCCTCGCGCGTGGAGATGTCTTCGAACTTCACACCGTAGCGGGCGGTGCGCTGCGCAATGGGGCTGCGGTCCAGCTCAAAGCTGAGATGGCCCGGCAATGCCTTCTCCGGCATTCGCTTCCAAGGCTCGTCGATGCGACCCGTGAACCGATACAGCTTGCCGTCAAAGGGGTCATAGGCCTCCACGAAGAAGTAGCCCTGGTGCGGCGGGTGGCCCGCCGGGAGCGGTTCCTTTCGATTGAGCTGAAAGCTGCCGCGCAGGAAGACTCGCAAGTAACCATGTCCGGTTGCGTCACGCCCATACGGATCGCTCAGCCTGAACTGGTCGAGCGCCGACCCACCGGAGTTGGAGTGCTCGTAGCTCTTCCGCACATTGACGAGGTAGACCCCTTCCACGTTCTCCACCGTCCGGTGGATGAACACCCCGGACTTCGTCTCGCACCGCTCCTTCCACATCGCCATGGCGCGCAGTTGCTGCGGCGTGTTGCCCTGGCTGATGCTGGGGCTGGTGCTGGGGCCGCTGCTGCAGGCGCTGAGCAGCATCACGCTGGCCACCAGCACTGATCGAACAGCCACAGAACCGCGTTGATGCAGGCGCGTGCGCGATGTGAGCGGAGCGGCATCTTGGCCCGGCCCTGTCGGTCGAAGATTCATGCGGTCTCTCCAATGAGCGTTTCGCGAAGTCCCAGCCCAGCATCGTTGCCAGGTTGTTGGACGGGGTTGACTGGCAAGGTCGGGCATCTGGCACCTTCTTGCGGCACCACCAACGACTCAATGCTCATGCGGCCTTGCACGCGATCCATCGAAGCGACCCGCGCACGCGCACTCTGCTGAAGCTTGCTCGCCTCGCTGGCCTTCAGGGCCAGCGCGGACACCATGCCGTCTGCCGATGCGTGCTGATGGGTTGGCGCTACGAGCAGTCCATTGGCACCGTGCGTGGTCACTTCTCGCACCGGCGCCGCGCTTGAAGCCACCACCACGCACCCGGTGGCCATCGCCTCCAAGCAGGACCAACTCAGTACGAAGGGATAGGTCAGGTACACATGTACCGAGCTCACCTGCAGGACCCGCTTGTAATCGGCGTAGGGCACCTTGCCCAGGAAATGCGTCCGCGTCGAATCGAGTTGATGACCCACCTCCGCCAGCATCTTCTCCCGCCAGTTCTTCGCATCCTTGGGCCGCGAGCCGTAGCTCACGTCATCCCCGCCGACGATCACCACATTCGCGTTCTTGTGCTCCTGCTGCACCTGCGGCAGCGCCCGCATGAACGTGTGAAACGCCCGATACGGCTCCAGATTCCGCGCCACGTAGGTGATGACCGGCTTGTCCGGGGCGTTCGCCCGGAGCATCTCACCGCTCGGCGTCTCGATCACCGCATTCGGATCGGGCCCCAGGTTCTCGGAGTCGATCCCCTCATGCGCCACGACGATCTTGTCGAGGAATGGGTTGGGGTGCTGCGCCTTCTGCCACTGCGTCGGGCTGATGCCTACGTCGCAGTTGGCGAGGTTCAACAAATGCAGCGCGTTCCACGAGCGGATGCACGCCAGGTCGTCGAAGGTGACCGGGAACTCGGGGTCGAAGCCGATGTCGGCATAGGGCCACTCGGCGCGATCGATCTCGACCTTCCCCTCGATCACATCCAGCGGCGGCGCGTTGTAGAACCACTCGCAGTAGTGCACCAAGCGGGCGTCGGGGAACACGTCCTTGGCATAGAGCGTCTCGCCCCAGCCCGGGTGGGCCAGGATGGTGTCAGGCTGCCAGCCCTTGCGCTTGAGCTGCAAGAGGATGCGCGCCACCGCCTGGCCGCGTAGCACCGCGTCTTCCATGCGGCGCAGGTACGGGTGCTGGTCCTTGCCGACGGGGCGGTGGGGCTTGTAGCGGATGAGTTTGAAGCCCGGGTTGTCGGGGTAGCCCGGCGCCGTGTCCCGCCCGATGCCGATCACGTCCCAGCCGGGGGTGTTCTCCCATTCAGCCGCCATGTGCTTGAACTGGCTGGTGGAGCCTTGCTGATGGGTCAGGCATGTCATGGGCGGAGCCTCGCCACTCCGGTTGGTCCACAGGATGGGCGCACAGGCCGCCAATCGATGGCGGGCATTCTCAACACCTGTGCAATCCATCCTTTCCCGACGCAGTTCAACCCGCCCCCCGCGTGCACCGTCAGTCGCGCGCCGCGTCGTGCATGGCACCCGGCCAAAGTCCCGGCTCCCCCCATGAGGAGCCCCCATGCACCGCGCCCTGATCCTTGCCCTCGCCCTGCTCTGCACCCCCGCCCTGGCCGGCCCCGAGGCCCTCATCCAAGCCGCCGCCCTGAAGCGGCAGCTCGCCACCGCCAACCCCAACCTCCTCCTCCTCGACGCCTCCCCCACGCCGCGCTTCCGCGCCGGCCACATCCCAGGCGCCGTGAGCGCTGATTTCTGGCGCTACGGCATGAACCCCGGCGGCGCCGAACAGTGGCAGGCCCGCCTGCGGGGCTGGGGCATCCGCCAGGACCCGGCGCAGCGCATCGTCATCTACGACGCCGGGGCCGACAACCTGGCCACGCGCGTCTACTTCGACCTGCTCACCCATGGCGTACCGGCCGGCCGCATGCAGGTGCTGGACGGCGGCCTGCACCAATGGCAGGCGCAGGGCGGCACGCTGCAGCAAGGGGAAGCAAAGCTGCCGGAGCCCGGCGATGTGACGACGCAGCCCGCCGACCCGCGTTGGCTCGCCCAACTGCCCGAGTTCGTCAGCCTGAGCGGCGAGCCCCAACGGGGGCGCCTGGTGGAGGCGCTGGACCCGGAAAACTACTTCGGCGCCCAGCAATGGTTCGACCGCGCCGGCCATGTCCCCCATGCCCTGATGCTGCCGCAGGCCGAGCTGTTCAACGCCGACAAGACCTTCCGCGCGCCCGAGGAACTCAGCCGACGCCTGCAGCACCTGGGCCTGCGGGCCGACCAACCCGCCATCAGCTACTGCGGCGGCGGCGTGGCCGGTTCGGTGCCCTTCTTCGCCATGCAGGCCTTGCTGGACTGGCCGCAGGCCAAGCTCTACGTAGGCTCGCAGCGCGAATACCTGCTGGACGAGAGGCGTCTGCCGCTGTGGCAGTACGCGCAGCGTTCGCCGCTGCGCGACCGCGCCTGGCTGGCCGGCTGGAACAACCGGTTGATGCGCCAGTTTGGCGCCACCCACCTCACGGTGCTGGACCTGCGGGAGGCCGAGGCCTTCCAGAAGGAACGCCTGCCCGGCGCCATCCACCTGCCGGCGTCGCTGTGGCAACAGCACCGCAACGAGCCGGCGCGGCTGGCTGAGTTGCTGGCCCAGGCCGGCGCGCGGCCTGATCGCGAACTGGTGCTGGTGGGCGCGCACAGCGGCCTGAGCCCCGATAAGGCCCTGGCCCTGGTGCTGCTGCACGACCTGGGGCACGCCAAGGCCAGCGCGCTCGACGAGTCGGTGGACGACTGGGCGCTGGCCGGCGGCGATATGGAAAAAGGAGCACCGAACGCCCGCACGGCTCCCACGCCTGCCCCGCGCTGGCAGGCGCCGGCCCGGAGCCTGCGCACCGCGCCGCTTGCCCATTCGAGCGACGGAGCGCACCGCCAATGGCTGGGGCCCGAACCCACGCCGCAACGTCCGGGCGCGGCATTGCGCGCGTCCAGCCTCTTGCAGGCCAACGGCCAGCCGCAGCCCGCCTGGCAGTTGTGGGAGACGCTGAGAAAGGCCGGCGTGGATCGCTATGCCGAGTTGCTCGTCGACCTGCCCGACAGCGGCGAGGCGGCGCAAGTGCTGTGGCTGCTGCAGCTGGCGGGCATGCCCAAGGTGCAGGTGGTTCAGCGCTAAGCGGCGCCAAACCGCCCGCCCGTGCAAGGACTTTGCGCGAAGGCTCTTGCAGAAGCGTCGACCCGCCCCCATGCTGGGCGCTGTCTGCCACCTCTGGAGCCTTTGCCCCCCACCATGAAACGCATCGTCCTCTTCCTGCTCACCAACCTGGCCGTGATGCTCTTGCTCGGCATCGCCGTCAACGTGCTGGGCCTGAACCAGTTCCTTTCTGCGAATGGCCTGAGCCTCACCGGGCTCCTCGGCTTCGCGGCCGTGATGGGTTTTGGCGGCGCCTTCATCTCGCTCCTGATGAGCAAGCCGATGGCGAAGTGGACGACCAAGCTGGAGATCATCAACGGCTCCAACCACCCCACGCACGCTTGGATCGTCAGCACCGTGGAGCGCTTTTCGCAGGCTGCAGGCATCCAGACGCCCGAGGTCGGCATTTACGAAGGCCCGCCCAACGCCTTCGCCACCGGTGCGTTCAAGAACTCGGCGCTCGTGGCCGTGTCCACCGGCCTGCTGCAGAGCATGACCAAGGAGGAGGTCGAGGCCGTCATCGGCCACGAGGTCGCGCACGTGGCCAATGGCGATATGGTGACCATGACCCTGATCCAGGGCGTGATGAACACCTTCGTGGTGTTCCTCAGCCGCGTCATCGGCTACTTCGTGGACAAGGTCGTGCTGCGCAACACCAACGACGGGCCGGGCATCGGCTACTACGTCACGACGGTGGTCATGGACCTGCTGCTTGGCGTGCTCGCCGCCATCATCGTGGCCTGGTTCTCGCGCCAGCGCGAGTTCCGCGCCGATGCCGGTGCCGCCCAGCTGATGGGCCGCAAGCAGCCCATGATGAATGCGCTGGCCCGCCTGGGTGGTCTCGATCCCGGCGAGATGCCCAAGAGCCTGGCCGCCATGGGCATCAGCAGCCGCCCCTCGGGCTTGATGGCGCTTTTCAGCAGCCACCCGCCGATTGAAGAGCGCATCGCCCGCCTGAAGGAAAGCGCCTGATGGACATCGCCAAACTGCTGGGCGGCCTGCTGGAATCCGCCGGTCAGGCCAGCAAGCAACACGACATCCGCTGGGGCCAGGTGGGCGCTGGCGCGGCAGCGGGCGGGGCCCTGGGCCTGCTGCTCGGCAGCCGCAAGGGAAAAGGCTTCAGCAGCAAGGCGCTGAAGTACGGCAGCGTGGCCGCCATCGGCTACGCCGCCTACAAGCTCTACGAGAAGCACCAGGCGAGCAAGGCGGTGGCCCCCACCGCTTCCGCCCCCGCGTGGCCGGCGCCCGGCCAGCCGGCCTTGCCGGCGCCACAGCAGGAGTGGCACAGCCAACTCATGCTGCGCGCCATGATGGCCGCCGCCAAGGCCGACGGGCATGTGGACGAGCGCGAGCGCGGCCTCATCGAGGCTGAACTGCAGCGCCAGGAGGCGGACGCGCAAGAGCGCGCTTGGCTGGAAGCCGAGCTGCGCAAGCCGCTCGACCCCGCCGAGGTGGCACGCGGCGTCGCCGGCCAGCCGGCGGCTGCCGAGGTCTACCTGGCCAGTCTGCTGGTGGCGGACGAGACGAACTTCATGGAACGCGCTTACCTCGATGAATTGGCGCGCCAGCTTCAGTTGCCCGAAGGTCTGAAGCGCGACCTGGAAGCCCAGGCCGCATCGGCTGGCTGAGTGGCAGGCCGCCGATGCGGCCTGCCCATGCTCAAGCCGCCGCGGCCGGCTGAGGCTGAACTGCCGGCGCGGTTTCTCGCATCAGGGCATCGAAGGCGCCCAGCGCCGCTTTGGCACCGTCGCCGGCGGCGATCACGATCTGTTTGAACGGCACGGTGGTGCAGTCGCCGGCGGCGAACACGCCAGGGACGTTGGTCGCACCCTTCGCATCCACCTCTATCTCGCCATAGCGGCTCAGCTGCACCACACCCTTCAGCCACTCGGTGTTGGGCACCAGGCCGATCTGCACGAACACGCCCTCGAGCGGGATCGTCTCGCTCGCGCCGGTCTCGCGATTCAGCCAGCGCAGGCCGTTGACCTTGCCGGCCACGTTACCTGTGACTTCCTGCGTCTGCGCGTGCGTCAGCACCTGCACGTTGGGCAGGCTGCGCAGCTTGCGCACCAGCACCTCGTCGGCCTTGAGCTGGCCGGCGAACTCGAGCAGCGTCACTTCCTTGACGATGCCGGCAAGGTCGATGGCCGCCTCCACCCCCGAGTTGCCGCCGCCGACGACCGCCACGCGCTGACCCTTGAAGAGCGGGCCGTCGCAATGGGGGCAGTAGGCCACGCCCTGGTTGCGCATCTCGCGCTCGCCGGGCACGCCCAGTTCGCGCCAGCGCGCGCCGGTGGCCAGGATGACCGAGCGGGCACGCAGCACGGCGCCGCTCTCCAGCGTCAGTTCGTGCGGCGTGCCGGGCAGCAGCTTCGCCACCCGCTGGCCGTTGAGGATCTCGACCGGGTAGTCGCGGACGTGGTTCTCCAGTGCGCGCGCGAAATGAGGGCCTTCGGTGTGCTGCACGCTCACGAAGTTGTCGATGCCCAGAGTGTCCAAGGTCTGGCCGCCGAAGCGGTCGGCCACCAAGCCGACGCGGATGCCCTTGCGCGCGGCGTACACAGCAGCGGCAGCGCCCGCCGGGCCGGCGCCGACGATGAGCACGTCAAACACCGGCAAGGCGCTCAGCTTGGCGGCTTCAGCGGCTGCACGGGCCGCCGCAGCTTCGGTGGCGAACTGCGACTCGATCTTCGTCAGCAAGTCGTCCAGATCCATGCGGCCGCTGGCGAAGCGCTGGCCGTTGACGAAAACCGCCGGGACGGCCATCACGTCGCGCTGCTGCACTTCGTCCTGGAACAGCGCTCCGTCCACGGCGGTGGACTGGATGCCAGGGTTGAGCAGGCTCATCACGTTGAGCGCCTGCACGACATCCGGGCAGTTGTGGCAGGACAGGCCGATGTAGGTCTCGAACGAGAGACCGGCCGGCAGGGCGCGGATGCGCTCGGCCTGCGCCTCGGTGATCTTGGGCGCCACGCCGCCCACCTGCAGCAGGCTCAGCACCAGGGTGGTGAACTCATGGCCCATGGGCAGGCCGGCAAAGCGCTGACGTGCCGGCTGGCCAGGCTCGACCACCGCGTAGGAGGGGCTGCGCTCGCCGTCGTCCTGGATGCGCAGGCTGACGCGGCCATGGCCGGCGGCCACCACGTCTTCCAGCAGGGATCGCAGCTGGTGCGAGGCCTCGCGGTCGTCCAGCGTGGCCACGAGCTCAATGTCGCGGGTGAGGCGTTGCAGGTACTGGCTGAGCTGGGTCTTCAGGGCGGCGTCGAGCATGGCGGGCATCCTTGGGGCGAAAAAAAGGCAACCCGCCCCAACTGGGGCGCGGTTGCCGTGGCTGTACGTCGGCTTTAGATCTTGCCGACCAGGTCCAGCGAGGGGGTGATGGTCTTGGCGCCGTCGTTCCACTTGGCGGGGCAGACCTGGCCCGGGTTGTTGGCCACGTACTGCGCGGCCTTGACCTTGCGCAGGGTCTCCTTCATGTCGCGGGCGATGGCGTTGTCATGCACTTCGGCGGTCTTGATCACGCCCTCGGGGTTGATGACGAAGGTGCCGCGCAGTGCCAGGCCTTCTTCTTCGATGTGCACGCCAAAGGCACGGGTCAGTTGGTGCGTCGGGTCGCCCACCAGCGGGAACTTGGCCTTGCCGACGGCCGGGCTGGTCTCGTGCCAGACCTTGTGCGCGAAATGCGTGTCGGTGGTCACGATGTAGATCTCGGCGCCCAGCTTCTCGAACTCGGCGTAGTGCTCGGCCGCGTCCTCGACTTCGGTCGGGCAGTTGAAGGTGAAGGCCGCCGGCATGAAGACCAGCACCGACCACTCGCCCTTCAGGGACTCGTTGGTGACGGTGACGAAGCGGCCGTTGTGGAAGGCTTCGGCCTTGAAGGCGGGGACGGTGGTGTTGATCAGCGACATGGAAGTTCCAGGCGTTGGGTTGAGGAATGGGATGAACTGTATCGGCGCCCGGATGACATTAGTTTCAGTTAATCGAATGACCGACATTGACGCAGGCTATTGCTGCTCCAAGGCCAACAGTTCTTCCACGGTTTGGCGGCGGCGGATCAGACGCTCTTCGTCGCCATCCAGCAGCAGTTCGGCGATCAGCGGACGGCTGTTGTAGTTGCTGCTCATGCTGGCGCCGTAGGCGCCGGTGTTCTCGATGAGCAGCAGGTCGCCGACCTGGGCCGCCGGCAAGGGTCGCGGTTCCACCTCGCCGCCTGCGCCTTGCGTGAACACATCGCCGCTCTCGCACAGGGGGCCAGCCACCACGCTGGGCAGCAGGGGGCCTTGGCCGCCGAGCAGGCGCATGCCGTGGTGGGCGCCGTACATGGCCGGGCGCATCAGCTCGTTGAAGCCTGCGTCCACCAGGACGAAGGGCACGTTGCCCTGTCGCTTGACCGCGCGCACCTCTGTGAGCAGGCAGCCGGCCTCGGCCATCAGGTAGCGGCCTGGCTCGATCTCCAGATGCAGCGTGTGGCCCAGCAGCGCCTGCGCCTCTCGCCGTGCGGCATCCCACAGGCCGAAGTAATGCGCCGTGTCGACACCGGCCTCCCCCGCGCGATAGGGCACCGACAGCCCACCGCCCGCCGACAGCGCCAGCAGGTCCATGCCCGCAGCCTTCACCTGGCGCACCAGCTCCACCATGGCGCCGCAAACCTGCTGCAAGTGCCCATAGTCCACCCCCGAGCCGATGTGCATGTGCAGACCGACCAGGCGCAGGCCGCCTTCCCGGATGACAGCCAGCGCTTCGCCCAGTTGCTCGTGCCAGATGCCGTGCTTGCTGTGCTCACCGCCGGTGTTGGTCTTGCGGCTGTGGCCGTGGCCGAAGCCCGGATTCAGGCGCAGCCACACGGCGTGTCCGGGGCTGCGCTGACTGAGTTGGCGCAGCATGTCGATGGAGCCGCAGTTCACCACCAGACCAGCCTCGGCCACAAACTCCAGGCTTTCACGGTCGAGCAGGTCGGCGGTGTAGACGATCTCGCTCTGGGCCGCCTCATGCAGCGGCGCTTGCGCGCTGTCGCCGAGAAAACCGGCGCTCAGCGCCCGCAGGGCTTCCCCACGGCTCACTGCGTCAACCTTCGCCCCGAGGCCGCGCAGCAGGCGCAGCAGGTGCAAGTTCGGGTTGGCTTTCTGCGCATAGCGCACCGCATCAAACCCCTGCAGGCTCTGGAAGCGCTGGCGCACGGTTTGGGCGTCCATCAGCCAAAGCGGGGTGCCGTAGGCCTGAGCCAGGCGGCGCAGGCGTGATTCGTCTTGGAAGGCGTTCATGCCGGCAGCATGCCGAGCCACACCCATATCGGCAATTACCATTCCTTTCCTAACCAATTCATCATTGATATGCCAATCTCGCACCGGCATGTGGAGATCTTTCGCGCTGTCATGCAAGGTGGCAGCCTGGGCGCTGCGGCCCAGGCCCTGCACACCAGCCAGCCCACGCTGAGCCGAGAGCTGGCGCTGCTGGAGCAGCGCCTGGGCTACCGCCTGTTCGACCGCGCGCCGGGCAGCCGCATGCGGCCCAGCCAAGCCGCCTTGCAGCTCTACGAGGCCGTCCTGGGCCACTATCGCGGCCTGACAGAAGTGCAGGCGGTGGCCCGGGCCTTGCAACGCAGCGATGCCGAGCGCCTGCGCTTGGCCACCTTGCCGGCGCTAGCCCATGCCCTGCTGCCGGCCGCGCTGCGTCGCATGCCCAAGCGGCCTGCGCTGACGATCACCCCACTGGAAGGACCTGCCCTGCTGCGAGAAGTGGCCGAACAGCGGCACGATCTCGCCGTCTCCGAGTTGGGGGCTCCCACCAACGGTTGTCGGGTCGAGCCTTTGCCCCTGCTTTCGGAAGTGGCCGTGCTGCCCGCCGGCCACGCGCTGCTCGCCAAGGCGCGACTGACGCCGCATGACTTCGCAGATCAGGAGTTCATCAGCCTGGCCGACGACGATCCTTATCGCGCGGCCATCGATGCCAAGTTCGAGGAAGTCAGCGTCCAGCGTCGCCTGCAGCTGCAAAGCGGCAGCAGCGTGGCCGTGTGCGCGCTCGTCGCGCAGGGTTTGGGACTGGCCATCGTGAACCCGCTCACCGCACTGGCATGCGCCAGCGGATCGCTGCATTGGCGGCCGCTGACATGGCGCATCCCCTATTCGCTGGCCCTGTTGCACCCGACTCAACGCCCCCCAGCTCGCGGCGTGGCCGGGTTGGCCGGCGCATTGCGTGCGCAAGTGGAAGAGCTGGCTACGGCATTGGGCAGCGCATCCCCCTAGGCTGAGGGGTCGAGTGAGCGGTACGCAGGGGCCGATCCCATCCGATCGGTCCTTGGTTACAGCCTAGGATTGCCACTCGCAAATAAATCTCCTTCATGGAAGTCAGCGTCGAACTGCTCAGCCGCGTGGTGGCTGCCTACGAACAGCTGGGCCTGCAGCCCCCAGCCCTGCTGCGCAGCTTGCCCGTCCAGGGCTGGCTGCCGCTGCCTGACCCGCTGGCCTTTCTGAGAGACGCCAGTGGTGAGCCTCTGGCTGCGCCCGTTCGAGAACAGCTGGGTGCCCAGGTAGTGGACGACTGGTATCACGCGGCGGGTGGCTATTCGCAGTGCCAGACCGCGCTCGATGTGCTACGCCTGCATGTGCAGATGGGCAGCTACGGCCTGGTGGCGCGTGGCCCCAGTTGCGGCAGCTTCAAGCTCCTGGCCCTGGACGAAGCGGCCGGCATGGCACAGGTGCACAGCAGCACGCCGTTCTGCCGTCACTGGGAGGCTGGGTTGATCCAGGGCGCACTCGACGCCACGGGTGACCTGCTGTACAGCGATGTCCGCTGGATGGCGGACCTGCAGCGCTTCGAACTGCGCTTCGTCAGCGACGGCAACCGCGCGAATGTCGCCTGGGCCTTGGGCGAGCCCGAGGATGCCCGCGTCTGGCGCCTGCGCGACCGCGTGCGTCGCCTGGAGAAGCGAAACGCCTACTTGGAAGCCCGCCCGGCCGGCACGGTCAGCACGGCTCGCCGCAGCAGCCCGGATTGGCTCGATCCGCTGACCGGCGCAGCGACCGAGGCCCACCTCGTTGCCCATCTTCGCCAGATGGCCCAGCTGCCCTTGCCGCCGCAGCTTTGCGTGCTCAGCTACGGCGTGCGGGGTGGCACGGATGCCCAAGCGCTGCGCGAGCTGGGCGCAGCCGGTCAGCGACTGACACGTGGCGCTGACCTGCTTGCCCGGCTCGGCGAAGACCGCCTCGCCCTGGTGCTGCATGAAGTCGACCGCGAGGCCGGCGGGCGCATCGCGGACCGCCTGCGCCAAGGCCTGGACGCAGCGCTGCAAGAGCGCTTGGCGCTGGCACTGCACACATGGCGCGGCGACTCGGTCGGCGCGCTGCTGGAGCGTCTGCGCGGCTGAGGCCTGGAAAGCTTCAGCGCTTCAGGGTTTGACGCGCAGGATGTGCCCGCTGTCCTCGATCAACAGGTACAGGTAACCGTCCGGCCCCTGGCGCACGTCGCGCAGTCGACCCACATCGACCAGCAGGGCTTGCGGCGCACCGGTCAATCGGCTGCCGTCGAAGGGCAGGCGGAACAAGGTGCGCGCCTTGAGCGCGCCCACGAACAAGCTTCCCTTCCAGTCGGCGCCGTACACATCGCTGCTCAGTTCGGCCAAGCCGGACGGTGCGATGGAGGGCGTCCACTGGTGCAGCGCCGGCTCGATGTCGGCGCGCGTCTCGCCTTCGCCAATCTTGGTGCCACTGACGTAGTTGCGGCCGTGCGTGATGACCGGCCAGCCGTGGTTGCGCCCGGCCTTCACCAGGTTCAGTTCGTCCCCGCCCTGGGGGCCGTGCTCATGGGCCAGCAGTTGTCCGCGGGAGTCGACGACCAGCCCCTGCGGATTGCGGTGACCGATGGAGTAGATCTCCGGCAGCGAACCGGTCGTCTTCAAGAAGGGATTGTCGGTGGGCGCCTTGCCGCTCTTGTCGACGCGCACGATCTTGCCCAGGTGGTTGTCCAGAGTCTGCGCGCCGTCCTTGCCGCTGAAGCGCTCGCCCAGAGTCATGGCGAGGGTGCCGTCGCGCATCTCGGCGATGCGGCAGCCGTAGTGGTGGCGACCGCTCATCTTGGGGTGCTGGCGGAAGATGACCTGCACCTCTTCCAGCGCCGTCTGCGCCGCGTTCAGGCGCGCACGCGCCAGGGCCGTACCGTTCTTGCCGCGATCTGCGCCTTCGCCCTTCTCGGTGAAGCAAAAGTAGATTTGCCGGTTGTTGGCGAAG
The DNA here is from genome assembly GCA_017302655.1 of Burkholderiales bacterium. Lineage (GTDB taxonomy): Bacteria > Pseudomonadota > Gammaproteobacteria > Burkholderiales > Burkholderiaceae_C > Inhella. The sequence continues at coordinate 17,421 of JAFLDE010000009.1, forward strand.
CGGCTGTCGAGCACCACATCGAGCAAGCCGCCCTGGCCTACGGCCTCCACCGCCGGAACACCCTGCAGCGGGCCGCCCGGCCGTTTGGCGCCAGCCGGCACCACCCGCATCGCGCCACCACGCTCCGTCACCAGCCAAGCGCCGCCGGGCAAGGCGGCCATCGCCCAGGGCGTGTCGAAGCCCTCCGCCACCACGTCGGTGCTTTGGGCCTGGGCAGCCGCGTGGGCTGACAGCAAAAGGAGCGACGCAAGCAATCGGATCATGGATTTCATGCTCGCAGTTTCGAGGGAGACGCAGTGGCCCGGTTCAGCGCAGGGATTCAACGAGCAGGCCTTCGCCCTCCAGCGCATGCTCCAGCGTGCGCCGCACGGTGCGGAAGGCAAGTTCCTCCCAGGGGATCTCGTGCGGATGGAAAAAGCGCGCTTCCAGGGTCTCTGGACCTGGATCGAGGCGTTCGCTCAGACAGCGCGCGGCAAAGTACAGATGGACCTGACCGACCGGCAACACGCTGATCATGCTGACGAGCGCTCGCAACTCCACCTCGGCACCGGCCTCCTCCTGGGTCTCGCGCAGCGCGCCGGTCTGCACGCACTCCCCCAGTTCCATGAATCCGGCCGGCAGCGTCCACATCCCACGGCGCGGCTCGATGGCGCGGCGGCACAGGAGCACTCGGCCGTCATCGAGCCGCGGCACGGTGCCCACCACGTTGATCGGGTTCTCGTACTGGATGTGCCCGCAGGAAGGACACAGGGCGCGGGCACGGTTGTCATCGGCCGGCACCTGATAGCCGATGGAGCTGCCACAGCGGTTGCAGTGACGAATGGGGTCGCGCGCAGGGAGTGGCATGGGCGCAGTGTCTCCAAGAACGAGGTCGGATTCCTCTCCACAATGCCGGCGCCCTACTCGCCACCTGGTTTCACGCCATGAGCTACGTCCTGCACAGCTACTTCCGCTCTTCCGCCAGCTGGCGGGTGCGCATCGCCCTGGCCTGGAAGGGGCTGGTGGTGGACTACCAAGCCGTGCATCTGGTCAAGAAGGAAAATCTCGGTCACCCGCAGCTCGGCGCCGCGCAGGCGGTGCCGGCGCTCACCCTGCCCGACGGGCGGCGGCTCACGCAGTCCCTGGCCATCCTGGAGTACCTGGATGAGCAGCACCCCGAACCGCCTCTGCTGCCGCGCGACCCGGTGGCACGCGCCCAGGCGCGCTCGCTGGCGCTGGACATCGCCTGTGAAATCCACCCACTCAACAATCTGCGCGTGTTGCGCTACCTGGTCGGGCCGCTGAAGGCCGACGAGGACCAGAAGCTCGTGTGGATGCGCCATTGGATGGAGCAAGGTCTGCGGGTGGTCGAACAGCGCCTGCGCGAGGAGGGTTTCGCCGGCACTTTCTGCGTGGGTGACGCACCCAGCCTGGCCGACTGCCTGCTGGTGCCGCAACTCTTCAACGCGCGCCGCTTCGAGGCCCGGCTGGACGGCCTGGAGCGAGTGCTCGACATCGAGCGGCGCTGCTTGGCGCTGCCAGCATTCGCCGACACCCACCCCAGCCGCGTGCCCGATGCTGAGTGAGCGTGATGGCCTGGCCGTGGAAGGCCTGGGCGCGGGCGTTCGAGCCTGGATGAGCCTGCGTGCGGGCGGCGTCAGCCAGCCCCCGTTCGATGCCTTGAACCTGGGCGTCAGCGTGGGCGACGACCCAGCGGCCGTGCAGGCCAATCGCGAGGCCGTGGCCACGCTCATGCAGGCGCCGCTGGTGATGCTGCGCCAGGTACATGGCACCCAGTGCCTGCGCCTGGACGTTGCGGCTGAGCAAAATGCCGCCCAAGCCGCCGACGCCGCCGTGCTCAGGCGGCGCGACCGGGCGCTGGGCATCCAGGTGGCCGACTGCCTGCCGGTGCTCTTCAGTGCCGTGGACCCCAAGGGCCAAGCGCAGGCGGTGGCCGGCGCGCATGCCGGCTGGCGAGGCCTGGCAGGCGGCGTGCTGGAGCAGACCGTGGCGCAGCTTCGCGCGGCGGCGCCGGGCTGCGAGTTGCGCGCCTGGCTGGGTCCCTGCATCGGCCCGCAGGCTTACGAAGTGGGCGAGGACGTGATGCAGCAATTCGGAGGCGAGGGGCCCCTGATGCGCTACACACCGCGCCCCGACGGCAGCCCGCGCTGGCACGCCGACTTGCAGGGCCTGGCCGTGCAGCGTCTGCAGCAAGCAAGTGTGGACCGCATCGAACGCTGCCAAGCCTGCACGTTCAGCGAGCCCTCACGGTTTTTCAGCTTCCGGCGCGATGGTGCGCGCAGCGGTCGCATGGCCGCCTTCATCCGCTTGCTCTGAGGTGTGTGCGGCCTGCTCTTCGGCCGCTCGCTGTGCGCGCAGCTTGGCCTTGCGCGCCGGCGTGCCCAACAGGTACATCGCCAAGGCCACCGGTCCCACGCCGTAGGCCAGGAAGGTGAACAGCGCCCCAAGCACGCTGCCCTGTGCGCTGGTGGCCTCGACCACGGCCATCATCAGCGCCACGTACAGCCAGCCAATGGCCACGAGATACATTGCGAAAGTCCAAAAATTAGAGAGGTCTGCCCAGCACCTGCAGGCCCAGCACCATGCCGCGATCGTCCAGCCGCCGTGCCCCGCCTGCTTCACCGAGCCCCGCATCTTCGCCGGGCGTCGCATTTCCGGACTTCGACGATGCCCTTCGCGCGCTTCAGCAGGTCGCCGGCGTGCAACTGGCACCCGATGCACTGAAAGCCCTGCAGGAGCGCTACCTGGATGAGGCCAAGACCCTGTGGAACGGCGCGCTGCAGCAGCAGGCACCCGCCGCACCCAAGGACCGTCGCTTCGCCGCCCCGGCCTGGGGCCAGACGCCGGGCAGCGCCTTCATGGCCCAGCTCTACTTGCTGAACGCCCGCACCCTGACCGCCATGGCCGACGCCATGCAGGGCAATGCCAAGGCCAAGGCGCGCATCCAGTTCGCGGTGCAGCAGTGGGTGGACGCGATGGCGCCGAGCAACTTCCTGGCGCTGAACCCCGAGGCCCAGCAACTCGCTGCGGACACCCAGGGTGCGAGCCTTGGCAAAGGTCTGCAACACCTCTGGGCCGACTTGCGCAAGGGCTCGATCAGCCAGACCGATGAAGCCGCTTTCGAAGTGGGGCGCAATGTGGCCACCACCGCAGGTTCGGTGGTGTTCGAGAACGACTACTTCCAATTGCTGGAGTACGCGCCGCTGACCAAGGACGTGCACGCCCTGCCCTTCCTGCTCGTGCCGCCATCGATCAACAAGTACTACATCCTCGACTTGCAGCCGGAGAACTCGCTGATCCGCTACGCGGTCGAGCAGGGCCATCGCACCTTCGTGCTGTCCTGGCGCAACCCCGATGCCAGCTGCGCCCACTGGACCTGGGACGAGGTCATCGAAGGCGCGCCGCTCACCGCCATCCGCGTGGTGCAGGAGATCACGGGCGCCGACAAGATCAACGCGCTGGGCTTTTGCGTGGGCGGCACCATCCTGGCCACCGCGCTGGCCGTGCTGGCCGCACGGGGCGAGCACCCAGTGGCCAGCCTGACCCTGCTCACCACCCTGCTCGACTTCAGCAACACCGGTGTGCTGGACATCTTTGTCGACGAAGCCAGCGTGCAACTGCGTGAGGCCACGCTGGGCAACCCGGCCCGCCCAGCCCTGCTCAAGGGCAGCGAGCTGGCGCAGACCTTTTCCTTCCTGCGCCCGAACGACCTGGTGTGGAACTACGTGGTCGGCAACTACCTCAAGGGCGAGGCGCCACCGGCCTTCGACCTGCTGTACTGGAACGGCGACAGCACCAACATGGCGGGGCCGATGTACTGCTGGTACCTGCGTCACACCTATCTTCAGAACGAACTCAAGCAGCCCGGCAAGCTGACCGTGTGCGGCGAGCCGGTCGATCTGGGGGCCATCCGCGCGCCGGTGTTCGTCTACGGCTCGCGCGAGGATCACATCGTGCCTTGGGAGGCCGCCTACGCCAGCACCCAACTGCTGCGCGGCCCCACACGCTTCGTGCTCGGCGCCAGCGGCCACATCGCGGGCGTCATCAACCCCGCCAGCAAGGGCAAGCGCAGCCATTGGGTGGGCAGCAACCAACACCCAGCCGACGCCAAGGCCTGGCTGGCGCAGGCCACAGAAAGGCCCGGCAGTTGGTGGGGCGAGTGGTCCACCTGGTTGGCCGGGCATGCGGGCAAGAAGGTCCCTGCCCCGAAGTCGCAAGGCAGCCGCAAGCATCGGCCGCTACAACCCGCCCCCGGTTCCTACGTCAAACAGAAGGCTTGAAGGATTCCCGCATGGACATCGTCATCGTTTCGGCCGCGCGAACGGCCATCGGCAAATTCGGCGGCTCGCTCGCCAAGGTGAGTGCGCCGGAGCTGGGGGCCACCGCCATCCAAGCCGCTTTGCAGCGCGCCAAGCTCGCGCCGGAGCAGGTGAGCGAGGTCATCATGGGCCAGGTACTCACCGCCGGCAGCGGCCAGAACCCGGCGCGTCAGTCGGTCATCAAGGCCGGGCTGCCGCACGGCGTCCCGGCGATGACCATCAACAAGGTCTGTGGGTCCGGCCTGAAGGCGGTCATGTTGGCGACGCAGGCCATCCGCGACGGCGATTCCGACATCGTCGTGGCCGGCGGCCAGGAGAACATGAGCGCCAGCCCCCACGTGCTGCTAGGCAGCCGGGACGGTCAGCGCATGGGCGCCTGGAACATGGTCGACAGCATGATCACCGACGGCCTGTGGGACGTCTACAACCAGTACCACATGGGCATCACCGCGGAGAACGTCGCCAGGGCCCATGGTGTAGACCGCGCAGCGCAGGACGCCCTCGCCCTGGCCAGCCAGCAGAAGGCGGCCGCCGCGCAGGACGCAGGCCGCTTCAAAGATGAGATCTGCCCCGTCCTCATCCCGCAGCGCAAAGGCGACCCGCTGGTGTTCGATGCCGACGAGTACATCAACCGCAAGACCAATGCCGAAGCGCTGGCTGGTCTCAAGCCCGCCTTCGACAAGACAGGCAGCGTGACGGCCGGCAACGCATCCGGCTTGAACGACGGCGCGGCTGCGCTGGTGCTGATGTCGGCGGCCAAGGCCACCGAGCTCGGCCTCACGCCGCTGGCGCGCATCGCCTCCTATGCCTCGGCGGGCCTCGACCCGGCGCTGATGGGCATGGGCCCGGTGCCGGCCAGCCAGAAGGCCCTGCAGCGCGCGGGTTGGAAAGCCTCCGACCTGGACCTGCTCGAAATCAACGAAGCCTTTGCCGCTCAGGCCTGCGCCGTGCACGCGCAGATGGGCTGGGACCTGAGCAAAGTCAACGTCAACGGTGGCGCCATCGCGCTGGGCCACCCGATCGGCGCCAGCGGCGCGCGCATCCTTGTCACCCTGCTGCACGAGATGCAGCGCCGGGACGCCAAGAAGGGCATCGCCAGCCTGTGCATCGGCGGCGGCATGGGCGTTGCCCTGTGCGTCGAGCGTTGAAACACCCCAACCCGTAACCAGGAGACTTGCATGACTCAGAAAGTGGCCTACGTCACCGGCGGCATGGGCGGCATCGGTACCGCCATCTGCCACCAGCTTCACAAGAAGGGCTTCAAGGTCATCGCCGGTTGCGGCCCGAGCCGCGACTACGCGAAGTGGCTTGATGAGCAGAAGGCCCTGGGCTACACCTTCTACGCCAGCGTGGGCAATGTCGCCGACTGGGACAGCACGGTCGAGGCCTTCACCAAGGCCGTGCAGGAGCATGGCCCGATCGACGTGCTGGTGAACAACGCCGGCATCACGCGCGACCGCATGTTCCTGAAGATGACACCCGAAGACTGGAAGGCGGTCATCGACACCAACCTGAACTCCATGTTCAACGTCACCAAGCAGGTGGTGCCGGGCATGGTCGAAAAAGGCTGGGGTCGCATCGTTCAGATCAGTTCGGTGAACGGCGAGAAGGGCCAGGCCGGCCAAACCAACTACTCGGCCGCCAAGGCCGGCATGCACGGCTTCACCATGGCGCTGGCGCAGGAACTGGCGAGCAAGGGCGTGACCGTGAACACGGTCAGCCCCGGCTACATCGGCACCGACATGGTTCGGGCCATCAAGCCCGAAGTGCTGGAGAAGATCGTCGCCACCATCCCCGTCAAACGTCTGGGAACGCCTGAAGAAATCGGCTCCATCGTCGCCTGGCTGGCCGGCGACGACAGCGGCTTCACCACTGGCGCCGACTTCTCCTGCAACGGCGGCCTTCATATGGGCTGAGTAGCGACCAAGGACAGCCCTGAGGGCTGTCCGACGCGCTACGAAGGACACCCGCCGTCTCGCGGCGGGTGGCTGGGGCAAAGAAGGACCGAGCGGCGTCCTGAGGACGCTGCGACGCCTTCTGAACGACACGGCCCGCCTTGCGGGCCGTGGCTAGGGCGAGATCAGACCGAGAGCCGTCCTGAGGGTGCCGCAACGCGTTTCGCCTTCTGGATGGCGCACGCGCGGACGCCGCAAGAACCGTGCTGCCCCACGTGGCTTCAGCGCAGGGCCAGGAGTGCCGCTGCGACCGCCTGCTGCACGGCCTCTTCGCTGCGCACCTGTTCGCGCAGCGGGAGCACCGGCAGCGCAAGCAACTCATCCAGGCGCTGCGCTGCTTGCTGAAGCGGTTCGTCGCCAATGCCGCGGGCGCACTCCAGCAAATCGGCAAGCAATGCACGGCTGCGGGCGGCGTCGGTTCGAACACCAGCCCAGGCATCTCCCCAGCGACCCAGAAACACGGCGGCATGGGCGTGCCGCTGCGTGGCCGGTGCCAGTGCATGCAGGTCCTCCAGCGTTAGGGCCGTAGCTTGCGAAGCGCGCGATTGCGCTGGTGCCCATCGCTGCAGGGCTTGCAAAAGCAGGCTGAAGCTGAGCGGTTTGCAAAGGTGTTCGTCGCAACCTGCCTCCAGGCTCGCCTGCACGGCCTGCATGCCGCTGTGAGCCGACAGGGCCAGGATGGGCACGCGCGGCAGGCCATGTTGGGCTTCATGCTCGCGGATGCCGCGTGCGACGCGATGGCCATCCAGCCCCGGCAATTGCAAATCCAAGAGCACCAGGTCGAAGGGCAGCCGCTGAGCCAGCGCCAGCGCCAGATGCCCGTTCGCTGCTCTCTCCAAACGCAAGCCCTGCGGTTCAAGCTGAGCGATGTGCAGTGCGGCATGCAGTTCATCCGCCTCGGCAAGCAGCAAGGTCAGTCCTGGGGTCAATGCACGCATGGCACCGCCGGACGGCTCGGTGGGCGCGGGCGCCTCGGTGCCAGGCAGGTCGATCGTGAAGGCGAAGCGGCTGCCTGCGCCGGGGACGGACTGCACCTCGATGTCCCCTCCCATCAATCGCACCAATTCTCGCGACACCGCCAGACCGAGCCCCGTGCCCCCCAGTTGTTGCTCCCCACCCTGCCCCTGCGAGAAGGGTTCGAAGATGCGCTGCAGCTGACTGCCGGCAATGCCGATACCGGTGTCGCTGACCGCGAACTCGAAGCGACCATCGGCCTGCTGCCGCAGCTCCAGGGTGACGCGGCCATGTGGCGAAAATTGGATGGCGTTGCGCAGCAGGTTGCCCAGCACCTGCGTGAGGCGCGCAGCATCCACATGCACCCACTCGGGAAGGTCTGCGCTGATCAGTTCACAGCGTACGTCGGCGTCGCCCGCCTGACGCTGCTGCTGTTGCATCAGCTCCTGAAGCAGGGAAGGCAGATGCACTGCGCCTGGCTGAAGGCGAAGGCGCTGCAGATCGAGGTGGCTGTAGTCCAGCAACTCGTCAATGAGGCGCTGCAGACTGCGGCTGGCGCCAAGTAGCAGGCGCAACTGCCGCCGCTGCGCTTCGCTCAATTCGCCCAGTTCGAGCAGCTCGGCGGCGCCCATGACCGTCGAGAGCGGAGTGCGCAGTTCTTGGCTGACGTTGCTCAGAAAGCGCGCCTTGGCTTCGGCGGTCTGCTCGGCCAGCCCTTGCTGGGCGCGCAGGCGCTCCGCTTCGCGCCGTGACATGCGGCCCTGCCACAGGCCATGCATCCAAGCGACCGCCAGCAAGACGGCCAGGGCCGGCGAAGGGTCCACCCAGCGCTTCAGACCATGCGCCGCCAGCATGGCCAGCACCAGCAGCAGCACAACCCAGGCCGAGGAGCGCACGCAGAGGCGCAGGTCATAGCGTCCGCGCAGCAAGGCATGGAGTGCCGGCACCAAGGCGAGCATCAGAAGACCGAGTTGCTGGATAGGTGCCAGCGCGCGCAGGCCCTGCCCGTCGCGCATGGCGGCGTAGGCCTGCGCCAGGAGCACCGTGCCATGGCGCTGCCCCATGGCGGTCATCACGCGGTCGCCGAGCAGGCTACCGGCCCCGATGAAGACGACCGCGCCGCGGGCAGCCCGAAGCGCGCTGTCCTGCACCGCGCCATCGCGAGCCGAGCGCACCAGGCGATGAAAAGGAAAGACCAGCGGCTCCTGGCCCAGGATTGGCGTGACGCGACCGTTGGCGTCGGCGACCAGCAAGGAGGGTTCGCCCAGCGCCTGCAGCACGGCCAGCGGCAAGAGCGGCCAGCGACCCTCGGGCGCTGCGTGCCACAGCGCCCAATGTCGCAGCACGCCGTCTTCGTCCAGCGGTGTCGTGATGACACCCACCTGCAGCGCTCGCTCACCCGTCAGGCTCGGACTGGGCAGGCTCATCTGCGCCCAAACTTGATGGTCGTCCGGCACCGGCCCGGCAAGGCGGGGCGGGCGCACCGGCGGCACCCCAGCCGCGGCCAGGAGCATGGGGGCTCCAGGGCGCTGCATGGCACGAGCCAAGGCCTCATCGCCAGGCCGTGGGTCGGCCAGCATGAGGTCGAGCACCACGGCGCGGGCACCGGCGTCGCGCAGTACTTCCAGCACCAGTGCGTACACATCACGTCCGAAGGGCCAGGGGCCGATGTCGTCCCGCAATGCAGCCAGAGAGGCGTCGTCGATGTCAAACACCAGGACCTCAGACGGCGGCTGGGTCGGTGCCGCCCAGCGAAGTTGCGCGTCCAGCCAGAAGCGCTGCAAGGGTGCCCATGGGGCCAACAGCAGAGCCAGCCCCAGCAGGGCCGCCAGCAGGGCCTGAATGGCCAAGGTACGCCGCAGCATCAGAGGGCGAACAGCAGGAAAGGCAACAGCAGCCACCAGGGCCGCGAAGGCAGGGGCTCCAGGCGCTGCACGGTGCCCCAGGGACCTGGCTGGCCGTCGGCATGAAGGGCGCGCACGCGCAGCTGCTGCTCGCCATTCGGCTGGGCGTTCAGCGTCACTTCGGGGCGCTCCACCACGCGGTCCAGCCAGGGCGCCTCGAAGTTGCTCTGTGCGTCCGCCGCCTGCACTTGCCAGCGCAACCCGGGGGTGGCCGTCCAGCGAAGAGTGAGGCCAGCGCCGTCGCGTTGCTGCTGGGCGGGTGGCGGCGTTGGCGGCAGGGCCAGGCGCATGAAGTGCTGGGCATCGCTCCAGGGACCCTGCTTGCCTTGGGCGTTGATCGTTGCGACCCGCCAGTGGTGCGTGCCGACCGGCAAGGCAAGCGTGCGCGACCCCTCGCTGGCGGTGACATCGACACTCGGATGCACGAAGTCGGCGTTGTCGGCGATCTGAAGCCTGAATGCGGTGGCATCCACTGGCCGCGTCCAAGCCAAGCGTTGCGTCTGGTCGTAGCTTCGGGCGGCGGCCGCAGGCTGCTCCAGCAAGGGGGGCTCGGGTCGCGCAGCCAAGCGCACGGGCACCTCGGCGTCCAGCCCCTCCAGACCCTGTGCCGACCTTGCGCGCACGCGCAGGCGGTAGTCGCCGTCAGGCAGCTCTGCGGCACCAGCAAAGTCGGGCGAAACGGATTCGGCGTCCAGCAGCAGCTGCTCACCCGCACTGTCAAGCCACTGCACGCGCCACGCTTGCGCGCCCGCCTGGTTCGGCCACGCAATGGCCACTGGCACGCGCTCGAACACCCGCGCCTGCAGAGCTTGCAGAGCGGGCGGCGGCAGCAAAGGCACAAGGCCCGCCTCGGCGGTCCAGCCCTGTCCGCCTCGTACGGCCACCGCCTTGGCTCCGTGTACCGTGGACTGCACCTCGCCCTTCAAGACCTCCACCGCCAGCGCCTGCCCCTGGAAGCTTGCGCGCCACCGCGTACCACGAACGCCCAGATTGGCGATGGGGGTGCGCAGCTCAAAGCGAGGCCGTGCGAGTGGTTGGGCGGCTGGCTGGGCTGATGCTCGAGTGCCAGCCTGGTTCGGCGCAGGCGACTCTGAATCAATCGCGCCCTGCTGCAGCTGGAGCTGGCTGCGCCCGCCCTGCTTCTGCTGGCGCAATTGAAGGACATCCAGCCGTGACCCTGGCCGAAGCAAGCTGCGCGTGCCGTCAGCGAAGCGAAGCAGGGCGGAGGACTGCGCGTCGCTGACGAGGCGGTCGCCATCACGCAAGTGAATGCCAGCCTGCACGGACAGGCGTTCGCCACCGCGATCCAGCCAGACATGGCCCGTCATTTGCAGCAACTCGGCCACGATCGGTTGCTCCCAAAGCCAGTGCTCGGGAAACCGTAGCACCGAACCCGGGCGCAAGCGCAGGGGATCGGGAACGCGGTTCAGCCGCTGCAGCTGCTGCCATCGAACACTCGGATCCAGCAGGCGATCGCGCAGGCCGATGAGGGTGTCGCCCTTTTCCACGCGATGTTCATGCAGGCCGCCGGCAGCCAGGGCTGCCGAGCCACTTGCCAGCCACAGCAGGGCCAGAACTCGCATGACATTCCTCTCGCCAGGGGAGCGCGATTATGGGCATGGGCAGGTCGGCGCCCTCGGGCGCTCACGAAGCCCTGCAGCACGCCTGAAGGCATCGAACCGCTACCATCGCCGCCCTTTGCAAACCGGAGTTGGAGCGAGCGATGGCGATGGATGTCGTGGACTATGAGATCAAGGGCGCGGAGATGCAGTTCGTGGAGATCGAACTCGATCCGGGCGAGGCCGCCATCGGCGAAGCCGGCAGCCTGTTCTTCATGGACGCCGCCATCGACATGGACGCAGTGTTCGGCGATGGCAGCCAAGGCGGCGGAGGCGGGTTCTTCGGCAAGCTGCTGGGCGCCGGCAAGCGCTTGATCACCGGCGAATCTCTGTTCACCACGGTCTACACGAACAAGGGTTCGGGCAAGCAGCGCGTCGGCTTTGCGGCGCCCTACCCCGGCAAGATCATTGCCATGGACCTGAAGCAGATGGGCGGCATGGTCATCTGCCAGCGCGACAGCTTCCTGTGCGCAGCGCGCGGGGTGTCCATCGGCATTCACTTCCAGCAGAAGCTCGGCGTGGGTTTCTTCGGTGGCGAGGGCTTCATCATGCAGAAGCTCGAAGGCGACGGCCTGGCCTTCGTGCACAGCGGTGGCACGGTGGTCAAGCGGAGTCTGCAGCCGGGACAGACGGTGTTGGTCGACACCGGCTGCCTGGTGGCGCATTCGCCGAACGTCAATTTTGAAATCCAGTACGTCGGCAAGATCAAGACGGCGCTGTTCGGCGGCGAAGGCCTGTTTCTGGCCAAGCTGACCGGCCCGGGCGATATTTGGCTGCAGAGCCTGCCCTTCAGCCGTCTGGCTTCGCGCATCTTCGCGGCAGCGCCTCAGACCGGTGGCGGCCGGACCGAGCAGGCAGGCTTCGGTGGCTTGGCTGCAGGCGGCATTCTGGGTGGCATCCTGGGTGGCGACGACGAGTAAGGTCGACCCTGCCCTTTGCAGGTGTCGACCTCGGCAGTGACCGCACCGGTTCCCATTTCAGAGCCCGGCCCACCGCGCTCGCTCACCCCGCTGCTCGACGCCGGCTGGCGCGCAGCGGGCTACTGCCTGCACCCGCGCGTCATCGGCTGGTCGCTCGCACCGCTGCTGCTGGCCGCGTTGGGCAGCTTCACCGTCATGTGGTTCGCTTGGGAGCCGATGGTGAGTGCAGTGCGGGCGTTCATCGACGACTGGCGCTTGGTGGACGCGCTACTGCGCTGGCTCGATGCCCACCAAGCCGAGAGCTGGCGCAGCGTGCTGGCCAATGGCCTGCTGATGGCCCTGGTGCTGCCCGTGGTGATGGCCGTGTCGCTGGTGCTGGTGGCCACGCTGATGACCCCGGCCATGGGCAAGCTCGTGGCGCAGCGGCGCTTTCCCGGCCTGGAGCGCAAGGCCGGTGGCAACTTCTGGGCGGGGCTCGCCGGGTCGCTGGGGGCATCCCTGCTCGCCCTGCTGCTGACCCTGCTCAGCCTGCCGCTGTGGTTCATGCCCGGCGTCGTGCTGGTGCTGCCGCCGCTCATCTGGGGCTGGGCCAGCTACCGCGTGTTCAGTTATGACGTGCTGGCCGAACACGCCAGCGGCTCAGAGCGCGAAGCGCTGCGTCGGCAGCATCGTCTGCCCTTGGTCCTGATTGGCGTGCTGGGCGGCTACCTGGGCGCAGCGCCTGCGCTCGTTTTTGCCTTTGGCGCCATGAGCCTGATCCTGGCCCCCTTGCTGCTACCGCTGGCGGTGTTTCTGTACATGCTGGTGTTCGCCTTCACCGCGCTCTGGTTCACGCATTACCTCCTGGCCGCTTTGCACCAAATGCGGGCGTGCAGCACCACCCTTCACTCCAACCAGGGGGGGGCGTCGGCCCACATCTCCCGCTAGAGTCGGGCGCAAGGTTTTTTCAGGAGTACGCCGTGCGCCGTTGGATTTCCAAGCTCGTCTGGCTTGCCGCCTTCCTGCTGCCCTCTGCATTCGCCCAGACCTTCGTGGTGGTGGGTTCGGGCACGGTGACGCCTCAAGGGCCGATCGATGGGGGCGGCAACTGGCCCCTCCAAGCCAACGGCACGGACTACACCTTTCAAGGCTTCGCTGGCACCTGGACCTTGCTTTCCAACTTCAGCTTCAACGTGGTCAGCAACGTCGGCACCGGTACCTTCAGCCTGACGCAAGGGGCTGATGGCGTCAGCGGCACGCTGTACACGGAAGGCACGCCGATCGCGGCAGGTGCCGGGTTCGAATTGGAGTACACCATCACGTCCGGCACCGGCATGTTCGCCGGCTTGGCTGGTTCTGGCAGCAGCTTGGTGCGTTTGATCAGCGACCCCAATGGTCCTCCGCCGTACAGCTACCTGGAAGCCGGCATCATGAGTCTGCAGCCGATCCCCGAGCCCCAGACAGCCCTGCTGCTGGGCGCGGGTCTGGGCCTACTGGCTTGGCGCCGCCTGCGCTCAGCCTGACTGAGTGGGGACTGAGCGAAGATCGTTGCTCCCCGTCCGAAGCGCCCTGCGGGGCGCTTCGTCATTTCCGCATCGGAGTCTCCGCCCATGAAGACCTTTTTGCGACTCAGCGTTGTCCTTGCCCTGCCCTGTGCAATCGCCCAAACGCCGCCCATCGCGCCTGGGCTTTGGGAGAACGTGCCCGGCCCCACCTTGATCGACGGCAAGCCGATGCCGGGCATGGCCGACATGTCGGCCCAGTTGGCCAAGCTGCCGCCCGAGATGCGCAAGCAGATGGAGCAGCAGATGAACGCGCAGGGCGTCGATCTTGGCAGCGGCAAGGTACGCATGTGCATCAGTGCCGAGATGCTGAAGCAGGAGCGCTGGCAGCAGCCCCGCGAAGGCTGCCAGATGGAGGTGACGCAGCGCAGCGGCAGCGAGTGGCGCTGGAAGGGGCGATGCACACAGCCGCCGGGTGAGATGGAAGGCGTGACGCGCTTCCAGGGTGAGCGCGCCTACACCAGCCAGGTTCGCGTGAGCACCCAGCGGCAGGGCAAGACGCAAGTCATGACCATGGACAGCAGCGCCCGCTGGCTGGGCGCCGACTGCGGCAAGCTCAAGCCGATGGTGCTGCCCAAGTGACACCCGCCTTCGGCCTCATCGTCTTCGGTGACGAACTGCTGTCCGGCAAGCGGCAGGACGCCCATGTGCCCAAGCTGATCGAGTTGCTGGCAGCGCGCGGCGCTGAACTGGCCTGGGCCCGTTACGTTCGCGACGATCTCGCGGTGCAGGCGGCCGCGCTGCGCGATGCGCTGGCCAGCGGCGACGCCGTGTTCTGCTGCGGGGGCATCGGTGCCACGCCCGACGACCACACCCGGCAGGCCGCCGCCCTGGCGCTGGGCTTGCCCCTGCAGCCCCACCCCGAGGCGCAGCAGCTGATCCGCGAGCGCGCCCTGCAGATGGCCGCTGAGCGCGGCGAAGTGGCGCCGAGGGAAGACCAACCGGACATGCAGCGCCGCCTGGAGATGGGCGTGTTCCCCGCCGGCAGCCGCCTCATCCCCAACCCGTTCAACCGCATCGCCGGTTTTTCGCACGGGCGCTTGCACTTCGTGCCAGGGTTCCCGGTGATGGCCCATCCGATGATGGCCTGGGTGCTGGAGCAGGAGTACGGGCTGTTCGAGCGCGAAGCCACGGTGCTGGAGCGCTCCTGCATCGTCACCAACGATTTCGAGGCCCGCCTCACGCCCGTGATGGAACGCATCGAGGCCGAGCACCCCGGCATCAAGGTCTTCAGCCTTCCGTCCGTGGATCACCCGCAATGGGGTCGATGCATCGAGTTGGGGGTGAAGGCCGGCCGCGACGACGCCCAACGACAGGGCGCGTACCGCGATTTGCTGCTCTGGCTGCACCAATATGGGGCCAACGTATGCGCCGAAATGGTGCGCTGATGCAGGATCCCCGCCCCTATCATGGGCGACTGCTGCTGGCACATTTGCTGCAAGCTTTTCATCGACGCGCGGTTGCGCGCACCTTCCCCACCCCCCGTTTCTGACTGGAGCTTTCGATGGCCAAGACCGTCGCCGACGTGATGAAGATGGTGAAAGAGAACGAGGTCAAGTTCGTTGACTTCCGTTTCACCGATACCCGTGGCAAGGAGCAGCACGTCAGCGTGCCCGTGTCGCACTTCGACGAAGACAAGTTCGTGAGCGGCCATGCCTTCGACGGCTCGTCGATCGCCGGCTGGAAGGGCATCGAGGCCAGCGACATGCTGCTGATGCCCGATCCGAACACCGCCAACATCGACCCCTTCTACGAAGAGTCGACACTGTTCCTGACCTGTGACGTGATCGAGCCGGGCGACGGCAAGGCCTACGAGCGCGACCCGCGCTCGCTGGCCAAGCGCGCCGAGGCCTACCTGAAGTCCAGCGGCCTGGGCGACACCGCCTTCTTCGGCCCAGAGCCTGAGTTCTTCATCTTCGACGGCGTGCGCTGGGCCACCGACATGTCCGGCTGCTTCGTGAAGATCGATTCCGAAGAAGCCTCGTGGATGACCGGCGAGAAGATCGAAGGCGGCAACATGGGCCACCGCCCGACCGTCAAGGGCGGCTACTTCCCCGTGCCCCCGGTCGACAGCTTCCAGGACATGCGCAGCGAGATGTGCCTGATCCTCGAGAACCTGGGCATCCCCGTCGAAGTGCACCACCACGAAGTGGCTGGCGCCGGCCAGAACGAGATCGGCACCCGCTTCAGCACCCTGGTGCAGCGCGCCGACTGGCTGCAGCTGCAGAAGTACGTGATCCACAACGTGGCCCACGCCTACGGCAAGACCGCCACCTTCATGCCCAAGCCCATGGCCGGCGACAACGGCTCGGGCATGCATGTGCACCAGTCGGTGTGGAAGGACGGCAAGAACCTGTTCGCCGGCGACGGCTACGGCGGCCTGTCGGACTTCGCGCTGTACTACATCGGCGGCATCATCAAGCACGCCCGCGCGCTGAACGCCATCACCAACCCCGGCACCAACAGCTACAAGCGCCTGGTGCCGGGCTTCGAAGCCCCGGTCAAGCTGGCCTACTCGGCACGCAACCGCTCGGCCTCGATCCGTATTCCGTACGTGGCCAACCCGAAGGGCCGCCGCATCGAGGCGCGCTTCCCGGATCCTCTGTGCAACCCGTACCTGGGCTTCGCTGCCATGCTGATGGCCGGCCTGGACGGTGTGGAGAACAAGATCCACCCGGGCGAGGCTGCCACCAAGGACCTGTACCACCTGCCGCCCGAGGAGGACGCGAAGATCCCGACCGTCTGCCACAGCCTCGACCAGGCCCTGGAGTACCTGGACAAGGACCGCTCGTTCCTGACCAAGGGCGGCGTGTTCACCGACGCCTACCTCGACGCCTACATCGACCTGAAGATGCAGGAAGTGACGCGCTTCCGCATGGCGCCGCACCCGGTCGAGTTCGACATGTACTACTCGCTGTAAGGGCCTCCACCCGCCGCGCGATGGCGGCGGGTCGCCCCCCGAGGGGGTCTCGGGAGTTCGGGAACGGCCCTCACTCCCTCGGGCACGCAAAGATACAGGGCAGCGCAAGCTGCCCTTTCTTCTTTGCCGACGACTTTGCTGACAATGGCCGCCATGAAGCCCATCACCCTGCTGTTGCTGCTCTCCCCGATGCTGGCCCAGGCCCAGGGCGTCGTGTACCGCTGCCCCGGTCCCCCGGTGCTCTACACCGACGCACTCAGCGCCAAGGAGGCCGAGGCCAAGGGTTGCAAGAGCATCGAAGGGGCGCCGGTGTCGGTGCTGCAGGCGCCGCGGCGCGCGGCCCCGGCGGCCATGGGCGCACCTCAGGCGCAGCCTGCGACTCCAGCCTCCGGCAACCGGGTGGAGCCACAGTTGCAAAAGCAGCGCGACAACGAGCGGCGCCAGGTCCTGGAGACCGAGCTGCGGCAGGCCGAAGCCCGGCTCGCCGAGTTGCAGCGCGAGTACCAGGGTGGCAACCCCGAGCGACGCGGTGACGAACGCAACTACGCCAAGTACCAGGAGCGCGTGGCTGAGCTGAAGGCTGCCATCGGGCGCCAGGAAGCCGACGTGGCGGCCCTCAAACGCGAGCTGTCCAAACTTTGAGCGAGCGCTTTGCCGCCTTCGACCAGCTCACCACCCTGATCCTGGTCGTGCAGCCCGATGGCGCCGTGCTGCACGCCAACGCCGCCTTCGAGACGCAGATGCGTCTGTCACGGCGCACGGCCAAGCAGCACATGGCCTTCGACTGGTTTGCCGACCCAGCCCCACTGGCCGAAGCCCTGGCCTCGGTGCACCGGCGCAAGGTCGATGTGAGCCGCTTCGAAGCCCGCCTCTTGCGCCCGCCGCACGAAGAGGCGCTGGAGGTCTGGGTCTCGGTGTCGCTGGGCGAGGGTGAGTACGAGCTGCTCGTCGAGATGATCGAAGCCACCGCACAGGCGCGCCAGGAGCGCGAGGAGCGCAGTGCCGACCAGCTGCGCTCCAGCAAGGACCTCATCCGCAACCTCGCCCACGAGATCAAGAACCCGCTGGGCGGTCTGCGCGGCGCTGCGCAACTGCTGGCCCTGGAGCTCGGGCCCCAGTCCAACCTGCTGGAGTACACCGAGGTCATCGTCGGCGAGGCCGATCGCCTGCAGTCCCTGGTGGATCGCCTGCTCGCCCCGCACCGCCACGCGCCGCAGGTGAGCGACGTCAACATCCACGAGGTCTGCGAGCGTGTGCGCTCGTTGCTGCTCATCGAGCACCAGAACCAGCACCCCGGCCATGCCGGCGGCCTGCGCGTGCGGCGCGACTACGACATTTCCCTGCCCGACTTCCGTGGCGACCGCGAGCAACTCATCCAGGCCGTGCTGAACCTCGCACAGAACGCCGCGCAGGCGCTGGCGCCGCAGATCGAACAGGGAGGCGCGGAGATCGTGCTGCGCACGCGCGTGGCGCGCCAGGTCACCATCGGCAAGCAGCGCTGGCGCCTGGCATTGGAATTGCACGTAGAAGACAACGGCCCCGGTGTGCCTGCCGAGATCCGTGACCGCCTGTTCTTCCCGCTGGTCAGCGGGCGTGCAGGCGGCACGGGGCTCGGTCTGCACCTGGCGCAGACGATCGCGCAAGCCCATCAGGGTGCGATTGCTTGCACCAGCGAACCGGGGCACACCGATTTCGTTCTCACGATTCCCCTGCCTTAAGCACATCAGCGCCTCCATGATCTGGGTAGTAGACGACGACCACGCGATCCGCTTCGTGCTCGAAAAGGCCCTCGCGCGCGAAGGCCTCGCGGTGCGCAGCTTCGCGAGCCCGCGAGAGGCGCTCAGCGCCCTGGCCACCGATGGCCCGCCCCAGGTGCTGGTGTCCGACATCCGCATGCCCGGCGGCAGTGGCTTGGACCTGCTGGCTGAGCTGAAGACCGCACACCCGCGCCTGCCGGTCATCGTGATGACCGCGTTCAGCGACCTGGACAGCGCCGTGCAGGCCTTCCAGGGCGGCGCCTTCGACTACCTGGCCAAGCCTTTCGACCTGCAGCGCGCGGTGGAGCTGATTCGCCGCGCCATGGAGCAGAGCGAGAGCGAGGAGGCCCTGCTCACCGCGCAGGCCCAGACGCCCGAGATGCTCGGCCAGGCGCCGGCCATGCAGGAGCTGTTCCGCGCCATCGGCCGGCTCAGCCAGAGCCAGGTCACCGTCCTGATCACCGGCGAGAGCGGCGCCGGCAAGGAGTTGGTGGCCCGTGCGCTGCACAAACACTCGCCGCGCGCCAACGGGCCTTTCGTGGCCATCAACACCGCCGCCATCCCCAAGGACCTGCTGGAGTCCGAGCTCTTCGGCCACGAGCGCGGCGCCTT
The DNA here is from genome assembly GCA_017302655.1 of Burkholderiales bacterium. Lineage (GTDB taxonomy): Bacteria > Pseudomonadota > Gammaproteobacteria > Burkholderiales > Burkholderiaceae_C > Inhella. The sequence continues at coordinate 35,922 of JAFLDE010000009.1, forward strand.
CACCGGCGCGCAGGCGCAGCGCCGCGGCCGCTTCGAGCAGGCCGAGGGCGGCACGCTGTTCCTCGATGAAATCGGCGACATGCCGTTGGAGCTGCAGACGCGCCTGCTGCGCGTGCTCTCGGACGGGCACTACTACCGCGTCGGCGGGCACAGCCCGATCAAAGCCCAAGTGCGCGTCATCGCCGCCACGCACCAGGCGCTGGAAGCCCGCGTGCGCGACGGCGCCTTCCGCGAGGACCTCTTCCACCGCCTGAACGTGATCCGCCTGCGCATCCCGCCGCTGCGCGAGCGGCGCGAGGACATCCTGCTGCTGGCACGCAACTTCCTGGCGCAAAGCGCGCAGGAACTGGGCATGGAGCCCAAGCGCCTGTCGGAAGCGGCGCTGGAACGCTTGCAGGCCTTCGACTTCCCCGGCAACGTGCGCCAGTTGCAGAACCTCTGCCACTGGCTGACCGTGATGGCGCCCACGCAGGTGGTCGAAGCCAAGGACCTGCCGCCCGAGGTGCAGGCGGGCGGCCAGAACTCGGAAGGGAGCCCGTCGTTGTCCGCAACGGCAGTTGCTGCCTCCGCCGCAGCGCCTCAGGCTTCGGCCTCATCAACTCCCGGCAGCACCCTGCCCTCCTCCACGCTCGACTGGGCCACCCTGGTGGCCACCGACGCCGCGCAGCGCTTCGGCTCAGAGGCCGGCCAGGTCTGGGAACTGCTCAGCCGCCGCTTCGAGGCCAGCCTCATCGAGGCGGCCCTGGCCCAAACCCGCGGCCGCCGCATCGAAGCCGCCAAGCTGCTCGGCATCGGCCGCAACACCATCACGCGCAAGATTCAGGAACTCGGACTGGACGCAGCGGACGAGTAAGGCACCCTTTCAGGGCGCTTGTGCACGCCGCGCCAGCAAGGCGACTCCGGCCAGCACCAACAAGGTGCCGGCGAGCACCACCGGGGTGAGCGGCTCGGCCAGGAAGATCGCCGCCAGCAGCAAGGTGCTCATCGGACCCAGCATGCCGACCTGCGCAGCCAGCGGTGCCCCCAGGCGGCGCACCCCCGCCATCACGCAAAGCACCGGCACGAAGGTGCAGGCCACGGCATTGAGCAGTGAGAGCCAGAGCACCGGTTCGGGCACAAGCGCCGTGGCCGATTCACGCAGCAGCAGGAATTGCCCGATGCAGAGCAGGCAGGCCACCGTGGTGGCCAGGCCGGTCAGGCGCAGGGTGCCCAGGCGCTGCACCACGCTGCTGCTGCGCGCCAGGTAGTAGGCGTAGCTGAGCGCGCTGCCGAGCACCAGCAGGCCGCCCCACAGCGTCTGGCTCTGTGCCTGACTGCCGTCCAGGTGCAACTCCTGCGCGAACACCAGCACGACGCCGGCATAGCTCAGCGCCAAGGCCACCAGTTGCCGTGGTTGCACACGATGCTGGCGGCTCAGCCAGCTGAAGAGCAGCACCAGGGTGGGGTTCAGGTAGAGGATGAGCCGCTCCAGGCTGGCGCTCACGTATTGCAGGCCGGCGAAGTCCAGATAGCTGGCCAGGTAGTAGCCGGTGAAGCCGAGCACCAGCACGTCCAGCCAGTCGGCCCGCGTGAGCGGTGCCTGGCCGCGCCCGGCCCACAGCGCGAGCAAGAAGAACAGCGGCAGCGAGAGCAGCATGCGCCACATCAGCAGCGTGACCGCGTCGACCCCATGGCGGTAGGCCAGCTTCACGATGATGGCCTTGCCCGAAAAGCCGATGGCCCCCACCGCCGCCAGCAGCAGGCCTTTCCAGGGCAGGGTCGGATCGCGCATGGGGGCATTGGAACGCCCCAGCATCCGTCAGCGGCGTAGCGTCAATCTTCGTCCGGCCACTGCCGGAAGACGATGCACACCGTCGTGCGGTCGAGCAGCGCGAACTCCAGCGCGCCCCAGGGGCGGCGGGTCACGCGCGGCAGATTGGGGTGCAGCAGGTCGGGCCGGCGCGCGCTGATCTCGGCGTGCAGGGCCTCGATGTCGTCGGTCTCGATGGCGATCTCGGGCCGGTCCTTGGCCGCGTACTCCGGGCTGGCCACCACATAGGCGCGAATGCCCTCGCGCGCCACCACGGCCAGCGCCGCCTCCTGGTACTCGATCTCGCAACCGAGGCCGCCGACCCAGAGGTCGAAGCCCTCTTCGAGGGTGTCGTAGAACACCTTGGGCACGAGCTGCCGCATGACCATCAGGCGTTCCTTTCCAGGCGCGCCCAGCGGCGGGCGATGAAGGGGGTGATCGACTCCGCCCACAGCCGGTAGCCCTGGGGCCCGGGGTGGAAGCCATCCTCGGCGATCAGGCCCCCGCCAACCTTCTCGGGCTTCGTCGGGGGCAGGCGGCGCAGCGCGCGGTCGCGCTGGTCGCCCAGATGCGCCTGCAACTCGCGGTTCAACAATTCGGCTTGGCCGCCGAGCACCCAGCGCAGCGGCACCGGCAGCAAGGGGAAGCGGTGCATGGGTGGCAGGCCGCAGTGCAGCCAGTAGCGCACGCCGGCCTGCTCGCGCGCCCAGTCGTGCAGCGCGTCAAGATTGCGGCAGGTGCGGCTGGGCGGGATCTGCCGCACCACGTCGTTCACGCCCAGCGCGGTGACCAGGAGGTCGGCGCCGAGCACCGGGGTCTCGCGCAGCAGGGCCAGGGCTTCGAGCGAGGTCAGGCCGGTGCGCGCCACCAGCTGCCAGTGAACCGGCCGCCCCAGTTCCTCGGCTAGGCCATGAGCGAGCGGTTCGGCCAGCGCCTCGCGCTGATGCGCCACGCCCACGCCGGCGGCCGAGGAGTCGCCCACCACCAGCAGGCGCAGCGGCTGGTCGGTGCCCGACTGCTTGGGCAGTTTGGGCAGGGCTTGGCCGATGCGCGCACCTTCGGCCTCGGGCAGTTCGATCGCCTTGCGCCGCACGTGCAAGCCTTGCGCAAGCAACACCGGAAAGAGCGCCAGCTTGGCAGTGGTCAGGGCCGTGCCCAGGCGGGCATGCGTGCGTTGCGGAGGATGGGAGGCGGCCATGGTGGAGTGCTTCAGGCGGCGTGCAGATCGGCGGCTTCGAGCACCTCCACGCCCTGGCCGTCACGTCGCGCGGCGGCGATGAGGGCGGCCGCCACGGTGTCGGCGGCGATCGGGCGCAGGCGGGCCGGCATCCATTGTGCGAAGGGTGAGAGACAGCGCTGGGCCAAGGCTTCGGCGGGCCGCGACGCCTGGCCCAAGGCTTCGCGAGCGCCGAGCAGCAGGGACGGGCGCGCGATCACCAGGTGCTCGAAGCCCAAGGCGCGCAGCGCGTCCTCGGCCTCGCCCTTGACGCGGGTGTAGAAAGTGCGCGAGCGGGCGTCGGCGCCGACCGAGGACACCACCATCAAGCGGCGCGCACCCGCCTCTCGTGCGGCGAGCGCCGTGGCCAGCACGGCGTCGAAATCGATGGCACGGAAGGCCTCGCGCGAGCCGGCCTGGCGCAGCGTGGTGCCCAGCGCCAGGTAGGCCTCATCGCAGACAGGAAGCGGCGGCAGCGCGGCGAAGTCGACCTGCAGCGGGCGCAGCTTGTTGTTCATGGCCGGCCAGTCGGGCACCACACGGCGTGCAAGCGCGTGCACGGTGGCCACCTGCGGGTCGGCGAGCAGGCGCCGCAGCAGGGCGCGGCCGACCAAGCCGGTCCCGCCGGCCAGGAGGACACGAAGTTTGGGCATCAGTCGAACTTGGAGAAATCCGGCGCGCGCTTCTGGAAGAAGGCCTGAAAGGCCTCGATGGCCTCGGGGCTGCGCAGCCGTTCGCTGAAGAGTTCGGACTCCTGGGCGATGACACGCAGCAACTCAGCGCGCTTGGGTTCGTTCATCAGCCGCTTGGTGGCGCGCACGCTGCTCGGTGCCAGGCCGTTGAAGCGCTCGGCCATGCGGCGGGCGTGGTTCAGCACCTCGCTGGAAGGCAGCACCGCGTTGGCCAGGCCCACTTCGACCGCCTCCTCGGCGCTCATCGGGTCGCCCAGCAGGAGCTTGGCGGCGGCCTTGGCATGGCCCATGAGGCGCGGCATGACGAGGCTGGAGCCGAATTCGGGCACCAGGCCCAGCGCGACGAAGGGCATGGCCAGGCGGGCGTCGTCGGCCACGTAGACAAGGTCGCAGTGCGCGAGCATGGTGGTGCCGATGCCGATGGCCGCGCCGGTCACTGCGGCCACCACCGGCTTCTCGCAGGCCAGCAGGGCCTGCATGAACTGGAAGACCGGTGCATCCGCGTCACGCGGCGGGCGGGCCATGAAGTCCTCGAGGTCGTTGCCCGAGGTGAACACGCCGGGCTGGCCGGTGATGAGCACGGCGCGCACCGCCTTGTCGGCGTTCACCGCGTGCAGCGCATCGGCCATGGCCTGGTACATCGCGGCGGTGAGGGCGTTCTTCTTCTCCGGTCGGGCGATTTCGATGGTGGCCACGCCGTTGAGCGTGGCAGTCTTGATGCTCATGTCAATTCCTTGAGTGCGGCCAGCAGGTGTGGCCACTGCGTATCGCGATGGCGGCTGCGAAAGATGCCAGTGTGACCGACGCGCTCGCCCGGGGCGGGGGGCAGTTCCGCGAAGCGACGCGGGTTGCCGTGCGCTTCGAAGAGCATGCGAAAGCCCGACTCGGCGAGCATCTCGTCGTCGCTCATCTTCAGGCTGATGACCGGGAAGCGCGCGGCACGGTAAAGGGGGCGGCGATGTTCGGCGTCCAGCAGGTAGCCCGGCGTGAGGCACCAGCGCCGCCACTGGCGCATGGCGCCCAGGGGCACATCGCCCACGATGCCCAGCCGCTCGCCAGGGAAGTAGCCGAAGAGCCTCATGGCCACCGGGCCGATGCCGTACAGGAACAAGCGGCTGCGCGTGCGGAAGTCGGACCGCAGATCCCCCAGATAGCCGCTGCCCATGGACACACCCAGCAAGCCGCTGAGCCGCGCCGCCGAAGGCAGAGCCGCCGCCTGCTGCGCGCCCAGGGAATGGCCGAGCAGCAGCAATGGCACGCCGGGATGACGGTCGGCGAGCAGCTTGAGAGCGGCATCCTGGTCGAGGCGCCAGAGGTCGAGATCGGCTGCAAAGCCGCGCAACGGCCGCCCGAACCGGGAAGCCCCCATGCCGCGGTAGTCGAAGCTCAGCACCGCGGCCCCCTGCGCCGCCAGCCAGACGGCGAAGGCCTCGTAGTGCCGCGCCACCATGCCCATGGCCGGCGCGATGAGCACCGCCGCCCAGGGAGGGTCAGCCGGCCGGAAATGGCGCGCCACGATGGACACGCCGTCAGCCGAGGTCAGGACTTCTTCGGCGGGAAGCGCAGCAGCGTCCAATGGTTGGCCAGGTGCATCAGGTGGGCGCGGGTGTACTGCGCCTTGTCCAACTCGCCGTAGGCGAAATGGGGCTTGAGCGGCCCGTCCCAGGCCTCGAAAGCCGCCAGCGCGTCGAGCAGGCGCTGCACCGCCGTGGCCAGGGTCTGCTGCGCGTCAAGCGCCGGCGCGCCTGGGATGGGCTCGGTCAGCGAGTGGCTCATCTCGCCACGCGCGTTGAACACCGCGAAGGCCAGCTTGCCGACGACCGCGCGGAAGGCCGCGCTCTTCATCTCGGGGAAACCGACCATCGAGTACTCGATGCTCTGCGCCAGATGTTGCAGCATCTGCGGCAGCGACCAGGCGCTGGAATGCTCGGGCGTGACGAAGCGAAGGTCGAGCACGCGCTGGCGTGCTTCCTTCAGCGTGGTGAACGATGCCATCTGGCCCTCGCAGCCGCTCAGTGTGGTGATGGACGCGGCGGCGCCCGTGAGTACGAAATGCCGCCGGTCCATGTCAGCAAGCCTTCTCACCGCTCAGTTTGAGTCGTGCGCATGGCGTCGCGAGCGGCCCGAGAGCCTGCCGAGCAGCGCAGCCGTACGCCCGTACGGCGAGCAGCGCAGGCTGGCCATCGGGTCGCGCAGTCGCCAGGCGCATGACTCAAACCCGCTCGAAGATGCCGGCGGCACCCTGGCCCGCGCCCACGCACATCGTCACCATGCCGTACTTGCCACCGGTGCGGCGCAGACCGTGGATGACCGAGGCGGCGCGGATGGCCCCCGTGGCGCCCAGCGGGTGGCCCAGGGCGATGGCGCCACCGTTCGGGTTGACCTTGGCGCGGTCCAGCTCGAAGCCCTTGCTGTCGAGGTCGTTCAGCACGGCCAGGGACTGCGCGGCGAAGGCTTCGTTCAGTTCCACCCAGTCCATGTCGCCAGCCTTCAGACCGGCCATCTTCAGCGCGGCGGGAATGGCCTCGATGGGGCCGATGCCCATGATTTCCGGCGGCACGCCCTTGATGGCGAAGGACACGAATCGCGCCAGCGGCGTCAGGTTGTAGCGCTTGAGCGCAGCCTCGCTGACGATGAGCAGGCCGCCCGAGCCGTCGGAGGTCTGCGAGCTGTTGCCGGCGGTCACCGAGCCCATGCCGGTGGCCTGGCCGGTGACGTTCTTCGGCGCGGCGAACACGGGCTTGAGCTTGGCCAGGCCTTCGAGGCTGGTGTCGGGGCGGGCGCCCTCGTCCAGTTCGACGGTGCGGCGCTTCTCGATGATGCTGCCGTCGGCCAGATTGGGGCTTCGCTCGATGATCTCGAACGGCGTCATCTCCGCCTTGAAGTGACCGGCCTGCATGGCGGCCACAGCGCGCTGGTGGCTTTGCAGCGCGAAGGCGTCCTGCGCGTCACGGCTGATGCCCCACTTCTTGGCCACCAGTTCGGCGGTCAGGCCCATGCCATAGGCGACGCCGAGGTTCTCGTCGCGCTCGAAGATGGCCGGGCTCAGGGAGGGCTTGTTGCCGCCCATGGGGATCATCGACATCGACTCGACGCCACCGGCGAACATGACATCGGCCTCGCCAACGCGGATGCGGTCGGCGGCCATCTGCACCGCGGTGATGCCGCTGGCGCAGTAGCGGTTGATGGTCACGCCACCCACTCCAGAGCCGAAGCCGGCCAGCACCGAGGCGACGCGGGCGATGTTCATGCCCTGTTCGCCCTCGGGGAAGGAGCAGCCGACGATGGCGTCCTCGATGGCGGCGGCCTCAAGCCCTGGGGCCTGGGCCAGCGCGGCCTGCATGACCTTGACGAGCATCTCGTCCGGGCGCGTGTTGCGGTAGTAGCCCCGGCCGCTCTTGCCGATGGGGAGGCGGGTGGCGGCAACGATGTAGGCGTCTTGCAGCTGTTTGGTCATGACCTTGCTCATGATGATCTTTCCTTGGTTGTCAGGCCTGTTTCGCTTTGGGAATCCAGGCCCAGACGAATTCACACTCGATCGGCTCGATGCCGGCTTCGTCAGTCACTCGCACAGCCACCTTGACCTCGCCCTTGGGCTCGCGCGCCATCAGTGCGCGCTGCTCGTCGGAGAGCGAGGCCTCTGCCCGCAAGGCGCCGGTGGCGCGTTTGCGGAAGTTCACGCCCAGGCTCTTGCACAGGGGCAGGCAGTCGTCGCGCACGTTCATGCCGACGACCATGCCGGTGGCGGTTTCCGCCAGCAGCGTCATGGCCGCCGCGTGCACGCCCTGGATGTGGTTCTGCACCTTGCGCTGGTTGGCGATGCGGATCTCGCTGTGCTCGGGCGTGAGGGCCACGAAGTCCAGCGAGGCCGTGCCGGTCAGCGGCACCGCGCGGCGCAACGCAAAGTTGCGTGCCGCGTGGCGCAGCGGGCCGGGCAAGCCGTCCAGCTTGGCGAGGGTGCGTTGGAGCCGGTTCACGATCAAGAACTAGTTGCGCACCGGCTTGCCGGTCTGCAGCATGCCCATGATCCGTTCCTGGGTCTTGGGGTTGTCAAGCAGCGAGCAGAAGTGCTTGCGCTCGAGCGCCATCAGGTACTCCTCGGTGACCATGGAGCCGGCTTCCACCTCGCCACCGCAGACCACGTCGGCGATGGCCGAGGCCAGGAAGTAGTCGTGGTCGGAGACGAAGCCCCCGTCGCGCATGTTCGCCACCTGGCCCTTGATGCTGGCGATGCCGCTGCGGCCAGCCACCGGGAACAGGGCCTTGTGCGGCGGCCGATAGCCAGCCTCGGCCATGCCCTTGACCTGCGCCGTGGCGACATGCAGCAACTCGTCCTTGTTCGGCACGATGAGATCGCTGTCGAGCAGGAAGCCGTTCTTGCGCGCCTCGTGTGCCGAGGTAGCGACCTTGGCGGTGGCGGCGGTCAGGAAGCCGTCTTTCAGGAAGGTCAGCAAGTCGGCGTTGGCATTGCCGGCTGCGGCCATCTCGGCGGCACGGCGTGCAATGTAGGTGAGGCCGCCGGCGCCGGGGATCAGGCCCACGCCGACTTCGACCAGACCGACATAGCTCTCGACATGCGCGACGCGGCGGGCGCAGTGCACGGCCAGCTCGCAGCCGCCGCCCAACGCCAGACCGCGCATGGCGGCGACCACCGGCACGTTGGCGTAGCGAAGGGCCAGCATGGCGTCCTGCAGCTTCTTCTCTTCCGGCGCGATGCCCTTGCTGCCCATCTTCATGAAGACGGGCATCAGGCTTTCCAGGTTGGCACCGGCCGAGAACACGTCGTCGGGGCTCCAGATCACCAGGCCCTGGTAATCCTTCTCGGCGATCTCGACCGCCTTCAGCAGGCCCTCGGTGACGGCCGGGGAGATGAGGTGCAGCTTGGCGGTGATGGAGGCGATGACCACCTGGCCGTCCAGCGTCCAGACGCGGATCTCGTCGTTCTTGAAGAGTTCCGTGCCGCTTCTCAGCGGGTCCGGCGCGCCAGTGCCCAGCAGGCTCTCCGGGAAGGGCTGGCGGGCGTAGACCGGCAGGCTCGAACGCGGCTTGAACACGCCTTCCGCGGCGCTCCAGGAACCGGCCGGCGTGTGCACACCACCGGCCTCAGCCACCGGGCCTTCCGTCACCCAGCCAGGCAGCGGGGCGTTGCACAGGGTCTTGCCGGCGGCGATGTCCTCGGCGATCCAGGTGGCCACCTGGGTCCAGCCGGCCGCTTGCCAGAGCTCGAAGGGCCCTTGCTGCGAGCCGAAGCCCCAGCGCATCGCGAAGTCGATCTCGCGGGCCGTGTCGGCCACGGTGTTCAAGTGCACGGCGCAGTAGTGGAAGCTGTCGCGAAGGATGCTCCACAGGAACTGGGCCTGCGGATTGCTGCTTTCACGCAGCAACTTCAAGCGATCGGCCGGCGCCTTCTTGAGCATGCGGGCGACGATGTCGTCCGCCTTCTTGCCCCCAGCGACGTATTCGCCGGTCGCGAAGTCCAGGCGCAGGATGTCCTTGCCTACCTTCTTGTAGAAGCCGCCGCCGGCCTTCTGGCCCAGGGCGCCCTTCTCGATCAGTCCAGCCAGCACCTTCGGCGTGGCGTAGGTGCTGTAGAACGGGTCGTCCTTCAGGTTGTCCTGCATGGTCTTGACGACATGGGCCATGGTGTCCAGGCCCACCACGTCGGCGGTGCGGAAGGTGCCGCTGCTGGCGCGACCGAGCTTCTTGCCGGTCAGGTCATCGACCACATCCACGCTCAGGCCGAACTTCTCGGCCTCGATCATGGTGGCCATCATGCCGGCGATGCCCACGCGGTTGGCGACGAAGTTCGGCGTGTCCTTCGCGCGCACCACGCCCTTGCCGACGCTGGTGGTGACGAAGCCTTCAAGCTGATCGATGACCTCCGGCTGCGTCGTCGGGGTCGAGATCAGCTCGACTAGGTACATGTAGCGCGGCGGGTTGAAGAAGTGGATGCCGCAGAAGCGCGGCTTGATCGACTCCGGCAGCACTTCGGACAGCTTGGTGATGGACAGGCCGCTGGTGTTGCTCGCCACGATGGCGTGCGGAGCCACGAAGGGCGCGATCTTGGTGTAGAGGTCGAGCTTCCAGTCCATGCGCTCGGCGATGGCCTCGATGATGAGGTCGCAGCCCTTGAGCAGTTCCAGATGCTCCTCGTAGTTGGCCTGCTGAATGAGCGCAGCTTCAGAGGCGTCGCCCAGCGGGCTCGGCTTGAGCTTCTTCAGGCCCTCGACGGCCTTGGTCACGATGCCGTTCTTCGGGCCTTCCTTGGCCGGCAGGTCGAACAGCACCACGGGCACTTTGACGTTGACGAGGTGGGCGGCGATCTGCGCGCCCATCACACCGGCGCCGAGCACGGCCACCTTGCGAACTTGGAATCGACTCACTGCAAAACTCCTAGCGGAGAAAAGGGCCGCTCCCGCTGCGGGACGCGGCCCGTTGGGGGATCACTCGACGCGGTGCCAGGTCTGGGTGCGCCCGAACATGGGCGCGCCGACGTAGCCGCGAACTTCCAGCTTCTTGCCCGCCTCGATGGGCGTCATCTTGACCTTGTAGACCTTGCCCTTGGCGGAGTCGAGGATGGTGCCGCCGGCCCAAGCATCGCCGTCTTTCTTGACGTTGCGGATGATCTCCATGCCGACGATGGGCTTGTCCTTGCGGTCGTCCTCGCACTTGTCGCAAAGGGCGTCCTGCTTGGCGTCCGCAGCGAGCAGCTTCTCGATCTTGCCGCTCACCACCCCACCGTTCTCGACCACGCGCACCAGCGCCTTTTCCTTCTTCGTCTCGTCGTCGATGGTCTTCCACAGACCGACGGGCGACATCTGCGCCGACGCAGTGGAAGCCAGCAGACCGAACACAGCAGCAGCAAACAAGGTCTTCATGGTGTCTCCTGAAAGCAAGGGTTGATCAGAACAGCGCTTCGTCCATCTCCATCAGCGGCTTCAGGCCCGCACGGGCGGTGCGGATCAAGGACGCCGTCTCCGGCAGCAGCTTCGCGAAATAGAAGCGAGCCGTGGCCAGTTTGGCACGGTAGAACGGGTCGCCGGAAGCCTCCTTGGCCAGCGCGATCTTGGCGGCGCGGGCGAAGAAGTAGGCGAACACCATGTGCCCGACCACGCGCAGATAGTCCACCGCCGCGGCACCCACCTCGTCGGGGTTGCCGAAGGCCTTCATGCCCAGCTCCTGGGTCAGCTTGGTGACCTTGTCGCCGATGTCGGCGAGCGGATTCACGAACTCCTGCATGGCCTCGTTGGTGCCCTCTTCCTCGATGAAGGCTGCGATCTGCTTGCCGAACTTCTTCAGCGTGGCACCGTTGTTCTGCAGCACCTTGCGGCCCAGCAGGTCGAGCGACTGGATGGTGTTCGTGCCCTCGTAGAGCATGTTGATGCGCGCGTCGCGCACGAACTGCTCCATGCCCCACTCGTGGATGTAGCCATGGCCACCGTAGACCTGCATGCAGTGGCTCGTGGCCAGCCAGCCGTTGTCGGTGATGAAGGCCTTGATGATGGGCGTCAGCAGCGCGAGTTCGGCCTCCGCATCCTTGCGCTCGTCTTCGTCATCGCTGGCGTGGGCCTTGTCGGCCTGCAGCACGGTGTAGGCCTGCAGCATGCGGCCGCCTTCGGCGAAGGCGCGGGCCGTCAGCAGCATCTTGCGCACGTCGGGGTGCACGATGATGGGATCGGCGGCCTTGTCCGGCGCCTTGGGGCCGGAGAGCGAACGCATCTGCAGGCGATCCTTGGCGTAGGCGACGGCGTTCTGGTAGGCGACTTCGGTCAGCCCCAGCGACTGGTTGCCCACGCCCAGGCGCGCAGTGTTCATCATCACGAACATGGCCTGCAGGCCGCGATGCGGCTGCCCCACCAGCGTGCCCACGGCGCCATCCAGGGTCATCTGGCAGGTGCTGTTGCCGTGGATGCCCATCTTGTGCTCCAGACCCGAGCAGAAGATGGAGTTGCGCTCGCCCAGAGATCCATCGGCGTTCACCAGGAACTTGGGCACGATGAAGAGCGAGATGCCCTTGGTTCCGGGAGGCGCATCCGGCAGGCGCGCCAGCACCAGGTGGACGATGTTGTCGGCCAGCGCGTGCTCGCCGGCCGAGATGAAGATCTTGCCGCCGGTCAGCTTGTAGGTCCCGTCGGCTTGCGGCTCGGCCTTGGTGCGCAGCATGCCGAGATCGGTGCCGCAGTGCGGCTCGGTCAGGCACATGGTGCCGGTCCATTCACCGCTGGTCAGCTTGGTCAGGTAAAGGCGCTTTTGCTCTTCCGTGCCATGGGCGTGCAGGCACTCGTAGGCGCCGTGGCTCAGGCCGGGGTACATGGTCCAGGCCTGGTTGGCGCTGTTCAGCATCTCGTAGAAGAACTGGTTGACCGTGAACGGCAGGCCCTGGCCACCGTAAGCGGGGTCACAACTCAGCGCCGGCCAGCCGCCTTCCACGTAGGTCTTGTAGGCCTCCTTGAAGCCCTTGGGCGTGGTCACTTCGTGCGTGCTCTTGTCGAGCTGGCAGCCTTCCTTGTCGCCGCTGAGATTGATCGGCGCGATGACCTCGCTGCAGAACTTGCCGCCCTCTTCGAGCACGGCGTTGATGGTCTCGACGTCGATGTCAGCGTGCGCAGGGAGCATCTTCAGCTCGTCCACGACGTTCAACAGCTCGTGCAGCACGAACTGCATGTCACGCAAGGGCGGGGTATAGCTGGGCATGGGATGTCTCCTCTGGACTACTGGGATTCAAGGCGCCTTGCGGCGCGGGCGGGATCGGGTGATGGTTGCCGTGCGATACAGCTCGGCACCCAAAGGGGTCAGGGACGACTGCAGCACGCGCTCAAAGCCGCGATGGGCGCGCTCCAAGGCGCCACTGCTGCGCAGAAAGCGGGCGTCGTGGTGCAACGAAAGCACCAGACCGTGCAGTTCGAACAGCAGCTGCTCGACATCGGTGTCCACCACCAGATGGCCTTCGTCACGAGCCAGCTCGATGGCCTTCTGGAGCGCCGCGTGCCAGGCCTTGACCATGGTCACCAGCGCATCTCGTACCGGGCCAGGGCGGTCGTCGAACTCAACGGCTCCGCTGATGTAGATGCAGCCGCTCTCCAACTCCACCGACACTTGGCGCAGCCAGCGCTCGAAGAGCACTCGCAGGCGCTGCAAGCCGCGCGGATGCCGCAGGGCCGGGAAGAAGACTTCCTGTTCGAAGCGTGCGTGGTATTCGCCCACCACGGCGATCTGCAACTCCTCGCGGGAGCCGAAGTGCGCGAACACGCCGGACTTGCTCATGCCGGTGATGTCGGCCAATGCACCGATCGACAGGCCTTCCAGCCCAGTGCGCGAAGCCTGCGCCAGCGCCGCTGCCAGGATCACGGCGCGGGTCTGCTGACCTTTCTGCAGCGGCGCGAGCGAGCGCGCTGCAGCGGAAGCGGCAGAGCGAACGAGTTCGGCGGGTCGGCTGGCCATGGGAGGCGGAATGCGGCGGTTAGGGAACGTCACAGAAATAAAACGAACGATCGTTCTATTTTTTGCGCATTGAACCCCGTCCCGCAAGCCCGACGAGCCGATGTCCCTAGAGCCCGCCGACTAATTCACCCCCCGGTAAACCCGCGCCCAATGCACAAGCAACGCTTCATCGTGACGCAACGCACGCGCGGTAAGCTCCCGGTCGGAAAGGGGGTTCTTCCCTTGGACGTGTTGCAACTGGACATTTCCGGCCGCCCGCAGGCCTGGATCAGCGCCCGCGAAGCGGCGGTGATGGTCGCCTGCGACGCCATCGCCTGGACGATCGGCGAGCCCGTTATGGTGCTGCGCGGCGGCATCAACCGCTGCTCGGGCGAGCAGTCGCGCATCGCCGTACACGCCATCGTGGCCGCGCGCGGGGCCATTCCGGCGCGCGCCTGGCGGCATGAACCCGCCCTTTCAAACCCCAAGCTCTTTGCACGCGACCGCTGGGTCTGCGCCTACTGCGGCCAGCGTTTCCACGAGAGCGACTTGACCCGCGAGCACATCCATCCCACCAGCCGCGGTGGGCGCGACCACTGGATGAACTGCATCACCGCGTGCCGCAGCTGCAACCACCGCAAGGCCGACCGCACGCCCGAGGAGGCGCGCATGCACCCCTTGTACCTGCCTTATGTGCCTAGCCTGCACGAAGACATGATCCTGCGCGGGCGGCGCATCCTGGTCGACCAGATGGAGTTCCTTCTCGCCAGCGTGCCCGCTTCCAGTCGCTTGCACGGCTGAGGCTCAAGGCAGACGGTAAAGGCCGGACTGCGCACTCCAAGATTGCTGGAACAGGGTGGCTAATGGGGCGCCCGGAGCTTCCACGGCAAAGGATCGGCCGAAGCGGCCACCCGCCTGCGCCTGCCAATGCCCTTGCGCAGGTCGGCTCCAATGCCCGCGGTAGGCATACACACTGTAGAAGCCAGCAGCTTCGCCACTCATCGGCACCGCCATCACCTGCGGACCGACCGCTTTGGAGGGCTTCCCGGGCGAGGTCAGGCGAATGGTCGCGCTCACGGTCTCACCATCCAGTTGCAGGCGCAAGCGCCAGGTCTCGGGTGAAACCGGATCGACCTCGAGGTCTGTGAAGCGGGCCATCGGGTCGGTCTGGCGGATCAGCGCTTCGGCGCCCGTGCCCTTCGGGTACCAACTGCCCAACTGCACCCATTGCACGGCGGCGGCCAGCGGCGCGCGCGCGGCGCCCTCGACCCGCGCCCACCAGAAGGCGACCGGCACCGGGGAGCGAATCTGCGTGCCGTCGACCACGAAGCGCCCGACCGACATCGCGCACAGGCTGCCCACGGCGTGATCTCGCGCCTGCGGATGAAGGCGCAGCAGCGCGGCCATGGCGGGGTCCCCCTCGGCCAACTCAGCCGCTCGGAGCAGGCGGTAGCCGGCGGGCAGCGCAATCGGCTCGAGCGACGCATCGAACAGGTGATCTCGGCAGATCTCCGCAGCCACCTGCGCCGTGAATGCTTGGCTAAGCGCCCCGTCCGGAAGCCAACTGGACAAAGGCGCATCGTCCGGCACCAAGCCGGCGCCGCCGGTGGCACCAAGCAGCCCCAGAATCACCATCGCCGGCGTTGCGCAGCGGACGGTGCGTTTCACGACATGCCAATCAACCCGCATGCTGCGCCTCCTCCTGCCTCGGTGGCGCGAGCCTCGGCGGCAATGCACCTCGCGTCAACCCCCGGGCAGACTGGCCCGTTCGGCCTGACCTCGACCCCAAGGAAACCCCCATGACCCGCCTAGTCCCCGCCTTGCTCTGTGCCGCGTTGCTCGCCACCGGCTGCGCCTCCACCGACCCCGACCTTCGCAGCCGCCCGGAAGCCATGCAGATGGCCCGCGTGCAGGACGGCACCCTGCTGGCCGTGCGCAAGGTCAAATTGGACGGGAACCAGACGGGCTTGGGCGCCACCGTGGGCTCGGTGGCCGGCGGCGTGGCCGGCTCCAGTGTCGGGGGCAGCCGCGAATCGGTGGTCTTTGCCACCCTGGGCGCGGTGCTCGGCGGCGTCATCGGCCATGCCATCGAACGCAGCGGCGGGCGCGACGAAGCGTTGGAGTTGATCGTTCAGCTGCGCAACGGCGAGCGCGTGGCCATCGTGCAGAGCCAGGGCGACGAGGTCTTCAAGCCGGGTGACGCGGTGATGATCATCACCTCGGGCCGCAGTGCGCGCGTGGCACGCGCGCTGCCCCCGGTCGCGCCCGAAGCTGCCGCCTCGGCCCCTGCTGCTGCCCGCTGATCCCGTTCCGCTGCGCTCTCGCGGCAGCGATCAGGCTGGCGTCGTCAGCGGCGCAGGCTGCGGGTGACCGGCGGCGTATGCGACGTCCAGCGGAAAGGCCGTGCAGCCCAGCCGGGCTGAAATGTCACGGCTGGCGTCCTGCAGCATCTTGATGACCTGAGGAGCCTTGACGGCGTCGAAACGAAAGGTCGGGAAGGACACCGACAGGCCCGCCACCGGCTGCGCCAGACGGTCGAACACCGGCACGCCCAGGCAGCGGATGTGGTCGTCGAATTCCTCTCGATCTTCGGAGAAGCCTTGCGCGCGAACCTGCGCCAGCTCGGCGAGGAACGCCGCACGGTCGGTGATGGTCTTGTCGCGGAATCGCTGGAACACGGCGCCGTCCAGCACCAGGTCGCGGCGCGCGGGGTGCTCCCAGGCCATCAGCGACTTGCCGATGGCCGTGCAATGGATGGGTGCGCGGCGGCCGATGCGCGAGTACATGCCGAGCATGTGACGCGAGTCCACCTTGTGCACGTAGATGATCTCGGAGTCGATCAGCGTGCCCAGGTGCACCGTCTCGCCGGTCGCGTCGGCCAGGATCTGCATGTGGTGCTTGGCCAGATCGATCAACTCGGGATGCTGCAGCGCCTTGGCCCCCAACTCGTAGGTCTTCATGGCCAGGCCATAGCGCTCGCTGTCGGCCTCCTGGCGCACGTAACCCAAGGTCTTCATGGTCTGAAGGAAACGGTAGACCGTCGCCTTGGGCATGGCCAGGCGCACCGAGAGCTCGGAGATGCCGATGTCGTTGCGCTCACCCAGCGCATTGAGGATGGCAAACACCTTGAGCACCGCCGCCACCGACTCGGGGGAGGACTTGCCATCGTTCAGTTCGTCGTCGCTGCTGCTGCTCATGGGGCTTTTCGTTCCGGTTCAAGAGCCATTGTCGGCCCAGCGCCCACACGGACCCGTGCGGCAGCCTGAGCTGCGCCTTCTGGGGGCAGGCGATAGGGAGGCGTCCAGCCAGCAGGCTGAGGTGCCTCCAACGCGAGGGGCTTTCCATTGAGCGTGGAGCCCTCATCGCTGAATCGCTCGCCCTTGAGCCAGCGCAGCAGTTGCGCAGGCTGCACGGTCCCCTCGAAGGCGTTGCCCTGGCTGAGCACCGCCGATTGCAACCCAAGCCCGATCGCGTACCCGAATCCATAAGGGCCTTCAGGACGAGCCAGGTAGAGGTTGTTGACGAGGTGCACCTGTCCAAAGCGCACCCGGGGTGCGCGCTCGCGAATGTCGACCCAGAGGTTGTGGTGCAAGGTCACGCGCAATGCGCCTGCATCCGCGACCTGCTTGTCGCTGCCGCCGATCAGCATGGTCTTGTCATGGCCGCTGAAACGACTCCAGCTGACGGTGATCAGGTCGCTGGCATGGGTGATGTCGAGCAGGCCGTCGTGCCGCTGCTGGCCGCGGCCGAACACCGTGCGTTCCAGATGATCGGGACGATCCCCATCGTCGAAGGCACAGTGATCCACCCAGACCCGATGCGCGGCTCTCAGGGACAGGTTGTCGTAGTCGGCATTCCACTCACCATGGGCACCATCGAGCGGATCCCAGGCGGTGAAGTGGTCGTAGGCATCGCTGAAGCGCAGGTTTCGCACGATGACGTTCTCGACCTGATTCAGCAAGACCATGCCGCCGTGGAAGCCGGCCCCTGCCGAGACGCCGATGAGCGTGGTGTTGGACGGGATGCGCAGCGTGATGGCCTTGGCCTGCGCCTTGGCGGAGCGCTCCCGTGCCTCCTCCAGCGGGCCTTCTGGCTTGCGCCGGCCCCAGGTCTTGGGATCGTAGGCAGCCTCGTAAGCCGCTTGATCGTAGCCAGGATCGCGGAACGCATCCGCCGGGCCGCCCAGTTCGATGCGGGCGGCGATGGCAAGGATCTTCGGCCGCTCTCCGAGTTCGCGCAATGCCGCTTCCAGTTGGGCTCGGTCGCGGATCCACCGGATCGCGTCGGGCGCTGCGTTGGCCCCGCCGCTGGTGCCGCCCGCCTGCGTCGCCCAGCCGGTCGGCGCGGTCTCGAAGGCAGCCACAGGCAGCGTCAGATTGTTGAACTCGGTGAGGCGGTTGCTCTTGGCTTCGAAGGGGCGGCGAGCGGTCGAGGCGACCCACGGCCGCAAGCGCGCATCGAGCAGCGAGTCGCGGATCAGGGCATGGCCGTTCGGCGACTGACCGGCAATCCATTGCCCCCCGGCTTCCGGCTTTTTCACGCCGGCATCCCAGGCACGGCCGAGAGACGGCGTGCCGTCCTCGACGATCCAGCGGCTCTGCGTGATCAGGAAGCCCTGCGCTCGGCCAGGCGGCGTGCTCGGTGCCAGGCCGATGCCGCCCTCGCCCGGCGCACGGCGGCCGGCACGCGACACGATCAGGCTGTGTTCAATCAGCAATCGCGCGGCACCGAAGATGAAATCGACATCGCCGGCGATGCGGCTGTTGGCGACGCGCACGCGGCCCGTGCCGTCGGCATAGAAGGTGTCCTGATGGCCGAGCAGATGAACCGCATCGAGCTGGATGCGATCGCCACGCGTCATCAACGCAACGGCCTGCGCGCCGCCGGACTCGCCGGCGCCCGCCGGATAGCCCTGGCCGTCGCGCACGGCGTCCAGCGCGTCATTGGCGATCGTCAGCCCGGCCAGTTGCACATCATCCTGGGCGATGACGACAGAGGCGCTGCCCGCCGTGCCCATGCTGGTTGCGCCGATCGCCGGCACACAGGTCTGGGCCGGCATGTCGGCCGGCTTGGTCTGTGCGGCATAGCGTCCGTCCACGACCCTCACGCCATCCGCAGCACCGACGCCATAGATCGTGATCGGGCCCAGGCCGCGGATGCAGACCGCGCCGCGATAGCTACCGGGTTCGATGCGCACGAAGCGGCGCTGACCACTCGGCGCTGGCAGCGCGTCGAGCACCGCCTGCAGTGATTGCCCGCTGCGCACAACGGCGTTGGCTGGCCAGCGCGAACGGTCGCCATCCGGCTCGGGCGTCCAGTTGCCCAGCCAAGCCTCGCGCGTGAACGCCGCCGCCTGCTCGGGCGCGAGCTGGGGCCTGTCCTGGGCGATGGCGCTGCCCAGCATCAACCCCAGCAGCCACGCCTTCACGCGAGATCCACCAGGTAGAGCGCCGGCAGGCCTTCAGCATCGCAGCTGAACAGCACCTGTTTCTCGTTCGGCGTGAACGAGGGGTGCGGGTGCGTGACCTGGCGGTTGCCCTTGTAGACGCCCCAGCTGCTGTCGTGGCGCGCAATGGCGCGGGTGCTGCCGGCCTTCAGGTCGAACAGGTGCAGGTAGGGGTCGGTGGCGATCTCATGACTGGCGCCATCGGCCACGTCGGCCGGCGAGCCGCAGCCGTCGCCAATCAGGAGCGTGCCGTCGTGGTTGCTCATCAGGTGGGAGCAAGGCGGCATCTGGGTGATGGCGCGGTCCTGCAGGGTCACCGGGTCCAGGCTGCGGATCCAGCGGTCGCGCTGACCCTTCAGGTAGGACACATAGACCATGGCCGAGCCGTCAGGCACCCAGAACTCGTGCGTGCAACTCTCGCCGGCCGCATGCACCTTGGCGCAGCGGCGGTTCGTGCCGTCCTCGTTGATGAACCACATGCGCGCATCGACGAGGTCGTGCGGTCCCTCGTGGCAATAGGCCACGGTGTGGTCGTCGAACGGCCGGTACTGCGGGTGACCCAGCCAGCCGTGCTGCTCCAGAATGACCTCGCGCGCGCCGGTCTTCAGGTCGATGCGGATCAGCCGGCAGCGCGGCTTGGCATGGAACATGTCGTGGAACTTCTTCCAGTCCGACAGGGGGAACCAGTCGTCGGCATGGATCTCGATGCCGACCATCTTGGTGCAAGCCGAATTCGCAACCCAGGTGCCGTAGCCGACCCAACCCTCGGGCACGGTGTAGACCACTTCTTCACGGTAGTCGCTGAGTGCCAGGCGGATCAGCCGGCGCTCCTGACGCACGAAGTAGAGAAACTGGTCATCGGGGCTGAGGAAGCCGCCGAAGCTGTTCTCGCCGGGCTGATCGCTGAGCTGCGTGGCGACCTGGCTCTCCAGGTCCAGCAGGTGGTAGTTGAAATCCTTACCGCCCGCGAAGGCCGCGCCATAGACCAGCTTCTTGCCGTCGTTGGTGAAGCACTTTTGGTAGAAATAGGTGCGGTGGCTGGCGACGTCCAGCGGCGTGAGCCGGGTCACGCGGGCGCCGGTGCCCGGGTCCTGCTTCGTGGCGAAATGCAATTGCCGTTCGGTAGCTTTCATCAGAGTCTCTGCAGCAGGGCGTTGCCTTCACGAACCAGGCGGCGCGCCGCGTCCAGATCCGTGGTCTTGGCGTAGGCGATGGTCTCGAAGACCTCGCGCATGAACTTGAGGAAGCGCGCGTGCTCGAACAGCGGCGCCGGGCGGCGCAGGCGGCCAGCCTCGCGCTGGGCGCGGATCTGCTCGTGCGCGGCGAGCTCGAGCGGCGGCAGCCCGCCCTGGGCCTTCAGCACTTCCAGCGCACTGCGCGCCGAAGGGAGGCCGCGCGTGCGGCCCAGCACCTTCGCGGCGTCGGGGTCGCACAGCAGGAAGTTCATCAGGCGCGCGGCGAGTTCGGCCTGCTCACTGCTGCGCCCGACCGCATACATCACCGTGGGGCGGCCAAAGAGGCCACTGTCCCGTGCGTTGGGTAGCGTGGGGAAGGCGCCAAGCGCAAGCTGCTCCGTGGGCTTGAGCGTGGACGCGCGCAGGCCGATCAAGGAGTCCCAGGTGTAGTTGCCAGCCCAACGCCCCACCACCCAGTCGGGCTGCTGCTCGGTGGGCTTTTCGGCACCGCCCAAGCTGGCCCGTAGCGGCAGCGGCGTGCAGACCTTTTCGTCCACGAGCCGGCGGTAGGTCTTCACCCAGTCCAGCGCGGCCCGCTCGCTCATCGCGATGCGGCGGTTCAAGGGATCGACGTAGGACGTGCCGTGCAACTGCTGCACGTAGGTCTGCGACAGCAACATCATGTCGTAGAGCTCGCCATCCAGCGGGTAGGCGCCTTCGCCCTGGCTCTGGCGGAATGCCCGGCCGCTGGCGAACAGCTCGTCCCAGTTGCTGGGAATTTTGAGCCCTGCGCGCTGGAAGGCGCTCTGGTTCCACAGCATCACCCGCGCACTGAACGAGGTCGGCAGCGCGTTGAGCTTGCCCTGGACCTGTCCGTAGGCGATGTCGTCGGCGCTGAACTGATCCAGGCCAAGGACTTTCTGCTGCAGGTTCAGATCGGCAAAGCCGTTGCCGCGCTTGCTGAACATGGCCAGCCAGGCCCAGTTGATCTGCATGAGATCGGGCTCGGAGCGGCCCGCAATCTGCGTCGTCAGCCGCTCCAGGTAGCCGTTGAAGCCCATGTACTCGGCCTTCACGCGCAAACCAGGGTGGCGCTGCTCGAAGAGCCTCAAGGCGGCCAGCGTAGCCTGGTGACGGCCGCTGCCACCCCACCAGGCAAAGCGCAACACGCGCTCACTTTGGGCATGGACGAAGGGGGCGATCGCCCCCGCGCCGAGAAGAAGGCGACGCTTCATGGTTCCAGCGCCGGGCCGTTCCCATGCTGGAACGCGCCCCCTCGGGGGGTGACGAAGCCGCGAAGCGGCAAAGACCGGGGGGCGTTCATGCGAGCAGGCTCGCACCCGCCTCGTCGGCGGCGAACAGATGGGCATGCTGCATCTGGAAGTGCAGCTCGATGGTGGAGCCGCGAGGCAGCGTGGTCAGCGAGCCGCCCTGCTCGGCCGGAATGCGCGCGCTGAACGCTTGGCTGCCGACGTCCACATAGACATAGACCTCGGCGCCCATGTGCTCACAAAAGCGCAGCGAGGCTTGCACAGGCACCGACTGGCTTCCCGGCTGCAGGCTGATGTGCTCCGGGCGCAGGCCAAACTGCACCTCGCCTTCCGCAGGCAGGAAGCGCCCTGCAGGCACGGGCAGGCCGCGGTCGCCAAGCTGCACCGAACCGCGCTGCACGCTGGCCTTGACGATGTTCATCTCCGGCGAGCCGATGAAGCCCGCGACGAAGGCGTTGGCGGGCCGGTCGTAGAGCGCGGTCGGCGTGTCGACTTGCTGGATCACGCCAGCCTTGAGCACGCAGATGCGCTCGCCCATGGTCATGGCCTCGACCTGGTCGTGGGTGACGTAGATGGTGGTGGCCGGTTGACCGGCGTCGCGCAGCGACCGGTGCAGCTCGGTCAGGCGCACGCGCATGGCGGCGCGCAGCTTGGCGTCCAAGTTGGACAGCGGCTCGTCGAACAGGAAGACCTCGGGCTTCTTGACGATGGCGCGGCCCACGGCCACACGCTGCGCCTGGCCGCCGCTGAGTTGCTTCGGGAAGCGCTCGAGCAGGTGCTCCATCTCCAAGAGCTTGGCGGCGTGGCGCACCCTCTGGTCGAGCTCCGCCTTGGGCGTCTTGGCCAGCTTGAGGCCGAAGGCAAGGTTGTCGTACACCGTCATGTGCGGGTAGAGCGCGTAGTTCTGGAACACCATCGCAATGCCGCGTTCCTTGGGCGGCAAGTCATTGACCGCCCGTTCTCCGATGCGCAACTCGCCACCGGTGATGGACTCCAGGCCGGCGACCATGCGCAAGAGCGTGGACTTCGCGCAGCCCGAGGGGCCGACGAAGACCATGAACTCGCCGTCGCGAACCTCCAAGTCCACGCCGTGCACGGCCTTGAAGCCATTCGGATAGGTCTTCTCGACCTTGCGCAAGGAAACGACGGCCATCAGCCTTTCACGCCACTGCTGGTGGCGCCCTCGATGAAGTGTTTTTGGGCCGCGAAGAACACCGCGACGGACGGGATCAAGGCCACCACCGAGATCGCGATGACGTTCGCCCACTCGACCTCTTCGGTGGCGCCGATGCTCATCTTCAGCGCCAGGCTCACCGGGTACTTCTCGACCGAGGCCAGGTAGATCAGCGGGCCCATGAAGTCGTTCATGGTCCAGATGAACTGAAAGACGATGACCGAGATGATGGCCGGCTTGAGCAGGGGCACGATGATGTGCCAGAGCAGTTGCAGCGCGTTGCAGCCGTCGATTTGCGCCGCCTCTTCCATGTCGCGCGGGATGCCGCGCAGGAACTGCACTAGCAGGAAGACGAAGAAGGTGTCGGTGGCGAAGGCCGAGGGGACGATCAGTGGCAGGTAGGAGTCCAGCCAGCCGACCTCGCGGAACACCAGGTACTGCGGCAGCCGCAGCACGATGAGCGGCAGCATCATCGTGCCGATCATGATGCTGAAGAGCGTCTTCTTGCCCCAGAACTCGAAGCGAGCGAAGGCGTAGGCGACCAACACGCAGCTGATCACCGTGACGATGATGCGCGGGATGGTGATGAGGAAGCTGTTCAGGAAGTAGGTCGCGAACGTGTACTCGGTGCTGGTCTTCCAGCCCTTCGCATACGCATCCAGATCGAAACGGCTGGGCCAGAAACCGGCCGAGCTGAAGATCTCGCTATTGCTCTTGAACGAGGCGCCGACCAGCCAGATCAGCGGGTAGAGCATCACGATGGCGGTGGCGCCGAGCAGCAGGTAGCGCAGCCAGGGCGTCTTGGGCTTCTCGCCCGGGCGTTCCATCAGGATGTCGGCGCTCATTTCTTGTCTTTCTCGCCGGCGTAGAAGACCCAGTACTTGCTGGACCAGAAGGACAGCAGGGCCAGCCCGCCAACCAAGGCGAACAGCACCCAGCTCAAGGCCGCGCCGTAGCCGAGATTGAAGAAGCGGAAGCTCTGGTCGTAGATGTAGAGCGCCAGCACGTAGGTCGAGTGCAGCGGCCCGCCCTCGGTGATCAGGTAGGGCCCGTTGAACTCCTGGAAGGCGTGGACCATCTGCATGATCATGTTGAAGAAGATCACCGGCGTGATCAGCGGCACGGTGATGCGCCAGAACTGCTGGGTCTTGCTGGCGCCGTCGATCTCGGCGGCCTCGTACAGAGACGTCGGCACGTTCTGCAGCGCGGCCAGGAAGATCACCATGGCCGAGCCGAACTGCCACATGAAGAGCAGCACGATGGTCCACATCGAATAGTGCTCGTCGGCCAGCCAGGCGATCGGCTCCAGGCCAAGCTGCTGCAGCACGATGTTGACCAGTCCATGCTTGGCGAACAGGAAGCGCCAGAGCACGGCGACGGCGATCGAGCCGCCGAGGATGGACGGGATGTAGAAAGCCGCGCGGAACGCATTGATGCCCTTGAGCTTGAAGTTCAGCACGTGGGCGATGAAGAGCGCAAAGCCCACCCGCGCCGGCACCGCCAGGATGGCGAACCACAGCGTGACGCCGAGCGACTTCGTGAACAAGGGGTCGTCGCGCAGCATCTCCTCGTAGTTGCGCGTGCCCACCCAGACCGGCGGGTCGATCAGGTCGTACTGCGTGAAGCTCAGGGCAAAGCTCATCACAAAGGGCGTGAGCTTGAACAGCAGCACGCCCAGCACGAAGGGCAGGACGAACAGGAAGCCGAGGCGTTTGTTCTCGTACATGGCAGCAGCCTAGGGCCTGGGTCGGGCCCGAGGGATCAACGGGCCAGCCAGCCGCCGTCCACTGCGACGGTGTAGCCATTCACGTAGTCGGACGCCGCCGAGGCCAGGAACACCACCGGCCCGGCGAGGTCCTCGGGGCGCCCCCAGCGACCGGCCGGGATGCGCTCCAGGATGGAGGCGTTGCGCGCCTCGTCGGCCCGCAGGGCGGCGGTGTTGTTGGTGGCCATGTAGCCCGGGGCGATGGCATTGACATTGATGCCGTGCTGCGCCCACTCGTTGGCCATCAGCCGGGTGATGCCCATCACGCCGCTCTTGCTCGCCGTGTACGAGGGCACGCGCACGCCGCCCTGGAAGCTGAGCATCGACGCGATGTTGATGATCTTGCCGCCCTTGCCCTGGGCCAGGAACTGCTTCGCCACCGCCTGCGACAGGAAAAAGGTCGACTTCAGGTTCAGGTCGATGACGTCGTCCCAGTCCGCCTCGCTGAACTTGATCGCATCCTCGCGGCGGATGATGCCGGCGTTGTTGACCAGGATGTGAATCTCGCCGTTCAGCGCCTTGGCCTGTGCCAGCAGGTCGGGCAGGCAGCTGATGTCGGCCAGGTTGGCGCGCAAGTCCAGGAAGCGGCGGCCCAGGGCCTCGATCTGGACGCGCGTGTCGTCCGGCGCGGACACATTGACGCCGACGATGTCCGCGCCGGCCTGGGCCAGCGCCACGGCCATGCCCTGACCCAGACCGGTGTTGCAGCCGGTCACGATGGCCGTCTTGCCGGCCAGTTGGAAGTGTTGAAGCACCATGGAAGTTCTCGCTCGTCGTCGCGGGATCAGATGGCTCGGAATTGTTGAAACGCAGTTCCGAACTCGCTACGGACCGCAGCATACGGCGTTGCGCGTTCGCTGCGGAATCATGGTTTCTAATTAGTGAACCACTGTTCCGATTTGCCGACGGCCGGGCTACAGTCGTCGCAAAGACACAGCCCGAGCAGCCTCCCCGTCATGAGCAGTTCCTTCTACTTCATCGATGCCGACACCCCGTGGACCGAGTTGGGCGGCGGCATCCGCCGCAAGATCATTGGCCACACGCCGGACCTGATGTCGGTGCTCGTGCAGTTCGACAAGGGCGCCGTTGGCGAGCCCCATCTGCACGAGGAGCACGAGCAGATCGCCGTCGTGCTGGCTGGCAGCTTTGACGCCGACATCGGCGGCGAGAAGCGCGTGCTGCGCACCGGCGACGCCTACATCGTGCCCAAGAAGGTCCTGCATGGCGTTGTCGCCCTGGAGCAGGGCTCGGTGCTGCTCGATCAGTTTTCCCCCCGTCGCGACGACTTCCTGTAGCCGTCGCCCCATCGCCCGACCGGCACTGCAGCGGGTCTGGCGCGAATTTGGTAGCGGGTGCCCTGCGAGCGCCCCTTGGTTTGAACGCCCCGCCCCGGCACCCCCCTGCGCCGGGCCGCGGTTCCCCCCGCACCAGGAGATGTCCATGAACGCCCCCCGCCGCCACGCCGTGGCCCTTGCCGCCAGCCTGCTGGCCGCCACCACCGCCTATGCCCAGCAGACCGGCAGCACCGGAACCCAGCAACTCGACACCGTCGTCGTCACCGGCATCCGCGCCTCTTTGGAAAGCGCGTTGAACGCCAAGCGCAACGAGCGCGGCATCGTGGACGTGGTGAAGGCCGAGGACATCGCCAAGTTCCCGGACACCAATCTGGCCGAGTCGCTGCAGCGCGTGCCCGGCGTGGTCATCGACCGCGACGCCGGCGAGGGCCGCAACATCACGGTGCGCGGCCTGGGTGCCGACTTCACGCGCGTGCGCATCAATGGCATCGAGGCCCTGGCCACCACCGGTGGCACGGACAGCAGTGGCGGCGCCAACCGCAGCCGCGGATTCGACTTCAACGTCTTCGCCTCCGAACTCTTCAGCAGCCTCACGGTGCGCAAGAGCAATCAGGCCGACATCGACGAAGGCTCGCTCGGCGCCACGGTCGATCTGCAGGCCGCCCGCCCGTTGGACTTCAAGCGATTCGTGGCCACCGCCTCGGCCAAGGCCAAGTACAACGACCTCAGCGGCGAAACCGACCCGCGCGTCGCTTTCTTGGTAAGCAACACCTTTGCCAACAACACCTTGGGCGTGCTCGTGTCAGGCGCCTACTCCAAGCGCCGCCTGTTCGAAGAGGGCTTCTCCACCGTGCGCTGGGACAACGGCGCCTCGTCGGGTGGCTGGTGCGCCCCCACCGGGGTGACGAACAACCCCAGCAACAGCACCGCCACCACCTGCGGCCCGGCCGCCCAGGGCGTGCCGCGCGTCACCGGCAATGCCGACACCATCGCCGCCTACAACCTGGCGCGCAACGCCGCGAACTTCCACCCCCGCCTGCCGCGCTACGGCCGCCTCACCCACGAACAGGATCGCCTGGGCCTCACCGCCTCTGCACAGTGGAAGCCCAGCAGCGACACCCTGGTCACCCTGGATCTTCTCTACTCCAAGCTCGACGCGACGCGCCAAGAAGACTTCCTGCAGGCCATCAGCTTCAGCCGCACAGCAGGCGCGGGCGGCAAGCCCCAGACCAGCGTGCTGGAGACCTCCTATGCCGCCAACGGCGCCCTGCTATTCGGCCGCTACAACGGTGTGGACATCCGCGCCGAGTCGCGTTTCGACGAACTCACCACTACCTTCACCCAACCGAGCCTCACCGTTGAACACCAGTTCAGCGACGAATTGCGAGCGAGTGTCCGCCTGGGACAGGCCAAGTCGAAGTTCCGCAACCCGGTGCAGACGACCACCACGCTCGATGCGCTGAACGTCAACGGTTACGCGATCGACTTCCGCGGCAACGACCGCCTGCCTGTAATCAGCTTCCCCTTCGACGTCACTTCGGCCACCGGGCCCCTGCAAATCGTCGGCATCCCGCAAGTCGCCAGCGGCACGCAGCCCAACACCATCGCCAACACGACGTCGAGCGAGGTCCGCATCCGTCCGCAGGGCGCGAACAACGTCAACGAGGTCGGTCAGATCGACTTGGCCTGGGAGCCGAGCAGCGACCTGGCCCTGAAGGGTGGCGTGCAGCACAAGCGCTATGCCTTCGACACTTACGAGTTCCGTCGTGTCAACCAGAACGACACCATCTTTGCCCCCGCCAGCGGGATGGCCGGCCTGACCACGCAGCTGACCGGCTTTGGCAAAGGCATGAATCTGCCGGCGGGCACCGCGACCGGCTGGGTCATTCCCAACCTGAGTGCCATCGCGGCGGCCTACGACATCTACTGCAACTGCATCAAGAGCGGCCCCGCCGGTGGCCCGGGTGATTTCACGCTGAGTTCCATCACCAACGGCAACGCGCGCGGCAACAACCGCAAGGTGGTCGAGACCGATCAGGGCGGCTACTTGATGGCCGAGTTCTCGCAATCGCCCCTTGGCTTCCGCATCGACGGCAACTTTGGCGTCCGCTATGTGAAGACTGAGCAAGTCGCCACCGGCTACCAGGCGGCAGCGGGCGGCACCGAGGTCACCACCGTCAACCGCTACACCGACACCCTGCCGGCGCTGAACCTCTCGGTTTCGCCGACCAATGACACGCGCATCCGCTTCGCGGCCGCCAAGGCCATGGCACGACCCCAGCTCGGCAACTTGAATCCGGGCGGCTCGATCTCCACCACGGGCACGCTCAGCGTCACCTCCGGCAACCCCTTCTTGAAGCCCTTCCGCGCCAAGACCTACGACCTGAACTTCGAGTACTACCAAGGCCGCACCGCCTTCGTGGGCGTGGGTCTGTTCCGCAAGGACATCGAGACCTACATCCAGAGCCTGCGCACCAACGTGGCCTTCAAGGACACCGGCCTGCCGATGTCTCTGCTGCCCGCCAACTTCACCGGCGACGAGATCTTCCAGATCACCCAGCCCGTCAACACCCCGGGGGGCAAGCTGGATGGCTTCGAGATCAACGTGCAGCAGCCGCTGTCCTTCCTGCCTGGCATCGGGCGGCATCTGGGCGTGCTGCTGAACTACACGCAGGTCAAGTCCAAGATCACCTACCTGGTCTCGCCCACCAGCAGTTCCGTCATCGTGGACGACCTCATCAACATGTCGCCCAAGTCGGCCAACGCCACGCTGTACTACGACGACGGCACCTTCAGCGCCCGCGTCTCAGCCTCCAAGCGCTCCAGCTTCCTGACCCGCGTGCCAGGCCAGAACAACAACGACGTGGAAGGCAAGAACAGCAGCACCAACGTCGACATGTCCCTGTCCTACAAGTGGGACAAGAATCTCGACTTCACGTTGGAGGGCGTGAACCTGACCAACGAGGCCAACGACCAGTTCATCAGCCGCGCTCGCAACAGCGTGGTGGTGAACCATGTGACCGGCCGCGAGTTCCTGGTCGGCATGCGCTACAAGTTCTGAGCCGGCAACGCCTGCCCTCGTGTCGCGCAAGTCGACGCTGAAGCCACCGTCCCGCAGCAAGGCCACGCATGTCGCGTCGGCCTGGCTGCTGGGCGGTCTTTTCTCGCTGCATGGAGCGATGGCGCTGGCACAGGGTCAACCGCCCGCCGGGCCACGCCTCATCCTGGTGGGCGACTCGACGATGGCGCCGCGCAGCGGCTATGGCAACGCCCTGTGCGAGCGCTTCCAGCAGGTGGCGTGCCTGAACCTGGCGCGCGGCGGGCGCTCCAGCAAGAGCTACCGCGCCGAAGACCTGTGGGACACGGTGCTGACCCTGCTGCGCGAGCGAGGCCCAGGCGACACGCGGCAACGCAACCTGGTCCTCATCCAGTTCGGCCACAACGACCAACCCGGCAAGCCGGGCCGCTCCACCGACCTCGCCACCGAGTTCGGCCCGAATCTCAAGGCCTATGTGCGCGAGGTTCGCGAGGCCGGTGCCGAGGCCTTGCTCATCACCCCGCTCACGCGACGCAGCTTCAAGGCCGGCGAGCTGCCCAACGACCTCCGGCCCTGGGCCGAGGCCGTACTGCAGGTCGGTGCCGAGCTCGACGTTCCGGTTCTCGACCTCAACGCCACCAGCCATGCCGCCGTGCTGGCCCTGGGCCAGGCAGGGGCCGACGAGCTGGCCGAGTCGCCCCCGCGCTTCGACCGCACGCACCTGGGCCCCAAGGGCGCCCAGCTGTTCGCGCAGCAGGTGGCCGAGGGCCTGCTGCGCCTGAAGCCTGAACTCGCCAGCGCTCTGACCCTGCGGCCGTGATCGAGCACCTGGTGTCGCCCGCTCAGTGCCTGGGCTATCTCGCCTTTGTGTTCGGCGTCGCCTGCTTTGCGCAGCAGAACGACCGCCGCTTCAAGATCTTCATGGCCTTGGAGTGCACCGCCTACATCGGTCACTTCTGGCTGCTGGGGCAGCCCACGGCGGTGGCCAGCACCACGGTGTCGCTGCTGCGCTCGCTGGCCTCGCTGCAGGCCCGAACACCGGCGATCGGCGTCTTCTTCATCGTGCTCTCGGCGGGGCTGGGCGTTTGGCTGATGCAGGGTTGGCTGTCGCTGCTGCCCATCGCCGCCTCCTGCATCGGTACCTACGCGCTGTTCTTCCTCAGCGGCGCGCGCATGCGTGCCTTGATGCTGGTGGGCACCTTGCTCTGGCTGGTCAACAACCTGTGGATCGGATCCATCGGCGGCACGGCGCTCGAGGCGGTGCTGGCGGCGACCAACCTGCACACGCTGTGGCGCATGCGCCGCGACGCGCAGCGCCGCGATTCAGCGCTCGCGTAGCGAACGCAGCCACGCCCAGGCCGCGGCCTGGGCCTCGGCGCCGAACTGGTGGCCGCCTCGGGTCGACTCGAAGCGAAAGCCCCCCTGCGGCCAGGCCTGCGCCAGCTGCGCCGCGGCGCGTTGTGCCGCGTCCCAGGGGAACAGCCGGTCCTGGGGCGAGCCCATCAGCAGGAACGGACGGGGCGCGACCAAGGCCGCCACATCCGGGTGGTCGAGTTCTGCCGCCAGGCCCGGATGCAGCATGGCGAACGCCGACTGCCCGAGCAGCGTGTGCTCGCCCGGGCGCAAGAGCCCGTCGCGGCGCGGCGCCATCCAGTGCGCCGCGATGCAGGCTTCCACGCCTTCGTCCAGCGCCGCGAGCTGCCAGGCGCGGAACGCGCCCATCGAGAAGCCGAACACGGCGATGCGCCGCGCGTCCACCTCGGACCGTTCACGCAGCCAGCGCAGGCTGCGCAGGTCGTCGCTGGCGATCACGCCGGCCCAATGCGCGCCGAGCTGCATCAGCTGTGCTGCCAAGGCTTGTTGGTCATCGCGCGCGAAACCCGGTCGCGAGCGACTGCCCCAGCCCAAGGCGTCCACCGCCAGGACCGCGTAGCCCTGGCGCACCAGGGCTTCGCCGACGAAGCGGCCATCGAAGTAACGCGCTACCCAGTGCCCAGCGGCTTCTTGCACCGCCGGCGCGTCGGAGGCCAGGGGGCGCACCAGCTTCTCAGCGCCGATGTCGAAGCGCGCTCCGTGGTCATGCAACAGCAGCACGGCTGGATGCGGACCAGGCCTTGCTGGCAACAACCACAGGGCCTCCGCCGAGTCACCCAGCGCCATGCGCAGGCGCAGGCGATGCGCGACATGGTCTCCGCGCGGCTCTGTGGCCAGTCGCTCGGTGTCGATCGCGCGCCCATCGTCGCCGGGCTGAAGAATCAGGCGACGCGCGACGCTCAGTGCCTGCGAACGCCAGCTCGCCGAGGGACGCCAAGCCAGCCTGGCCGCATAGCTGCGCTGTCTGGAGAGCAGCCAGGCGTCGAGCGGCTCGGCGGCCAGCGGGCCGCACAGCAAGGCGCCGATCAGGCCACGACGCTGCATCAGCCCACCAAGGCCGGCAGACCCAACGAAAGCCAAGGGATGTAGGTGACCGCCAGCAAGGTCACGGTGAGGGCTCCGTAGAAGGGCCAGATCGAGCGCATCACCTGCCCGACCGACACGCCCCCGATGGCGCAGCCGACGAACTGCGTGCTGCCCACCGGCGGCGTGTTCAGACCCAAGGCGCAGTTGAGCAGCATCATCACGCCAAACTGCGTCGGGTCCATGCCGGCTTCCTGGCAGATCGGCAGGAAGATCGGCGTGCAGATGAGGATGGTCGCCGCCATGTCGAGGAAGGTGCCGAGCCCGAACAGCAGCAGATTCACCAGCAGGAAGATCAGCCAGGGATGGCCACCGCTAAGCGCCTGCAACAGCTCTCCAGTCTTCTGCGGCACCTCGTACAGGGCCATGAAGTAGCCGAAGGCGGCCGAGATGCCGATCAGCAGCAGCACCACCCCGGTGGTCTTCGCCGCCTTCGCGCAGGCCTCCAGGAAGCCGCGCCAGCTCAAGGACCGGTACACCAGCAGGGTGACGAGCAGGGCCCAGCAGACGGCCGTGGCCGCCGACTCGGTGGCGGTGAAGACGCCGCTGAGGATGCCGGCCAGGATGATGACCACCACCAGCAGCCCCGGCAGCGCGGCCACGAAGGCTGTGCCGACCGCCGCCCAGCCGGGAAAGGCACCGTGCGTGGGGTAGCCGCGCTTCACCGCCACACCGTACGCGGCGACGAGGTTGGCGACGGTCAGGATGAGGGCCGGGATCAGCGCCGCAAGGATCAGACTGAACACCGACACCGCCGCGATGCCGGAGGCCGCCAGCACATAGATGATGAGGTTGTGCGAGGTCGGCATCAGCGCGCCGACGAGGCTCGCATGCGTGGTGACGTTGACCGCGTAGTCGGCGTCGTAGCCCTCGCGCTTCATCATCGGGATCATCACCGAGCCCATCGCGGACACATCGGCCAGCGGCGAGCCGGCCACGCCGCCGAACAAGGTGCAGCCCAGCACATTGCTCATGCCCAGGCCCCCGCGCACATGGCCGACCAGGCGGTTGGCGAGCACGACGATGCGCTCGGCGATGCCGCCGTGCAGCATCAGCTCGCCCGCGAAGATGAAGAAGGGAATGGCCAGGAAGCTGAACACCTGCATGCCACCGACCATTTTCTGGAACACCAGCGCGATCGGCAGGTCGGCGGCGAACATCGCGGCGATGGACGCCAGACCGATCGAGAAGGCGACCGGCACGCCGATCAGGAGGAGCAACAGGAAGCTGCCACCGAGGATCCAGAGTTCCATGCTGCTTAGACCCCCGCGGGCTCCACGTTTTCACCCCGCCACAGCGCGATCAGCTGCTCGATGCAGAACAACAAGATCAATATGCCGCCGATCAGCAGCGGCAGGTAGTCCAGGGCCTCGGGCACGCCGAGGATGGGCTTGGGTTCGCTCCACTTGAGCTGCATCCACTCCCAGCCGCCCAGCGCCATCAGCACCGCGAACAGGCCGACGAACAACTGGATCAACGCCTCGGCGCCACGCTGCGCCGCCGGCGGCAGCAGCGCCACGAAGCTCTCCAGCCCGAGATGGCCGGCATCGCGAACGCCCACAGCCACGGCCAGCGCCGTGATGTAGAGCACGAGCATCAAGGCGACCGGCTCGGTCCACACCGGCGTGTCGTTGAGCAGGTAGCGGCCCGTCACCTGCCACTGCACGCAGACGACCAGCCCCACCAGTCCGAGCGCGGCGCCGCGCAGGGCCCAGCGGGCGAGAAAAGCACAGAAAGCGGTGTAGGCCGTGCTCATCGCGGACCGCCTTCGCAGGACCGTCCTAGGAAGGCGGCGGGCGGTGACGAGGGCGACGCCACGTCCGCGGGCCAGTGGATCTTCATTTCGTGTCCTGAATGGCCTTGACCAGGCGCTGCAGATCCGGCGTGTTGACGAAGCGCGTGTAGACCGGCGCCATGGCCTGACGGAAGGGCTCGCGCTCGACCTCGACGATCTGCGCGCCGCCCGCCTTGGCGCGCTCCAGCGACTTCGCCTCCGCGGCGTCCCAGAGCTGGCGCTGCACGCGCACCGAGTCCTTCGCCGCTTCGCGCAGCTGCGCCTGCTGCGCCGGCGCCAGCTTGTCCCAGACCCGCTTGCTGATGAAGAGCACGTCGGGCGTCATCGCGTGCTCGGTGCGCGAGTAGAACTTCGCCGCCTCCGTGTGGCGGAAGCCTTCGAACGAGGGCAGGTTGTTCTCGGCCGCGTCGATCAGGCCGGTCTTCAGGCCCGTGTAGACCTCGCCGATCGGCATCGGCGTGGCGTTCGCGCCGATCGCCGCCATGGCCGCCACCCACACATCGGTCTGCGGCACGCGCACCTTCAGACCCTTGGCGTCCGCCAGCGAACGCACAGGCTTCTTCGCGTACAGCGAGCGTGCGCCCGCGTCGTAGAAGGCCAGGCCAACCAGGCCCTGGTGCTCGCAGGCCTTGAGCAGTTCCTCGCCCACCGGCCCGTCAAACACCTGGCGCTGGTGGGCGACCGAGCGGAACACGAAAGGCAAGGTAGGTACCAGGCTCTTCGGGCACATGGACGCCAAGGCGGCGCCATGCACGCGGGTCATGGCCAGTGCGCCCAGCTTGGCCTGGTCCAGGGTTTCCTTCTCGGTGCCCAGTGCCCCCTTGTTGAACACCTTGACGCTGAGCGCCCCACCGCTGCTGCGCGACAGCACCTGGCCCAGGTGGCGGACCGCCGCCACGGTCGGGTAGTCGTCGGCGTTGTGCACATCGGCGGACTTCAGCTCCAGCGCGAAAAGGCTCCCGGCGGCCAGCAGGCCGGCGATGAGCGTGACGGTTCTCTTCATGCGAGGGGTCTCCTTCAGCGCAACGCGCGATAGCTCAGGCGGGACAGGCGGGCTTCACCCGTCCCGGCTGCATAAAGGGCCGGCCGCAGGCTCATGAAGCCCCCGGCCACGTTGTGGTGGTAGCCACTGACGTCCCACTGCACCGGGAACTGGGTCCACCGCTGGGTGGCGTCAGCGCGGCTGAACACGGTCAGCACATGGCGCACGCAGCGCAGGCGCCACTGCAACTGGCGCGCCATGCCAGCCGGCTTGGGCACGGCGCGCAGGTCCTGGCCGTAGCGGTGCAAGCGCATCGTCTGGGCGTTCACGCCCACGCCGGCGTACAGGCGCGGGCTGTAGAACATCAGCAGGCCGGCCTGCACGCCCTCGTCGAAGTCCAGGTCGAGCTCGATCTCGAACGCCGGGTCGCCCTGGATGAAGCCCAAGGGCGGGCTGTCGGCCGGTCCGCTGCCACGGGCCTGCAGGCGCAGCACGCCGTCGCCGACGCGAACCCGGGCCAGTTGACCGGCGCCGCCCGACAAAAAGGCCCACTGGGGTCGGAGCTGCGGCGCACGAAAGTCATCGCTGAGCGCCAGGCCGTGGGGCACGGCACGGTCCCGAACCGGCAGCGGCAGCGGCTCGCCGTCGCCGGGTTCGATGTGGAACCAACCGTCGTCGCCGTAGCGCGCCGGGGTCAGCAGCATCTGCCGGCCCAGGGTGTGGAAGCCGTGCTCGTAGCCGTGGTAGGCCAGCCACCAGTCGCCGCGCGGTCCGCGCACCAGGGTGCCATGACCGCGTGACCACCAGCGTTCGCGCGGCGAGCGCGTGCGCAGCAAGGGGTTGTGCGGCGCCTGCTCCCAGGGGCCGTGGATGGAGCGCGAGCGGGCGGCGATCACCATGTGGCCGGTCGGCGGACCGGCGGTGCCGCCGACGGCCAGCACCATGTGGAACCAGCCGCCGTGGCGCAGGAGCTTGGGGCCTTCCTGCGAGTAGCTTTCGACGTCCCAGTCCTCGGGGTAGCGCCAGCCGTCGTAGACATGCTCGACCGGGCCGTCGAGGCGCAGGCCGTCATCGCTCAGGCGCACGCGGTCGCCGCCGCTCAGGAACAAGTAGCGCTTGCCGTCTTCGCCCACCGCATGGCCGGGGTCGATGTGCTTGGGCAGCCCGAGCGCCACCGGCGCCGACCACGGGCCTTCGATGCGCTCCGCGTGGATGACCAGGATGTCGTTGGGACTGGCCTTCACCGGCAGGTAGATGAAGAAACGGCCGCCGTGCTGGATCAGCTCCGGCGCCCAGACGCTGCCCACGGCCTGAGTCAGCGCGTTGACCAGCGGTCGCCAGTTGACCAGGTCGCGCGAATGCCAGATCAGCAGGCCGGGCAGCGCGTCGAAGCTGGAGTGGGTGCAGTAGTAGTCGTCGCCGACCTGGAGCACCGTGGGATCGGGGCGGTCGCCGGCCAGCACCGGGTTGAGGTAGCGGCCGTCGCCGCGGTCGGCCTGGCGCTGGCCCTCGATGCCCTGGGGCCAGGGCTCGCAGGGCGGCAGGTAGGGGATGCCGGGCTCACGGGCGCAGTCGGCGACGCCGAGGGCCGGGGCGCTGAGCCCCGCCAGCACCAGACCGCGGCGCGGCACGCTCATCAGGGCAGCTTCCCACCGGGGAACAGCGAGGCCCAGCCGGCCTTGGGGCTCATGTCGGCCAGGTTCCACTCGGCCTCCACGAAGGCGCGGCGGGTGGGCGCCCCGACCCGGGGCAGGCCGCTGCTCTGCGTCTCGTCGTCAATGATGCGACCGCGGTCCTCGGCGATGTCGGACAGCTGCTTGAAGTCGATGGGGTCGCGCGCCCAGGGTCGTGCGCCCACGAGCAGCGGCAGGCGCTGCTCCAGTTGCTGCGGCGCCGCCCAGCGAAGGCCGGGCGGCAGGTAGGGCTCGCGTGCGGCAATGATTTGCGCCGGCCCGCTGGTGTAGCGGCCAGTGATGGGCAAAGGGCGCCCCTGCCGATCCTGGGCCAGGTTGTCAGCCTCGAAGAGCTGCACGTCACCCGCCCCGCCGAGGGCAAAAAGCGGCAGGTTCTCAAGGGTGTCCGGCCCGGCGCGATAGGCATTGCCCACCAGCGTCAGACGACCCACCTGCCAGGGCTTGTCGCCCCATTCGTGGGCCACGAGGTTGTAGTGCACCGCGCGCTGACCGGGGTTGTAGATCAGGTTGTTGACCATCGCGCCCCAGGCCCCACCCTTGAAGAGCGCGTTGCGCTCACGGTTGGAGGCATACACATTGCCCAGCAGCAGGATCTGCGTGGCGTTGTCGTGGATCAGCGTGCCCTTGCTGTGCTCGCCCTTCTCGTGCACCGAATCGGCGAGGCCCTCGAAGATGAGGTTGTGGCTGTAGGTGATGGCATGCGAGGTGCCGGCGCGCCAGTCGTCGGGCGTGGCGCCCTTGAAGCGCGAGCCTCCCACGCTGAGGTTCTCGTCGGTGGCCCAGCTGAACGTGCAGTGATCCACGATGACGCGCGCCGCGCCGTCGGCCGTGCTCAGGCCGTCGTGGTCCTTGCCGCTGCGTTTGGGGCGGCCATAGGCACCGGGACGCACCGTGAGGTGCTGCAGGATGACGTCCTTCGTCGCCACCATCAGCTCGCCGCGGATGAGGGTGACGCCGGGGGCCGGTGCGGTCTGGCCGGCCACGGTGACCTGCGGCTCGCCGATGCGCAACTGGCTGCCCGCCAGGTCGATGACACCCCCCACTTCGAACACGATGGTGCGCTTGCCGCGCGCCGCCAGCGCCTCGCGCAAGGAGCCTGGCCCATCGTTCGCCAGCGTGGTCACCCGCAGGATGCGGCCGCCGTTCCCTCCTTCAGTCTGCGCCCAGCCGGCATGCACGAAAGTAGCCGCATGCAAGGGGCCATCGCTCGCACCATTGGCAAGCGCCATGCTGCACAGGCTGGCCAGCAGCAGGCCGCACCAAGATGGTAGACATCGCATCACATCAGGTCCCGCATGGCTTCCACCGGGATCACCGCACCCGGGTGTTGGATGACACGCGCCGCCAGCCGGTTGCCGAACGCCGCCGCCTGCTCGGGAGAGGCGCCGGCCAGGCGCCGGCTGAGGTAGCCGCCGGCAAAGGAGTCGCCCGCCGCCGTGGTGTCCACCACCTTGGGCACCGGCTCGGTCGGCACATCCACCCAGCGGCCTTCGAAGCCCACCCGCGTGGGCTCCGCCCCGCGTTTCAAGGCCAGCTCGGGCACCGGCAAGGCCTGCGCGGCGCTGCATGCGGCCTGCGCTGTGGGCAGCTTGAACAGGGCCTGGTGGTCGTCGGTGGTGACCAGGGCCAGCGAGGCCACGGCGAACGCACGCTCGAACCAATGCCGGGCGGTGTCGGCGTCCGGCCAAAGGATGGGGCGGTAGTTGTTGTCGAAGGCCACGAGCTTGCCGGCCGCGCGCAGGTCGGCGGCCACGCGCAGCAGGCGCTCGCGACCGGCATCGGGCAGGATGGCCAGGCTGATGCCGGAGAACAGCAGCGCATCCAGCCCGCTCGCGGCCTGCTCCAGGGGCGTGGGCGCCAGGCCGTCGAAGTAGTCGCGCGCCGCGCTCTGGTGGCGCCAGAAATGGAACCGGCGCTCGCCGCGTTCATCCACCTCGATCTGGTACAGGCCCGGTCGGCGCCCCGGCAAGCGCCGTACGAGATCCAGCCCGATGCTCTCGCCCGCCCAGCGCGCCAGCAGCGCATCGCTCAGCGTGTCATCGCCCAGCGCGCTGGCAAAACTCACCCGCGCGCCGCTGCACCGAGCCAGGTAACAGGCGGCGTTGAAGGTGTCACCGCCATAGTGCTGGCGCAAGGCCCCGAAAGGCTGGCCTTGGAGCTCCAGCATGCACTCGCCGACGGCGGCGACCCGGACAGCATTCATTTCGAACCAGCCGATTCATGTCAATTGAAACGATGTTTCAACGATATCTGACACCGATCCCCGGTGTCATGCTGGTTCACCCTAGTCGTCGGCTTCTCAAGCGCCGGCGCGCAGCACGCCCTTCGCTCCCGGGAACTGACCCAGCCGTTCGGCCAGCCAGGGCAGTTCGGCGGCCAGCATGGGGCCCAGGGTGTGCGGCGGGTTGGCCACCACCATGTGGCTGCCCAGCAGTCCGAAGCCGCGGTCCTGTCCGGGCAACACGGTCAGCGAGGCATCGAGCCAGCCCTTCTTGGCCACCCCCTTCATGGCGTTGACGAGCCGCTGCGGCAGTTGCTGCGCTTCCAGACGCTGCAGCTGCGGCACCCAGACGGCGAGCACCGCGTCGGGGAACTTCTGCAGCACGCCGCGCACGGCGGCCAGCACGCGGGCGTAGTCGGCCTTCAGCTCGTAGGGCGGGTCGATGAGGATGAGGCCACGCCGCGTCGGCGGCGGCAGCAGCGGCAACAGGCCCTGGTAGCCGTCGCCCAGGTGGATGTGAATGCCCTTGAGGCCGGTCAGCAACTTCTCCAACTGCCGTAGATCGGTCGGGTGCAGCTCGAAAGCATGGAGTTCGTCCTGCGCCCGCAGATGGTGCTGGGCAATCAGCGGCGAGCCCGGCAGCAGCTTGATCTTTCCCGCGCCGTTGACCGCCTTCACCGACTCCAGGTAGGCGGCCACACCCGCCGGGGCATCGGTGGCACCCCAGATGCGACCCACGCCGTCCGCCCATTCCTGCTGCTGCGCCGAGCCCCCGACGCGGTAGGCCCCGGCGCCGGCATGCGTATCGATGACGCGGTAGCCCTTCTCCTTCTGGTTCAGGTGTTGCAGCAGTTGGATGAGCACCAGGTGCTTGAGCACGTCGGCGTGGTTGCCGGCGTGGAAGGCGTGTCGGTAGGCGAGCATCGCGGCACTCTACAGGGGCACCTGCCGCAGGGCACGCGCAGCAGCCATGACGAATGGCCCGTCGCCGCCCACCGGCGGCTTCGTCGGCGCGCAGCCGGCTTCGTCGGGCAGCGCGTGCGCCGGGGTCTGCGGCTGGACACCATGCCGTCCATCGCAACCCCTCCAAGGAGCCCGACATGACCCACTTCACCGCCCTGCTGGCCGCCGCCTTGCTGTGCAGCCTTGGTGCCCAGGCCCAAGCCCAGCCCCTGCGCCATGATCTGCTGGCGCAATGCCCACAATTGGCTGCCGAACTGCCCGAGCTGCTGGCCAGCGCCAAGCAGCAGGTTCAACGGGACGGCGTGGTCCGTGCCCAGCTGCGCATCGACGCCGACGGCCGCGTGCACATCGAAACGCTGCAAGGCGATCGCCAGTACCAAGGCGCGGTGCGGCGCGCGCTGCAAGGCACGCGCTGCGGCGCTTCGCAGGTGGCTGGTGCACAGCGGCAGGTTCTTAACATCCGCTTCGAAGACCCGCTCACGCCCTCCTTGCCGACCCACTACGCCGCCCGGTGAAGCCTCTGCGTCGACCCTCGCTCCGCGCGCTGCAGGCGCCCGCCCTGGGGCTGGCCCTGCTCTTCATGCTGGGCGCCACGCCCTGGCTGGCGTTGATCTGGCTGTTCACCTGGCTGCTGCACCGCTGGCTGCCCGAGGCGCCGACCGCGCGCCGCGTGGGGCTCTTGGTCGAAGTGCTCCTGGTCGTGTTGCTGGTGTTCGGCCTGTCATCTCTGCTCGGTCTATCCGTGACGGACCGGCACTTCGAGATCAGCCCCTACCTGCTGCAGCTCGTGGTGTTGCAGGCCATCTGCGTGGTCGGCGCCTGGGAGTACCTGCAGCGCACCCGCGACGCCCGCCGCGACACGCATGCGTTGCAGCTGCGCGAGCAGCAACTGGCCAAGGAAGTGGATGCCGCCCGTCTGCAGCTATTGCAAGCGCAGGTCGAGCCGCATTTCCTCTTCAACACCCTGGCCCATTTGCGCCGCCTGGCCAGCACCGACGTCCCGGCCGCCCGCGCCATGCTGGCCGAGCTGCTGCAGGTGCTGGCCGAGGCCCTGCCCTCGCTGCGCGAGGCGCAGACCCGGCTCGGCAGCGAGCTGCGTCTGGTGCGCGCCTACCTGGGTCTGCACCAGCGCCGCATGGGCGAAGAGCGGCTGCGGCTGCGCTTCGAAGTGCAACCCGGCCTGGACGCCGCGGTGCTGCCCTCCACCGCGTTGCTCACGCTGGTGGAGAACGCCGTCAAGCACGGCATTGCGCCGCTGGTGGAGGGCGGTGAAATTGCCGTGCGCGTGCAGGCCGAGGGCGGACGGCTGCTGCTCGAAGTGGCCGACACCGGACGCGGCATGGGCCAGGGCGGTGGCCACGGCACAGGCCTGGCCAATCTGCGCGCCCGCCTGCGCGCGCTGCACGGTGATGCCGCCAGCCTCGGCCTGCGCTTGAACGAGCCGCGGGGTCTGGTCGCGCGCATCGAGTTGCCTTGGGTGGAGAGCGCATGAAGCCCACCCTGCCCTGGCTGTTGGAGCTGCTGCTTCATCCCTTGAGCACCTGGACCTGGCGTCATGCGATGTGGGCCGCCTTCATCGGCGCCGCCAACCTCTTCTGCAACGGCACGCCGCTGGCCAACACCCATGTCGAAACCCAGATCCTGCGTGGCCTCGTCTACAACGTGTTGCAGTTCGGCGTGCCCTTGGTCTGGCTGGTCGGCGTGGCCGACCGCCTGGTAGACCGCGGCCTGCTGCCCGACGCGCTGGCCTACCTCGGCGCCGTGTTGCTCACCGTGTGGGCCGGGGTGTGGTTTGTGGCGCCCGTACTGCTGGCGCCCTGGCTCGGCGTCGAACCCTGGTGGGACGCGCAGGCCGATCGCAATCTTGCGTTCAGCTCCTTCGGCTGGCTGCTGCTCGGCACCATGTTCTACGCCCAGCGCCGCGGCAACCAGCGCGCCACGCAGCAGCGCGAGGCCGCCGAGCAGGCGCAGGCCCGGCAGCAGCGCGAACTGGCCGCCGCCCAGCTGCTGGCGCTGCAGGCGCGGGTCGACCCCGAGCTGCTGTTCGAGCGCCTGCGCGCCGTGGACGCCGAATTGCAAACCGACCCCGAGTTGGCGCGCCGCCGCCTCTCGGCCCTGATCGATCTGCTGCGCCTGCTGCAGCCGCACCACGACGCGCGCATCAGCACCCTGGCGCGGGAGTTCGACTCCGCCGCACTGCTCGCCCGCCTGCTGGGCCGCGACGCGCAACTGCCCGAGCGCCTGCTGCTGCAGTTGCCCGCCGGCCTGCAGGACCAGCCCTTCGCCCCCTCTGTGCTGCTGCCCTTGCTACGCCAGCTGCTGGCCACGCCTGGCACGCTGTGGCGGCTGCGCGCGCTGCCGGCCACGGCTGAGCAGGCCACGTCCGGCCGGCTGAGCCTGCAGCTGAGCGCCGAGGGCCCGGACGCCGCCAGCACCCAGGCCGCGGCACAGTCCGTGCCTCTGGCTCAGCTGCGCGAACGCCTGCAGGCCGTGCTCGGGCCCGACGCCCGGCTGGATCTGCAGCTCCATCCCCTGCCCCGTTTCGAACTCCAATGGCCCGCATCCTGATCGCCGAAGACGAAGCCCTGCTGGCCGCCGAGATCCGCGAGGAACTGCTCAAGCTCTGGCCCGAGGCCCAGGTGGTGGGCGAGGCGCGAGACGGCATCGAGGCCCTGCGCCTGCTGGAGCGCGAGCAGCCGCAGGTCTGCTTCCTGGACGTGCAGATGCCCGGTCTGAACGGGTTGGAAGTGGCGCGCCTGGCCGCCGGGCGCGCGCATGTGGTGTTCATCACCGCCTACGACCAGTACGCCATCCAGGCCTTCGACGAAGGCGCGCTCGGCTACCTGCTCAAGCCCCTGGACGTGGCCAAGCTCGCGCGCACCCTGCAGCGCGTGAAGGAGCGACTGGCCAGCCCGCCGGCCGACCTCACCGGCCTGGTGGCCCGTCTGCAGGAGGCCAAGGCCGCCGCCGAGCCGCTGCGCTGGATCACCGTGCAGCGCGGCCGCGAGCTGCAGCTCATCACCGTCGAAGACGTGAGCTACTTCCGCGCTGACCACAAGTACGTCGCCGTGGTCACCGCCGACAGCGAGGCGCTCATCTCACTCACGCTCAAGGAACTGGTGGCGCGGCTGGACGGCGAACGCTTCTGGCAGGTGCACCGCTCCACCATCGTCAACGTGCAGGCCATCAAGGCAGTGGTGCGCGGCCTCTCGGGCAAGCTGCTCATTCAGCTGAAGGACCGGCCCGAGACCCTGGAGGTCAGCGAGAGCTACGCGCACCGCTTCAAGC
Organism: Burkholderiales bacterium; assembly: GCA_017302655.1. Taxonomy (GTDB): domain Bacteria; phylum Pseudomonadota; class Gammaproteobacteria; order Burkholderiales; family Burkholderiaceae_C; genus Inhella. The sequence goes on from JAFLDE010000009.1 coordinate 77,602, forward strand.
AGCTCTGAGCGCCTGAGCCTTTTTGGACTGCGAGCCTGCGTAAGCCGGTAAGCCCGCATGTCGCGGCGCTCTCTGGAGCCGGCCATGACCCCCCTTCCCTCGCGCCTTCTCGTTGCCGGCTTGCTCAGTCTGGCGGCCGGCACGGCCTTCGCCCAAGCCTTGAGCAAGTCCGACTTCCAGGAGGCCATCGTCGGCGCCATGACCGACCGCAATCTGCGCAACGTCACCCTGCAAGGCGAGCAACTGAAGATGCAGGAGCTGCCGAACGTTTCGCCGCTCGGCGCCTTCCGGGTCCACATCATCAGCGTGTGCAACATGCTGGGCACGAACAACAGCGTGTCGATGCAGGCCGGTCAGGTGATGCGCTACCAGAACGGCGCGGTGTTCGCCAACCTCGGCAACCAGTTCCAGTTCGCGATGAACAGCCAGGCGGTGCAGCCGCACCAGCGCGAAGGCGTGGAAAAAGCACTCACCGAGCGGCTGCAGACCCTCAACGGCGAGTACGGCGACCTGAAGGCTGAGATCCGCCGCCAGGACGACGGCAGCTACCAGCTGGTCGCCCAGCATGGCTATGGCGGCAGCCCGTCGAGCGGCGCCATCCGCTCGCGCCTGGCCGCCACCCTGGGCAATGCGCGCTTCATGATCTGCGACATCCACACCGCCATGGAGTTGGCCGACCACGAACGCTGGAAGGCCCTGCGCAGCACCAAGCTCGGGCAGTTGGACCGCGGCAGCTTCATCACGCTCTACCCGCTGCTCAAGGAGTCGGGCTACGAAAGCCAGGGGCACGCGCCCGGCGGCACCTGGCGCTTCAAGCTCAGGGACGATCAAACCACCCGTGTCGAGAACTTCGTGCACGAGCTCAAGGTCTGGATGTACGCCAAACCGCCCTCACCGCCCGACGCGGCGCGCTTCGCCACCATCGCGGCCAACATCCGCGCGCTGCCGCTGTCGCACGGTGCAGCGAGCATCGTGCCGCACGAGCCCAATGAGCAGGGCTACATCTGGGTGGCGCTCGTGTTCCCCTATGCCCAAATGACCGGCGACGACTTCAGCGACACCATGAAGAAGCTGATCGACAAGCGGCAGATCCTGGACGTGCACAAGCGGGTGGTGAAGGCCATCGAAGCCGCGTACTGAGGCCACGCCCACACGGCGCTGGAGCCGGATGTTCGGCCCATGAGCCTTTGCGACCCGCACTCCTGCGTAAGCCCGCAGGAGCGATTGACCATGAACCCCGTTTCCCCTCTCGGCGCACGCGCCGTCCGTTGCCTCGCTGGCCTGGGCCTCGCCTCGGTTCTGGCGGCATGCCATGGCGTGGATCCCCTGCTCGCCAACCCGCCGCCGCCCACACGGCCCGACGTGGTGCTGCGCACACCCTACGAACTGGCTGCCGATCTCGCCCAGGCCGCGCGGGACGAAGCGGCGGTGCGCAAGCTGCTGGCAGAGCCCTTGTGGGGCGACGCGCTGTCCCAGTCGCCCGAGGCCTTTCGCGCGGCGCTTTCGCTCAAGCGCCCTGCGCTGGCCGCCCAGGCGGACGCCCTGCAGGCCCGGCTGGGCACGCTGTTCACGGCGGCGTCGGCCCTGGGCCACACGGCCCAGCAGCTGAACGTGCGCCTGCAGGCCATGGACCAGGTGCGCGCGCAGACCGGTTTCGCCGCCTACGTCGCCCAGCGCGCCGATCTCTTCAACCAGCGCGCCGACGCCCACCGCGCCGCGCTGCGGGCCGGTAGCTCGGCGGCGGCGCAGGAGGCTGAGGCCCAGCGCCAGCGCGCCATCCGAGACAGCGGCAAGGTGGAGCGCATCGACTACGTCAACAGCGCCGGCCGCGTCGTCGACTCCAAGTACACGCTGGCGCACGACGAAAAACAGCGCGCCCGCCTGCTGCTGCCCTTCGCCCATGCAGCCGCCCGCGAGCAAGCCGAGCGCGCAGCGAGCGAGACGGAGAAGGCCCAGCGCCTGGCCTGGGTCATCGAGGCCACGCGCGACGGCCGCATCGAAGCCGTCGAGCGCCACTTGTTCCAGGAGTCCGACCGCATCACGCGCGAGGCCTGGCCGCGCCTGGACGCCCAGCACCGCGCGCTGCGCGCCGCCATGCTGCCCTTCAGCGCCCTGACTGGCCATGCCTTCTGAACCCCTTCACCCACCCTTGCAAGGAAAGCCCTTCATGACGTCTGTTCGCCAGCTCCTGACCATCGCACTGCTCGCCCTGCCCCTGGCAGGTCACGCCTTCAAACACAAGCTGCAAGACTTCCACGACCCGGCGATGCTGGAAGAGGCCAAAGTGGTGGAGGTGAAGCCCGGCTTTGCCGCCGGTCTCAGCGGTGGCGCCTTCGACGCCAAGGGCAAGCTGGGCAAGACCGGCGCCGTCGGCATGGTCTGCGACACCTCGCGCAGCTCCGGCGAGAACGCCTATCGCGTGGTGAAGGTCAGTTCGGACGAGGCCCCCAATCTGCGCTGGGAAATCTGGGCGCGCACCGACTCCTCGCTCTTCGGCGCCCGCACGTATCAGAAGATCATGGGTCCGTTCCAGAACGGCGAGGAAACCAAGCTCATGTTCGTCAACAACGGCATTGGGCAGAGCATCGAACGCAACGTGCTGGTCATCGTCTACTCGCCGACGGAGACCGAGCGCACCGTGCGGCTGGACATGAGCGAAGTACTGCGCTGACTTGCTCAGGCTAGGCTGACCGGCTGCCCGCCCAGTTCCCGGACGAGCTGCGTGGCCAGCTTGTTGACGATGCCGTAGATGCTGAGCTGCGGGTTGGCGCCGATGCTGGTCGGGAAGAGGCTGCCGTCGAGCACGGACAGGTTCTCCAGCTGCCAGTGCCGCCCGTCGGCGCGCACCACGCCCAGCTCGGGCACGCGCGACAGCGCGCAGCCGCCCATCACATGGGCGCTCACCACCCGCGTGAGGTAGGGCTTCATGGGCAGCGCGGCGATGCCGGCCTGTGCCTCGCGCCAGGAGGTGTAGGGCGGTGCCTGCTCGTGCATGGGCTGGACCTCGCGCGCCCCGGCGGCGAACTGGATCTCGGCCATGGCCAGCAGCGCACGCCGCGCGCCCTCCCAGATGGCCGGGGTGAGCGGGTAGTCGAGCTCGGGGCTGCCGTCGCCCTTCAGGCGCACCTGGCCGCCAGGGCTGTCGGGCTGGAAGCCGTCGCGCAGCAGCGCCAGCAGCACCTGCTTGTGCGGGAAGCGGCCGAGCGCCTGGGCAAAGCCGGCGCCGAAGTCGGGCAGCGTAGTGGCCGACAGCAGCGGGTGCAGCGGTGGCGCTTCGAGCTTGAAGCCCAGCGGTCCATCGATCGGCTGGGTGCCGAGGTAGTGATCGGAATAGACCGTCTGCGGCGCGCCGCTCCAGGCCTCGATGCGCTCGTCGAAATCGGCCGCCGTGAGCACCACCGGGTGCAGGAAGGTGCGCCGGCCCAGCTGCGCATAGGGGTCGGGCGCGCGCGAGCGCAGCAGCAGCGCCGGGGAATTGATGGCGCCACCGGCCACCACCACGTGGCGGGCGCGCACCTGCGCCACGACACCGCCCAGGGCGGCGCTGTCCAGGCCCACGGGCTCGCACAGCAGGCTGTGCACCTGCTGTCCGTCGTGTTCCAGGCGCTGCACACGGGTCTGCACGTACAGGCGGGCGCCGGCGTCCAGCGCCGTGGGCAGGGTGCTCACCAGCATGGACTGCTTGGCATTGGTCGGGCAGCCCAGGCCGCAGCTGCCCAGGTTCCAGCAGCCCTTCACGTTGCGGCGGATGCGCCCATGCGGCAGGCCCAGCTTCTCCATGCCGCGCGCCAGCACGGCGTTGTTCGGGTTCGGGTCGGTGGGCCAGTCTGCAATGCCCAGACGCTGCTCGGCCTGGGCGAACCAGGGAGCCAGCGTGGCGGGCTCGAAACCCTGCAGGCCCAGCCGCTGCCGCCAGTAGTTCAGCGTGGGCTCGGGGGTGCGGAAGCTGCTCGTCCAGTTGACCGTGGTGCTGCCGCCCACGCAGCGGCCCTGCAGGATGTTGATGGCCTTGTCGGCCGTCTTGCGGCCGGCGGCTTCCTGGTAAAGCTGGGAGTAAGCCTCGGCCTCCAGCTGGCGAAAGTGCCGGCTGGAGCGCAGCGGCCCTTCCTCGATGACCAGCACCGACAGCCCGGCACGGCTCAGCAGCTCGGCGCTGATGCCGCCGCCGGCCCCGCTGCCGATGATGGCCACGTCGACCTCCATCGTGGCGGGCAGCGGGCCATGCTCGCCGCCATGCACCTTCCAGCGCGCCAGACCGTCCTGGATGACATCGGGCAGGGTCTGGCTCATGCGATGGCCCTCGGTCCGGGGTAGCCCACCGCGGCCCAGGAGGCGGGCTGGGCGAAGAAGGCCGCCATGTTCAGGTCGCGCAGCGCGAAGTAGGCCTGCTGGCGCGGGGCCAGTCGCGAGAAGCGCAGCTCCTGCAGCAGCGCGCGCCGCTCCGCCAGCGGCAGCTCGGCCAGGTCGGTGGCGCGGCCGAACAGGCCGAAGCGGCCGGCGGCATTGCAGGCCAGGCTGAGCAGCTGTTGCAGCTCGGCGCGCACCGCCGGCGGAAAGGCGGACACCGTGTCCTCGAAGTGCGTGAGGTGCGCCTGCAGCGCGGCGTCACCGGCAGGCAGCACGCCGTCCAGCAGCGCCTGGGCCAGCGCTCCCAGCTGGCGCCGGCCCGCAAGGCTGAGCCGGCGGCCTTCCAGCCCCGGTTGCCAGAGCGCGGCCAGGCCACCGCCCACGGCCAGCACAGCGATGCCGACCAGTCCCAGGGTGAAGAGGCGTCGCTGCACGGCTCGGCTCCTCAGGCGATGCGCTTGAGCACCGCCAGCAGCCCCTCGAACACCGGCCCGTAGGGCGGGTAAAGCAGGCGGGTGGCGGCCAGCGGCGGGTTGTCGAACACCGGCTTGTCCTTGCTGAAGGTGCGGAAGCCCCACTCGCCGTGGTAGCTGCCCTGCCCCGAGGCGCCCACGCCGCCGAAGGGCTGCTCCTCTTGGCCCAGGTGCCAGATGCAATCGTTCAGCGTCACGCCGCCGGCGTGGGTCTCGCGCAGCACGCGCTCGCAGTCCTCGTTCTTCTTGCCGAACCAGTACAGCGCCAGCGGGCGCTCCTCGCGCTGGATGTGCTCGATGGCCTCGTCCAGCTCGGTGTAGGGAATGAGAGGCAGGATGGGGCCGAAGATCTCCTCGCGGCGCAACTGCATCTCGGCCCGGCTCTTCAGCACCAGGGTGGGCGCGAGCTTGCGCGAGGCCGGGTTCAGCTTCTGCCCCTTGTGCGGCTGGATGAGCTGGGCGCCCATCGCCTTGGCCTCCACCAGCATGCCCTGCAGGCGCGCGTGGTGGCGCGGCGAGACGATGCTGCTGTAGTCGTCGTTGCCCTCCAACGTGGGGTAGAGCCGCTTCATGGCGGCGGCGATGGCATCGGCCAGCGGCCGGGCCATGTGCTTGGGCACCAGCACGTAGTCGGGCGCCACGCAGGTCTGCCCGGCGTTCACCAGCTTGCCGTGGGCAATGCGTTCGGCGGTGAGCAGCAGGTCGGCGCTCTCGTGCACCAAAGCTGGGCTCTTGCCGCCCAGCTCCAGCGTGACCGGGGTGAGGTTCGCCGCCGCCTGCTGCGCCACCTGCCGGCCCACGGCGGTGGAGCCGGTGAAGAACAGGTGGTCGAAGCGCAGGCTGGCGAAGGCCTGCGCCACCCGCGCATCACCGGTGATGACGGTGAACTCGTCGGGCGCGAAGTACTGCGCCACCGCACGCGCCAGCAGCTGGCTGGTGCGGGGCGTCAGCTCGCTGGGCTTGAGCATCACGCGGTTGCCGGCGGCCAGCGCCGCCACCACCGGCGCCAGCGCTAGCAGCACCGGGTAGTTCCAGGGCGCAATGACGCCCACCACGCCCAGCGGCTGCGGCATCAGCTTGTTGTTGCCGGGCAGAAAGTGCAGCGCCGTCTTCACGCGCTGCACCTGCATCCACTCACGCAGGTGCTTGAGCGCATGGCGCGTGGTCGCCTCCATCACGGCCAACTCGTACAGCTCGGTCTCGTGCCGGCTGCGCTGGCCGAAGTCGGCGCTCACCGCCTCGATGAATGCCTCGCCATGCTCGGCCACCAGGCGTCGCAGGCGCTGCAAGCGGTCACGGCGCTGGGCCAGCGTGGGGAAGGGTTCGCGCAGGTAGGCAGCGCGCTGCCCCTGCAGATGCAGGTGCAGGTGTTCGAGGGTGTCGGACTTCATGGCCCAAGCGTAGTGCGCCACCCGCCCCTTTTTGGGCCGGGGATGCCCTGGCTTAGAGCGGGTTGCCTAAGGGCAGGCTAACGCGAGCTGGACGGGTGGTTTGGCGCTGTGAGGCATCCAGCTGAGCGCTACCACCGCGCCCCCCTGAGAGGCGACTTTGTCTTGCAGACTGTGGGTGGACCTTGACAGGTTGGAATCGTCGTGCACGAGCGGGCATTTCCTCGGCATCCCAAGCCTTGGCCCGGAGAGCATGCTCATCGCACCGGCCTTTCAAGCGCCGTAGCGCGCCCTGGTTCTGGCGGCAGGCTGGCTGCCCCGCGAATGGGACTCGCACAGGTGCCATCTTGCGGATGGCAAGGGTCCGACCAAGCGCGACTATTCAGTTCACCTTGAATACTCTATAGTCTTAATGCACACCAATTAGTTTCCAATCTCCGCAAAGGCCACCCATGAACCCGCTTCTCCCCCAGCGCTGCATCATCGGCATCGCCGCCACCATGCTTCTGGCCCCGTTGTCCGTAGCCGCCCAGGAGGATCAAGGGCTCTATGCCAGCGCCTACGGGGGGGCGAGCGCAGCGCCTTCGACAAGTTTTTCGGAGACCCGCTCGTCGGCGCAGGATGTCGGCGGCAAAGTCTCCTTTGGCAGCGGCATCGGCTTCGGTGCCGCCGTGGGTCACCGCTTCGGCAACGGTTGGGCCATCGAACTCGCCTGGGACGAGCGTGGCAACTTTCTCAAGCGCGTCGGTGGTGTGAAGGTGGATGGCAACGTCTTCTCATCGGTGGTGTTCTTGAACGGGTACTACCGTTTCCCCGCTCGCGGCGTAGTGAGACCGTTCTTCGGTGCGGGTCTGGGCCGTGTCCTTGCGCTGGACATCGACATCGACCGCGACGGCAAGGAACAGGAATACTCGCGAGAAAGTGGCGTGGCCTTCCAAGTCATCGCGGGAGGCGAGTACACCCTGTCCTCCCGCTGGAGTCTGAGCGGCGATGTGCGATGGAGCCGGATCAGCAGTGGCACCTTCGAGCCCACGACCGCCGGCACCGCGCTCATCGGCAAGCCGAGGTACCAACCTTTCTCGCTTAACCTGAGCTTCGGCTACCGGTTTTGAGCGAGGGAGCGGGAGGCGTTCTGAGCATGGCAGCCTGAACGACCACGGAAGGCCGGGGTGTCGGGGGATGCCAGCCGGTGTCTGCCCAAGCCCAACCTGCGCAAACCCGTGACGCCAGCCCGGTGAGCTTCGGATCCTTGACCGACACCCGGGCCTTGGTCCCACCCAACTCGACGAGTTGACAAGGTTCCCGCTGAGCTCGACCCGCCAGCCCTCGACATCCGAGCAGAACCTGAAGTCCTGAGTCTTGCCCTGACTCGATCACCGAGTCCGTCACGGCAGGCCGTGGCCCCACACAATCCCCCCATGAAGATCGCAGTCCTGACCGGTGGGGGCGACTGCCCCGGATTGAACGCGGTGATCCGCGCTGTCACGCTGAGCCTGCTGCCCGAACACGAGGTGTTCGGCGTGGAGCGGGGGTTCTGGGGCTTGGTGCAGCGGCGGCTGCGCCCGCTAGATGCGGCGGCGGTGCGCGACCTGCTCGACGAGGGCGGCACGCTGCTCGGCACGCACAACCGCGCCGACCCCTTCCACTGGGAAGGGCGAGACGCCTCCGGCGAGGTGCTGCACTGCCTGGGCGAGCAAGGCGTCGAGGCGCTGGTGGTGATTGGCGGCGACGGCAGCCTGACCATTGCCGAGCGCTTTGCGCGCCTGGGCGTGAAGATCGTCGGCGTGCCCAAGACGATCGACAACGACATCGGGGATAGACCCAAAAGATCACAACATGTTGCAATTTGAGATATGATCAAAAATTTTTTTGTGTGTTTTTGAGAAATTTTCTAAGTACAGGGCAGCGTAATTTATAACGTTACATAACATCTAGGACGGGTAAATTCCTTACACGACATCTAGGACGGAACCAAAAAAACTAAACTATTGTTCAATTCAATCGAATCAGTTAAATCAATGTTGAAGAAGAGATTTATTTTTGTGAGTATTATCATCTTACAGACCTTTGCACTGTTGTGGACCATGCTTTTGCTTCACCAGCGCGACGCACAGCATGTGGTCAGCCGCGTTGTGTTTGAAAAGCCTCTATTGGAGCTTGCACACCGCAAGCTCACACGCAATGGCGGCGGCGACAATGGCAACGTCCCCAGCGAGCCGCATCGTGCTGTACCACCATTTCAATACAACCAGAACAGTTCCACGGAAAAAGAGCACCCAAGGCACTGCCGCATAGGCGTGATTAGCACTTGGCCCCCTGCAAAATGCGGGATCGCAGAGTTCTCCAAAGATTTCGTTACTGCCTTAAAACAGTTCCCCGAATTTCAACGAAGAGTTGACACATCAGACAAGGCGACAAAGGAGGACGAGGAAGTAGAGACGGACCTGCGGTGCTCGATTGAAGTCATACCTGTTGTCACTATACGCGACTCTGCGGCGCACTACATGAAGCACCTGCAGGGCGGGGGAATGCTCATTGTGGACGACAAGACTGTTCCGTTTGAGCAGTTTTACCACAGCGT
>JAFLDE010000090.1 GCA_017302655.1 Burkholderiales bacterium
TTGGTACGAATACGACCCGACCAACGGCACCGCGGTCGGGCTCGATCACATCGTCGTCGCCTATGGCCGGGACTATGCGGATGTCGCCCCAGTCAAGGGCGTCTCCCGTCATGCCGGCGAGCAGCAGCCGAGCCCCTGCGCGAAGCGCCGCTGATGAGTGAGGGCGCGGCCTTCATCGTGCGGGAGATCCTGGAGAGCGGCGGTCAGCCTGGCCGCCCTTTCCAGCAGCAGTCGCGGCGCCTGGCCTTCAAGACCGGCACCAGCTTCGGCTTTCGCGACGCCTGGGCGCTGGGCGTGACCGACCGCTTCACCCTGGGCGTATGGGTCGGCCGTCCGGATGGCACCCCCAACCCTGGCCACTTCGGCGCCAACACCGCCGCGCCCCTCTTGCACGAGCTGCTGGCGCTGCTGCCCAACGACCCAGCGCTGCCGCGTGCCGTGCCCACTGCGGTGAGCCAGGCTGCCATCTGCTGGCCGCTGGGCCTGGCCGAAGCGCAGACCGCCCCCTTGTATTGCCAGCAGCGGCGCACCGCGTGGCTGTTGCAGCACAGCAGCCCGCCCACACTGCCCGACCGCCTGGACCCCAGCCCGCTCCTGCAGGCCAGCCCCTGCGGCGAGCGACTGCGTTGGCCGCTGGCCCTGTCCAGCTGGGTGAACCAGCCCCAGCCCTGCGGCGCCGAGGTGGCCAGCGGCGCCTGGCAGCTGCAAGGCCTGGAGCCAGCGCAGCGTCTTCAGGCCTTGCCTGGCCAGCGTGCCGTCCACCTCGAGGCGCGCACGCAAGGCGGGCAGGGCCCTCGCTGGTGGTTGCTCGATGGTCGGCTCGTGGCGCAGAGCGAGGCCGGAGACAGCGTGCGGCTCAGCTTGGAGGCTGGCACGCACCGGCTCACCGTGCTCGATGCCCAAGGGCGCTTCGAGCATCGCGAGTTCAGCGTGTCCCCTCATTCGCCGCGTTGATACTGCCGCCCGTCATGCTGACCCCGAAGATGAAGACGCTGCTGGATCGCATCCAGCGCGCCAACCGACCCGCCTTTCATCAACTGAGCCCGCAGCAGGCCCGTGTGGCCTATCGCATGGGGGCGGAGATCCTTGACCTGCCTCGCGCGCCCTTGGCCCGGGTGGAAAACCTCAGCTGGGCCGGCCGTCCGGCGAGGCTGTATGCCCCATCGGTCGACAAGCTGCCGGTGCTGCTCTACCTCCACGGCGGCGGATTCACCATCGGCGACCTGGAGACGCACGACAGCCTGTGCCGCCAGTTCGCGCTGCGCGCCGGCGTGGCGGTGCTGGCCCTGGACTACCGCTTGGCGCCTGAGCACCGCTTCCCCTGCGCGGTGGAGGACAGCGTGGCCGCCATGCGCCTGCTCTTCGAGCAGGGCGCCACGCTGGGCCTGGACGCCACGCGCGTGGCCGTGGGCGGCGACAGCGCCGGCGGCACCTTGGCCGCGGTGTGCGCGTTGCAAGCGCGCATGGATGGCCTTCCGCTGGCTCTGCAGCTGCTGATCACTCCCGGCACCACGGCGCGCGCCGACACCGAGAGCCACGCCCGTTTCGCCAAGGGCTATCTGCTCGATGCCGAGGCCATCGCCTGGTTCTTCGCGCACTACATCGACGACGCGCAGAAAGACGACTGGCGCTTTGCGCCGCTGCACGCCGAAGACTTTGAGGGCCTGGCGCCCGCCTGCATGCTGCTGGCCGAGGCTGACCCGCTGGTGGACGAGGGCCTGGCCTACGCCGACCGTCTGCGCATGGCCGGTGTGCCCGTGCAACTGGAGCTGTACAAGGGCGTCACGCACGACTTCATCAAGATGGGGCGCATGCTGCCCGAGGCGTTGGCGGCGCAGGAAGCGGCCGCGCAGGCGCTGCGAGAGCGATTCGAACGGGCTTAGGGCCCTTTGCCGTGGCTTCCCGTCGTGTCAACAGGCCCTAGGCGGTGCCGCGTCGCGCCATGGAGGCCAGGGTTTCGGCCATGCGGTCCGTGGTGCTGGCGATGTCGGCCAGCGCCTGGGCATCGCGGGCCAGCCCGTCGGAGCCGAGGGCGGCGATGAACAGCGTCCATTGGTGGCGTACCAGTTGCAGCTCGCGCCGCTGGCCCGCTTGCAGATCCTGCTCACCGACCGACTGCAGGGCCGCACTGAACTCGGTGAGCGCCTGCGTCGCGCTGACGCGCAGCTCCGCCCGTGGACTGCCGGCGGCAGCGGCCAGATTGAACTTGCCGATGCGCAGCGCGCTCGAGCCGGCGCGGGCCAGCAGGTCCAGCTGGGCGGCTCGCGCGGGATCGGTGGACAGGCCGGCCAATGCGGTGCTGACGAAGCCGAGTCGGGGGGCCAGCGCCTCGCTCTCGCGCAGGAGCTCGCCCGCCGAATCGGGCGGGGCCGCCGCGAAGTCCGCCGCCGCTTGCACGGCGGCGCTGATCTGGGTTCTGCGCCGTTCGCTTAGGCGCTGCAAGGCCTTCGGCTGTTCGAGCAGCAGTCGCGATGCGGCCTCGATGCGTTGGCGCTCCTTGGCGGACTCCTGCGCAGCGCGCGTGTTCAGCAAGCGACGCTCCAGGTGCAGCTTGGCTGTTCGTTCCACGCCCACGAGCAACTGCACGGCCGCGAGCATCGGGGGCGCATCCGTCTGAGCGGTCGCGTGGAACGGCCACGCGCAGACCGCAAGGCCGGGTACGGGAGCGAACAGGACAAGGCGGCGGGACAGCATGGGCAGGCGAGGGGCGATCAGATCAACCTTCCCATGCTGCCCGCGACCCATGAAAGCCCTGTGAAGCCCTGAGTGGCCTGCCGGAAGCGCCCCGCCCCGGCATCCCAGGCCGTCGCTCAGGGCGCGTGGAAGGTCTCCACGAAGGCTTCGCGGTGGCGCTCACCGGGCAGCTCGCGCATCGCACGGCTCATCGCCGCTTCGCCGCTGCCCATCTGCTCGGGGCTTTGGCCGCGGTAGCTTTCCATCCAGGTCATCTGCTCCTGGGGGCGCTCGCTGAGCACGATTTGCAGGCCGGGCACCGCCTCGCAGGTGCGCCGCGCGGCCGCGCGCCAGCGATCGCGCCAAGCCTCGGCCTCGGCCAGGCTGAGCTTGAAATAGACGTGCAGGCGCACCGGGCTCAAGCGGGCGGGCGCGCTCACTCCGGTGCCTTCACCGCGTAGGGCAGGGCGCCGCGCTGGAGCACCGTGCCATCGGGCAGGGTGATGGGCGCGTCAGACTCCCACGCTGCCAATTGCAGTTCAGCCAGCAAGCCGGCCTGTCCTTGCCAGGCGGCGGACATCAGCACCTCGCCTACGCCCTCGCCGTTCTGCAGCAGCTCGCTGCCCGGGGCCGCCGTGGCGCCCAGCAGCAGTTGGGCGCGGCGCTTCACCGTGCCGCGGTACTGGCTGCGCGCCACGACCTCCTGGCCGGGGAAGCAGCCCTTCTTGAAGTTCACGCCGCCGAGCAGTTCCCAGTTGATCATCTGCGGCACGAAGTGCTCGCTGGTGGCCGCGACCACCCAGGGAACGCCGGCGTGCAGTTCCAGCCAGTTCCAGGCCTCGAGCACCAATGCCCCGGCACCGGCGGGTGCATCCAGCGCCAGCGCGCGGCGCTGACCCAGGGCGTCAGGCAGGCGGATCAGGCCGGCACGCCGACCCCAAACCGGCAGATCCTCGGGCACGGCATCGCCCACCAGGCCGTGCAAGGCCACGGGTGCCTCGGCCAACTTGCACTTGGCACGCAGCACGAACATGGACAGCTTCTTCTGCAGCGGCGCCAGCAATTCGCGCGGCAGCAGCAGGTCGATGGTTTCGGCATCTTCCCGGCAGAGGATGAACCCGGCCTGCATGCGGCCCTTCACGTTGCAGTAGCCGCCCAGGCGAGCCTCGTGCTCTTTCAGGTCGGTGACGGATTGGGTCAGCTGGCCGTGCAAGAAGCTGGCGGCATCAGGGCCGCTGGCGCGCAGCACCGCCCAATGCGGCAGGGGCAGGGCGCCTTGGGCGTCAAGGGAAGGAACGGTCATAGCGCCGAATTATGGGGAGCTACCATCCGCGCCCCTCATGAAGCGCCTGTTCCCCCTTCTGCTCGTGTTCCTGCTGGCGCTGCTCGGCCTGGGAGCTTGGCTCGCCCACGGGGCCTGGCAGTGGTGGCGCGCGCCGCTGGAGCTCGGCGCCGAGTCGGTCGAGTTCACCGTGCCCAGCGGCATGCCCCTGCAAGCAGTCGCGCAGGGTTGGGTGGCGGCCGGGGTGCGCAGCGACGCGCGCCAGCTCTATTGGGCTTGGCGTCTCAGCGGTGAGGCCCCGCGCCTGCGCGCCGGCAGCTATGCCGCCGTGGCCGGAGACAGCCCCGAACGTCTGCTGCAGAAGATGGTTCGCGGCGAAGAGCTGCTGGAGCCTTTGCAGTTGCTCGAAGGCTGGACCTTCGCCGAGGTGCGCCGCGCCCTGGCGCGTCAGCCGCATCTGCGGCAGATCGTCACCGGTCTCAGCGATGCCGAGCTGATGACCCGACTCGGGCGCCCCGGGCAATCGCCCGAGGGCCGCTTCTTCCCGGATACCTACAAGCACGGCCGCGGGGTGGACGACCTGACCGTGCTGCGCCAGGCCCTGGCGGCGATGGACACGCAGCTGGAGCGCGCCTGGGCGGCCCGAACGCCGGATTCACCGCTGCGCAGCGCCGACGAGCTGCTCAAGCTTGCCTCCATCATCGAGAAGGAAACCGGACGTGACGCCGATCGGCCGATGGTGGCCTCGGTGTTCAGCAACCGCCTGCGCATCGGCATGCGGCTGCAGACCGACCCGACGGTGATCTTCGGCCTGGGTGAGCGCTTCGACGGCAATCTGCGCAAGGTGGACCTGCTCACCGACACGCCCTACAACAGCTACACCCGCGCCGGCCTGCCGCCCACGCCCATCGCCCTGCCGGGCCGCGCCAGCCTGATGGCCGCCGCACAGCCGGCGCGCAGCCAGGCGCTCTACTTCGTGGCGCGTGGCGACGGCAGCAGCGAGTTTTCCGACAACCTGGCCGCGCACAACCGCGCGGTCGCCCGATTCCAATTGCAGCGATGAGCAGCGCTCGATTCATCACCATCGAAGGCATCGATGGCGCCGGCAAGAGCACCCACCTGGCGACCATGGCCGCGCGCCTGCGTGCCGGCGGACAGGAGCTGGTGCAGACCCGCGAGCCCGGCGGCACTCCGTAGGCCGAAGCCCTGCGTGAGCTGGTGCTGGGGGCCCGCGAGCCCGCCGATGCGCTGACCGAGTCGCTGATCGTCTTTGCCGCGCGACGCGACCATGTGCGCCGCGTCATCCGGCCGGCCCTGGCGCGCGGCGCCCGCGTGCTGTGCGACCGTTACGCCGATTCCAGCTTCGCCTACCAAGGGGGCGGTAGCGGCGCCCCCTGGGCGGCCTTGGAGCAACTGGAAGCTTGGGCCTGCGAGGGCCTGCAGCCCGACCTGACGCTGTGGTTCGACCTGGACCCGCTGGAGGCCGCGCGCCGCCGCGCCGCCGCGCGCGAGGCCGATCGCTTCGAGGCCGAGGACCTGGCGTTCTTCGAGCGGGCCCGCGAGGCCTTCGCGCGGCGCGCCCGCGAACACGCCACGCGCTTCGTGCGCATCGATGCAGGGCAGGGGATCGAGCAGGTGGCCTTTCAAGTGGCCGCGGCGCTGCAGGAGCGCGGGCTTTGAGCGACGCGCTGCCGCTGGCCCCCTGGCTGGAGGAGCCCTTGCGCCAGGCACTGACACTGCCACGCGCGCATGCGGTGCTGCTGTCCAGCCTGCCGGGCCTTGGCGCTTTCGAGGCCGGCATGGCGCTGGCGCAGGCCTGGCTGTGCGAGTCCGCCGAAGCGAGCGGCCGCCCCTGCGGTCGTTGCGCCGCCTGCCATCTGTTCGCGCAGCGAAGCCATCCGGACGCCCATTGGCTCTTGCCCGAGCAGTTGCGCGTGCGCCTGGGCTGGCAAGAGGCCGACGACAAGAAGAAACCGAGCCAGGAGATCCGCATCGACGAGGTGCGGGCGATGTTGGGTTTTGCCCAGTCCACACGGGCGCGCTCACAGGGAAAGGTGGTGCTCATCCATCCAGCCGAGGCGCTCAACACCGTGGCCGCCAACGCCTTGCTGAAGACCTTGGAGGAGCCCGGTGGCAGCTTGCGCTTTGTGCTGGTAAGCGAAGCCACGGACGCGCTGCTGCCCACCATCCGCTCGCGATGCCAGGCGGTGCCGGTGCCACAACCGCAGGCGGAGCAGGGCGCGCAATGGTTGCGCACCCAGCAGCCGGCTCTTTCCGCAGCGGATGCCGTGGCCTTGCTGCGTGCCTCCGGGCAGCGCCCGCAGCAGGTACTGGACTGGCTTTCTGCCGGACTCACTGCGCCGCAGCTTGCAGGTTTCGCGCGCAGCGTGGCGCGGGCCGAGTTGGGCGATTTCATCGGCTGGAAGCCAGAGGCACTGATCGACCTGCTGCAGCGCTTGTGCTCGGACCTGCTGCGCGTCACCGCCGGCGGGCCGCCGCAGTACTTCAGCGCCGATCAACTGCCCAAGGCCCGCCAGGCGGCGCCGCTGCAAGCCTGGGCGGCTGAATTGCGAGCCGCACGGCGTCACGCCACGCACCCGCTGCAATGGGCGCTGTGGCTGGAAGCACTCGGCGTGCAGGCGCAAAGGGCCTTGCGCCAAGCCTGCAAGGCAAACCCGTAACATCCCGCCCATGGCCGAACCTGCCAAACCCCCCGCCTTCGCGCCCAGCCAGCTGGCGCCTTCGTCCGCTCCGGCCACGCCACGGCCCGGCGTCATCCAGCTCAGCTTCAAGGAGAAGGGCGCGCTGTACGCCGCGTACATCTCGGCCTTTGGCGACGGAGGGCTGTTCCTTCCCAGCACGCGCAGCGACTACAAGTTGGGTGACGACGTCTACCTGCTGCTCACGCTGCCCGACGATCCGGCGCGCCACCCGGTTGCCGGCAAGGTGGCCTGGATCACGCCACCCAATGCCCCGGGCGGGCGCACCCAGGGCATTGGCGTGAAGTTCGCAGCCGACGACAAGCACCGGCAGATCAAGCACAAGATCGAAGAGCTGCTGGGCACCAGCATTTCCTCGTCGAAGCCGACCCAGACGATCTAATGCTCCCAGTCTCGCGTTCGCTCACCACCCCCCAGGGGGGCGTTCAGCTGCTTCGGGCGGCCAGGCGCGGCTGAGATGTTTGTCGATTCGCATTGCCACCTCAGCTTCCCCGAGCTGAGGGCGCAACTGCCGGACTTGCTGGCGGCCATGCGCGCTGCGCGTGTGGAACAGGCGATCTGCATCGCCACCACATTGGAGGAGTTCCCGGCCGTGCTGGCGCTGGCCGAGGCGCACGAAGAACTCTGGGCCACGGTGGGCGTGCACCCGGACAACGAGGGGGTGCGCGAACCGACGGTCGATGACCTGGTGCGTTTGGCGGCGCATCCGCGCGTGGTCGGCATCGGCGAGACCGGGCTCGACTACTACCGGCTCCATGGCCGCTCCATCGAGCACGACATGGGCTGGCAGCGCGAGCGCTTCCGGGTGCACCTGCGCGCCGCAAGGCTGACCGGCAAGCCCCTGGTCATCCACACCCGATCCAGCAGCGCCGACCTGTTGGCCGTGCTGCGCGATGAAGGGCAGGGGACGCCCTGGCAAGGCGTGCTGCATTGCTTCACCGAAGACCTGGACACCGCCCGCGCCGGCATCGACATGGGCCTGCATGTGTCCTTCAGCGGCATCCTGACCTTCAAGAATGCGGAGAGCCTGCGCGAGGTGGCACGCGCGCTGCCGCGCGATCGCGTGCTCATCGAAACCGACAGCCCCTACCTGGCGCCTGTGCCGTACCGCGGCAAGACGAATCAACCGGCCTATGTGCCGCATGTGGCTGCGGAACTCGCCCGGCTCTGGGGCGAGAGCCTCGAAGCCGTGGCCGAGCGCACCACCGCCAACACCCGGCGCCTGTTCGCCTTGCCCGCATGCGTTCCTGCCTGACACGATTCCTGCTCGCTTGCTTGCTGGCGGGCACTTCGGCCAGCGCGCTGGCTCAAGCAACGCCACTCGACACGCCGGCCTTGCGCGACTGGTTCCGCATGGCCGAGTTGGACAGCGCCAGTGGCGTGCAAGCCAAGCTGCGCGCGGGCCAGGACCCGAACGTGATGGGTGAGAAGGGCCAACGGGCGCTTCATTGGGCGCTGATGCATGAGTCTGGCAAGGCCTTTGCCGCCTTGTTGGAGGATCCACGAACCGACGTGGAGGCACTCAACGCGGTGGGCGAGAAGGCGCTGTGGCTGGCTGCGTTGCGCGATCGCCCTGATTGGGTGCAGGCCCTGCTGGCACGCGGCGCCAAGCTGGAGCGCGGCCCGCAGCCCGAAGGCGCGCGTGCGTGGACCACCTTGCACTACGCGGCCACGGCCAGTGGCACCAAGGTGCTGGCCTGGCTGCTCCAGGAGCGCTGCTGCGACCTGGACGCCGGCTCCACCAACGGCAGCACGCCCTTGATGCTGGCGTTGGGGTACGGGCCCCTGGACGCCGCGCAGATGCTCATTCAGGCCGGGGCTCGACTGGATCTGAAGAACGACCTCGGCCTCACGGCCTGGGACTTCGCCCGGCGCAGCGGACGCGATGCACCGGCCGAGCGCATGGGTGTGCCAAGACCCGCCGGCGCCCAGCCCGGCAGCGCGGCGCCGCAGACCGAGCGCTTCTAGGCCTCAGGGCAAGCCAATCGCGGATGGTTCTGGGCGGCCGGTGAGCAAGTTTGTTCGCTGGATCCCTTCGGTTTCGAACGGCTTTTCGCGCCTGCTGTGTGCCGCCATTAAGCCGACAATGTGCATTATGTTGCAACGCCGTAGGGTGAAACCCCTAGGCGCACCGGCCGCAGCGTGACTTGGCCAGCGCGATCCTCGCGCCATGCTGTCACGAATCCCCAGGGGCACGCAGATGCCCGAGCTTTCCGCCATCCTGGCCGACATAGGCCACCCACCACCCGAGGCCATCGGCCGCGCGCTGGGCGTGACGCCGCGCACCGTGCGGCGCTGGCTGCAGGCCGGCCACGCGCCGAGGCCGGCCATGCTGGCGCTTTTCTGGGTGACCCGCTGGGGCCTGTCGGCCGTCGATGCCGAGGCCGCCAATCGGGCCGCGCTCTACTTCGCCCTGGCCGAGTCGAGGCGCCGACAAGTCGAGGCCCTGCGGCGCCGGCTTGAGTCCGCCGAGGCGCGCGCCGATAGCGGCGCCGCCAATGCGTCGAGCTATGACCCGCTGGCGCCCTTCCAGGCGCGCAGGCTGCCGACTATTTCCGGCGCTTGAATCGGCCCTTCGAGTCGCGGGCCGGTGTTTTGCGCTTGCGTCGCTTCGTCATGGTCAGTCCTTGGGGTTCAGGAGGTGCGGCGCCGGCAGGCGCTCGCGGATGGTGACTTCGAGAGTTGTCATGCGCCGTTCAAGGCGCACCAGCCAGCCGACTACCGGGCCGGCGACTGCAAAGGCGCCGATCAGGGCCGGGATGAGCTGATCAACCATGGGACGCTTCCATAGGGGTCTTGCTGCCACTGCTCGAAGCTGCGGCCGTCGTGAATGGGGGTGAATGGGGCCGGGTCGGCGAAGGACTCCGGCACGCTGGCGAACTGGCGCCCGGCTGCCGAGCCCGCAGGCGGCCGGCGCCCGCTGCCTGCAGGCATGCCTGAGGCAGTCCACAGCGCGCCAGCCGTGGCCCATTTCGAGGCGTCCCACCAGCCGACGCGATCGATCAGCCACCGGGCCACGGCCGGGTCGCTGGTCACTTCGTCGCCCTGGCCCATTTCGAGCCAGCCGCGCTCAGGGGGCGGCGCAAAGGTGAAGGAGTACAGACCCTCCCCCACCTGCCCGACCGCATCCGACACGCTGCCGAAGGCGTCGCCGACCGCTGCAGCGGCGCCGCTGGCGGCGCTGCTGGCCCGCCACAGCACCCAGGCGCCGGCCGCGAGGCCGGCCACCGCAAGCACCGCGCCGGCCGACAGCTGCAGCCTCAAGACCCGCCGCCCCACCAGCTCGATAGCTCGAACTGGAACGGATCACCAATCGGCGGATTCGCCGCTAGCCCGTCATCCGGCAGGAAGCCCGGGAAGAAGGCCGGCGCGCCGCCGATGACGTTCTGAGCCGGGCCGAAGCCGCCGCCCGTGAATGCACCGGCACCGAATCCCGAGCCGCTGGCCGAGCCGCCGCCACCAGCGCCCGCGCGCCAGTCGCGATAGACCGTGCCGAGGATGCCGCCGAGGCTCTTGTAAAGGTTCGCCTCGGCGCTACTCGCGATGGAAGCAGCAGGAGGCCGCGAATTGCTCGCAGCCGGGATGATGGCGGGCCGCGATCCAGGCGCCGCGCCGGCCGCCCTGCTGGTGTTGAGCATCAGATAGGCGCCGACGCCCACGACGCCGAGGAGGATTAGGGTTTTCTTGTCCATGGGTCAGGCTTCCAGGTTGTCGCCGCCTGCAGCGGCATAGGCCGCCAACAGGTCGGCATGCTTTCGTTCGGGTTGCGCGTAGCCGGCGCCGGGCAGGGAGGCCCAAACCTTCGACACCTTGCCGATGGCCGTGAACAGCCGGCCGGCGTCCACGTCGCCCAGGGCGCCGCGCTGGCGGATCAGCTCCAAGGCTGCCGCGTCTTGCGACTCCGGGCCGAAGTCGGGCAGGCCGAGCTTCTGGCGCAGCTCATCCCAGGTGCGCGCTAGGAACTGATAGCGGCCGGCCGCGCTGGTGCGCAGCTGCTCGCCGCGCTTGTTGCGGAAGCTGAACACCTGCCGCGGATGGTCGGCGAAGCTGGTGAACTGGCCGCCTCCGAATAGGGTTGCATAGCCGCCGCCCGGCCTGTTGGCCGTGCCCTCAGCGAAGGCGATCATGTCGAGGAATGCGCGCCGGTTGGCCGCAGGGTCGCCGATGGTTGCCTCAGGCCACACGCCCCAGGCGCCCGGACTGGCATAGCTCCATCCCTGCTCCAACAGGCTGGCCGTCTGCGTGTCGCCTTCGAGTGGCACCGCGTCCGCCCAATCCTCGGCCTCGGGATCTCCGCCGCGATGGCCGCGCATGGCCTTCCAGGCTTCCGCCACTGCGGCGCCGGCCGCGAGTGCTGCGAGGAAGTCGAGGGCGCCCATGGTCAGCCGTGCAATGCCACGAAATACAAGGTCGGATCGGTCGGCGTGCCACCCAGCGACGCCAATACCGTGGCCGTCGTCGTGCTGCCGATGCTGGCGCCGACCGTCACCGCGCCAGCCGATCCGAACTGCGGCTGCAGCTGCGCCACAGCACGCACGTCAGGCATGGCCGCCGACAGCGTGATGGTGTGATTCCCGGCGCTGTTGCGCACCACGCCCGCGACGTTGAATTGCTTGCGGATCGTGCCCGTCGCGCCGTCGAACAGCACCCAGGCGCGCACGCTGAGACCGGGCAGCGAGCCCGCGCCAGTGATGCCCGAAACACCCATTGGCATGGTCAGGCCTCCACCACGAGAACGTCGGGATTGCTGGCGATGTCGCCGATCAGCGATAGCGAGCCCGTCGGCACCGCCGAGTCGAATTCTGCGAAGCCGCCCGGCATGATCAGCACGCCAAGCGCCACCGTCGCCGCCGCGTTGAAGCGGAAATACACGCGGCCCGTGGCGCTGCGATTCTGGATCAGCAGATAGCGCCGCGTGCTGTTGGCGCTCAGCGCCGTCGCTGCCGCCGTGGTGACCGTGGCCGCCACAGGCGCCCAGCCGACCGGCCGGTTCGGCACCGTCGAGAAAATCGAGGTGTTGGTGATCGGCGCCGACAGCGGTTCGCCCGAGCTGACTACCACCACCACCGCATTGGCCGAGCCGCCTTCGTCCGTGAACTGCAGGCGCGAGAACTGCACGCCGCGCAGGCCGTCGCCAGCGTTGAGGCCCTGCAGATCCACGCCGTCGGCCTTTACCGTGAGGTTGTTCGAACAGCTTTCGATGCGGAAGAAATTCCCGACCGCGTTCAGTATGTAGCTTCCGCCCGATGGGACGGAGAAGCTATAGGTCTTTGTGGCGCTCACTTCGCAGCCCTCCAGGCGATCAGCAGTGCGCCCGCGACGGCCGCCATCAGCAGGTAGTCCGTCATCTTGCCTCGCCCTTGCGCGTCGGCATACGCACCCTCAAGGGCGCGCGTGGAAGTACCGAGGCTGTCGAGCGCCGAGCTGGTCTGTGTGCGGCCGAACTGCAGCGCGTCGCGCAGGCCGTCGGCGAGCTTGGCGAAGCTGGCCGACTGCGCATCGCCCGCGAACTTCAGCGCGTCGCGCATGCTGTTTTGGTTGGCGTCGAAGGCGCCGCGCAGGGACTCGCGCAGGGCCGCGAAGCTGCCATCCACCACCTTGCCGCCCAGGCCCAGGGCCGAGCCTGCGACGCCTTCGCCGAACTGCAGCGCGTCGGCACCGAAGCCGAAGGCGGCGCCCACCGTGTCGCCGATGCCGTCGAAGGCGCGGCCGATTGCGTCGCCGTCTAGCGCGTTGTAAGTCGTCGTCGTGTTGCCGCTGTCGCTGGTGTTCAGCGTGCTGGTGTTCGAGGTGTTGCCGCTGTCGCTGGTGTTCAGCGTGCTGGTGTTCGAGGTGTTGCCGCTGTTGGTGTTCGAGTTCTGCCACCACGAGTTCCCGCTGTCGCTGGTGTTCAGCGTGCTGGAGTAGTCCCACCAATTGCCCGAGCCCACCACGCCGCCGCCGCTGGCGTCGTAAACCTGGCGGTTGTCGTTGAAGGTACTCGAACTGCTGGTGTTCGTCGTGCTGGTCTTTTTCGGACTCAGGAAGGAGAACAGGCCCATGCGCCGCGCCTCAGAGGATGGCCCACAGCGCGAGGCCGCCGAGCACGAGAAGAACGGCCGGACTCATGCCGGCCTGCAGGGGCTGTAGGGCCTGCGCCGCGGCGCCGGACTCATCCCACCCGAACACAGCCGGCACCGCTGCCGCTGGATTCAGCGCGCGGTATCCGCCTTGATCGATGCCGCCCGACCGATCGCCGCCGCGCGCCGAGCTTCCGCCCGTCGCGACTGTCCAGCCCGAGCCATCAAACAGCCCCCGGCCGTCGAGGTGCGCAGGCGCACCGACCGAGCCGCCCAGGGCCTGCGCGCCCAGCTCAGTGACAGCCCCGACGCCCGCCCCGATGGCGGCGCCCCAGGGGCCGAACTGCGCGCCAATTTGCGCGCCTGCCGTCGCTGCGTTTCCGGCCATGCGCTCACTTCAACAGGAGGTAAGCCACCAGCGCGGCACCAGCCAGCAGGAACAGAGGCGGAATGCCGCCTTGCTGCCCGCCAGGAGCCACCAGCAGCGCCGGCCGGCCTTCGATGGCGACGCCGCCCGCTGCCGTCTGCGAGTAGAACTGGCCGGGCGGGCTGACCGCATAGCCGTCCGACCCGGCCCAGCTCTGATCGTTTACCGCGCCGGACAGGAAGCCGACGAAGTTTCGGAGCGGCCGCAGGTTGTCCTGCGCCGCTGCGAGCTGCACCGCTTGCCCGTCGCCGAGCTTTGCCGCTGTCGGCAGCATGCGGGGCAGCGCCTCGCGGCCCTCCGGCAGCTCTGCAGGCTGACGCCCGCCGCTGGTCTGAAACATGGCTGCCCCGATCAGTAGGCGCCCAGGCCGATCAGTTCCTCGGTTTCGATGGTGATGGTCTCACCGGCCGAGAACGTGGCGTAGAACTGCGCCGAGCGCACGCCGACACTCGGCCGGGTGTCCCACACGCGGCCGGTCATCTGGCCGTCTTGGCAGGGATCGAATACCACTAGGTTGGCCTGCGGCACCTTGAAGTTGTCCTTCTGTGCGCTCTCGTTCTGCGCCTTGGTCAGCTCGTGTTCGGTGACGCCCTCGCGCACGGTCTTGATGCCCGTGCAGTTCGCCGAGAACAGATAGATGCGCCGAAAGGCCGAGCCGCCGCCTTGCGGATCGAGGTGCGGCACCGGCAGCGCGAACGTACCCGCCGCGCCCACGACGTAGGTCGCCCGATGGCGCCGCGTGATGAGCCCACGGATTCCGGCTTCGGCCGGGTCGTTGGTCGGCGGCGCCACATCGGCGAAGCCCGTCAGGGTCGGCGAGGTGGCGCCCGCGATGGTCACTTCCAGGCGCAGCGAGGCAATGCCGCTGCCCAGGCTGGCGTCGAGCGCACCCGCCTGCCGCGCGTTGACCGTCACGGCCTTGCGATCCATGAAGTCGAGCTTCAACACCGTCGCTTCGCTGGCGCCGCCGTTGAACAGGTTCGCCGCTTCGAGCTTGTTGCCGTCCGTCTCGTAGATGACCTTGCCATTGGCGCGCAGCGCGATGGCGGTGATCATCGACTTGGTGAAGGTTCCACCCATGTTCAGGGTGATTTTTTCAATCACCGAACCGAAGAACTTGGAGAGATCGCAGACCGCGACGCCCGAGGCGACGACGTTCTGAAACGGATCGAGGATGACCTGCTTTTGCATGGTTCAGCCCCTCCGCTTACAGCACGTCGCCGACGTAGGGCAACTGCTTCGCGACGATGGTGCCCGCGACGCCGACCGCTGCCGCCTTGACGGCCGCCATGGGGGCGAAACGGTAAGCGGCGTAGCAGATGCCGAGGGCAATTGCGAGCTTGGTCAGGTTGTCGGACAGGTTCATGGTCTTGGCCGGTTGAGCGTTGCAGAAATTGACGCCGCGCAGTTCAACGCGCGGCGCCGGCCCTGTCGAATTCCTGCCCTCAGGCTCTGCCCTTAGGCTTGCCCGCCCTGCCCTTGCTGGCGCCCGAAAACTGAAGCACGCCGCGCGCCAGCTCGGGCCGGTCGGCGCGCTTTTCGACCCAATGCAAATCAGGCAGGTTCATCAGCTCCGCATGAGCTATGCCCCAGGCTGAGGCCATGGCCTTAGCGTCGCTGGCGTAGCCCAGGCGCCCGCAATGCACGGTGTCGCAGTTGCCTATGAAGGACTTGTCCACTTCGGCCGGCCGCTGACTCATGCCCATGATGGACAAGGACTTCATGCCGCCGTCATAGCTGCGGCCGACGTTCACGCAGCGCCGCCACTCGGCCGGCGCCTTGCTGGCCTTGGTGACTTCGGCCAGCTCATCGACCAGCATCAGCAGATTGCCCTCGCGCCACGCCAGCTCGCAGAAGGCCGCGAACTGCTCCGCCATGTCGTGGCCGTGCGATGGCAGGTAGCGCGCCGCGAAGGTCGGCCGGCAGCAGGCCGCCACGAAGGCCGGCCACTCCGTGAACCCCTGCCCCACTCCGGCCATGGTGTGATCGTGCTTGTAGTCCCACACCATCAGCCGGCGCGGCTTCAGCGCGTCGAGCTGCTGCAGGCACCACGCGGTTTTGCCCGTCCCCCGCGCGCCGAAGGCCGCGACCGCGAAGGGCTGGCCGCGCCTCATTCCTGGCCCGGCGCCGCTGCGGCCGGCGCCGGCACTTCGTGCGCCTCGCCGTTCACG
>JAFLDE010000091.1 GCA_017302655.1 Burkholderiales bacterium
GACCCGGCCAGCGGCCGCAGCACGCCCACCGGGCCGCTGGCGCAGCCGCGCTGCAAGCACGCCGCGTTGGCCCTGGCGGACGGGCGCGTGCTGGTCATCGGCGGCTCGCCCGATTGCGGCGAGCGCCAGCGCCATGCCAGCAGCGAGCTCTTCGACCCCGCCACCGGTCGTTTCACGCCCGGCCCGCCCTTGCGCCATGCGCGCTACAAGATCGCCGGCGCCGTCACGCGTCTGCCCGATGGCTCGGTGCTGGTGGCTGGCGACGCGGAGCGGGCCGAACGCTGGGTGCCCGGCACGGCGGCCTTCGTACCGGTGCCTGGGGCCCTGGGCGCGGCGCGCGCGTTCAGCCAGGCATCGGCGCTGCCGGATGGCTCGGTGCTGGTGAGCGGCGGCTACGACGCCGACATCCGGCCCACGGCGCACACCTGGCGTTGGCTTGGAGGGGCAAGCCCCCCACCCTGATCAATCGTTTCCCTCGACCCAGGCTTTGGCTCAACCGCCCGCCGGGGTTGGCTGCAGCGTCTGCTTCAGCCACTGCCTAGCGGCGGCCAGCACCGAGTCGCGGCCGAGCAGCATCTCGCCTGGGTCGTTCCACACCGCCTCGTGTGGCACCACGCCCACGCCTTCGATGCGCGGCTGGCCGTCCACCAGCAACTCGATCTCGCTGAACACCAGCCGGCCACCGCCGCGCAGCGCCTCCCCCTGGCCCCGCACGCCGAGCAGGCAGCCGCAGCTGGTGGCGCCGAACACGCGCGCACGGCCCTTGGCCTGCAGCGCGGCGGCCATCAGCTCCGCGGCGCTGGCGCTGCGCTCGTCGATCAGCACGGCCAGCGGCTGCTGCAGGCGCTGGGCCTGGGCCTTGACCTGCAGATCGGGCGTGATGTCCAGCAGGCCCAGCAGCGCGGTCAGGCGCTTGTTGTCGCGTGTCACCACCTTGCCCACCTCGCCCGGCGGCAGGAACCAGCCGAGCAGCTCGGTGGTCAGCTTCAGGTCGCCGCCGGGGTTGCCGCGCAAATCCAGCACCAGGCCCTTGGCCGGAGCGAGGCGGCGCAGCGCGTGATCGAGGTCGGTGCGCAGCGCGCCGCCGAAGGCCATGAAGCGCAGGTAGCCGGTGCCGTCTGGCAGCAGGTGCGAGCGCACCGCGGGCGCCTGCAGGGCGTCCTGGCGCAAGGTGATCTCGAACTCGCTGCCGTCGCTGCGGCGCAGTTGCAGGCGGCGCTCGCTGCCCACCTCGCCGCCGTTGAGCTTGCCGTTGATGAGCACCTGCTGCGAGCGCTCGGTGGAACTGCCGCGCACCTTCTCGGCCTGCTCGGCCCACCACTGCTGCACGGGCTGGCCGTCCACCTGCAGCACCTGCAGGCCGGGGCGCAGGCCCTGCAGTGCGGCCTGGCTGCTGCCGGCCACTTGCGTGAGCAGCCAGCGGCCGTCGCGCGGGCGCATCTCCAGGCCGTGGTTGCCGCGCTGCTCGCGCGTGGCCTTGATGTCCAGCGGCGAGAGCACGCGGCTGTGCGCGTCCTTGAGCTCCCCAACGAGGCGGTTCAGTTCCTCCCAGAAGCGGCGGTCGTCGGGCGCGTCGAGCACCTTCTGGCGGTAGCGCTCGGCCACGGCGCTCCAGGCCACGCCGTTGTGGGAGGCATCGATGTAGCGCGTCTGGATCAGCGTCACGACCTCGGCGTAAGCAGCCTGCCGGTCCTCGGCGCTCATGCGTTCGGGCACGAAGGGCTTGGGCACCGCGCGCGGCGTGTTGGCGCAGCCCGTCAGGGCGGCCGCCAGGGCCAGTGCGAGCAGGGTGTGGGTTCGAGGAAGGGTGCGCATGCCGCATTCTCTCGAAGCAAGCGCTCTGCCCTGGCAGTGCAGGCGCGCAGAGGCCCTCAGGCTCAGGACTTGCCGGCCGCCTGGCGTGCCTGGCGCAGCGCCAGCATGAAGGGCTTGTAGTCCGCCGTGTCTTGGTGGTCCAGCACCTTGCCGTTGCGCACCTGGATGCGCGCCATGAAGGGCATGCGGGTGTCCACCACCAGGCCATCAGGCAAGGCCACGCTGTACGCCAGCTCTCCAATGAACACCATGTGTTCGCCGGAGGCGAACTGGCTGGCGGGGAAGAAGTGCATCGAGCGGATGGCGGCGTAGGTTTCGCGCAGGGCTTTCATCAGCACGGTCTTGCCTTGTTTGCCCGTGGCGCCGAACACCCAGTGCGCGGTGGCGTCGTCGAAGACCACCTGCTCGTCCAGCAGCGGCTCCAGGCGATTCCAATCGCGCGCGATGTAGGCCTCGAAGTACGGCTTCGCCACGGCCTCGGTCTGCGCTGAGCGTTCGGCCAGGGACGGGCGAGCCGACTGCGCGAAGGCGCTCAGGCTGCAGCCCACCAGGGCGATGAGGAGGATGAGCAGGCGCATGCGATGGGGCGTCGGTGGATTGGTGCTGACGTTGGACCACCGAGGGTCTGGAACTCAGGACTTGCTGGCGGCCGCACGCGCCTTCTGCAGCGCCACCACAAAGGGCTTGTAGTCCGCGGTGTCGAGGTGTTCGAGCACCTTGCCGTCGCGCACCTGCAGGCGCACCACGAAGGGCATGCGCGTGTCCACCACCAGGCCATCGGGCAGGCTCAGGCTCCATTCCAGCTCACCGACGAAGACCATGTGCTCGCCGGAGACGAACTGGGACGTCGGGTGGAACCGCATCGCCCGAATGGCGGCAAAGGCCTCGCGGAAGAACTTCATCTGTTCGGCCTTGCCCTGCTTGGCCTGCGTGCCGAACAGCGCCGCTGCGGTGGCATCGTCGAAGCGACTGCGCTCGTCCAGCATCGGTTCGAGCCGGTCCCAGTCGCGGGCGATGTAGGCCTCGAAGTAGGGCTTGGCGACGGCCTCGGTCTGCTTCGATCGTTCGGCCAGCGATGGGCGGGCGGTCTGGGCGAAGGCGGGCAAGGTCAAGGCCCAAAGGGTCAGGCAAAGAATCCAGTGCTTCATGGCGGTGGCAGGGGGGTGGCGGGAACGGGTGGTGGCGGGTGGGCGGGCTCAGCGGGCGACTTCGGCCAACGCGGCATCGAGTGCCTGTTCGGCCGGCACGGCGCGGGTCGGCGTCACGCCGCGGCCTTCAATGCGGCCGCTGTGCCAGGCGTGGTAGTCGGCCACCGGCACGAAGAGCAGCAGCTGGTTGGGCAGGTCAAAGGGCTTCTGCGACAGCATCTGGCCGGCCGTGCGTTCGCCGAACACCTGGGCGCGTCCGGCGCCCAGCAGGGCGTCGACGACCAACTCGGCGGCGCTGGCCGTGCGCGCGCTGGTCAGCACATAGACCGGACCGGCAAAGCGCGGCGCCATCGGCTCGAAGCGCAGCCGCGTGTAGGGCGCCGCCGGCACCTCGGCCCAGAAACTTTGCAGGGAGGCTTGGGTCCAGGGACGCAGTTGCTCGATGGCCGAGCGCTGCGGCGTGCCGGCCTGTCGTCCGCGCTGAGACACGAACACCCCGCTGTCATGGCCGCGCTCGAGCAGATGCCCGACCAGCGGGATCACCGCGAAGGCGCCACCCTCGTTGCGGCGCAGGTCGATGATGAGTGCGCGGGCCGATCGTGTCGCCATCTCGCGGTAGGCGGCGCTGATGGCAGGGCCGGTGTCCCGACCCATGAAGGTGTTCACCGCCAGCACGGCGGTGTCGCCGCGCCAGCTCAGTTGCACCGCCTCGGGGCCGGCATCCATCTGGTCGAAGCGCTCGGCCATCACGGCGGCGCTGGCCGGTGCGGGTTGCAGGCGCACATGCGAGCTGGGGCCCTTTTGCCAGGCGGCGTTGAAAGCCTTGACGAAGGGCTTGCGCTGCACGCCGCCGGCGATCAGCGCCTGCAACTCGGCTCGCAAGGGCGCATAGGCCGGGGAGTCGAGCAGGCCGGGGTCGAACAGCTCACGCCGCATCAGCGCTTCGATGTCGCTCAGGGGCAGGGTCCAGGGCGCCGCCGCATCGGTCGGCGCCAGGGCTGGGGCATCGGTCGGTGCGGCGAGGGCGGCCGCAGGCAGGAGCAGGGTGCAGGCGAGCATCCAGGCCGCGCTGAGGGGCGTGAAGGGGCGGAAACGGCGCGTCATGGGGCGGCATGCTGGCGCGCGGTGGTGCGCATTTCCGAAGACTGGGACGGAAGCCCGATCCGTTGCCGCGAACGCCCTCTGCCGGACCAGGGGGAACCCCTAAAGTGCCGCGCAATGCCCGATCACAACCCACGTCCCTCTGCTCGCTCGCTGCGCCTGGACCTGGCCGTGGTGCTGGGGTTCTGGACCCTGGTGACGCTGGGCCTGGCGCTGAGCAGCTACCTGGACGCCCAGCGCGCCGGGGGCGCCATGACGCTGGCGCGCGCCATGGCCACCATGGTGCCCTTGATGCTGCCGCAGGTCAGTTTCAGCATGGGGGTGGCCTGGCTGCTGCATCGCAACTCGCATTGGCTGAGCCGACCCCTGCCCTTGCTGCTGGGCGCGGTGGCGGTGATTCCGGTCTATCTGATGCTTGCCACGCCGGCCGTGGTGGCGCTGGGACTCTGGACCCGCGGCAAGCCGTGGTCGGAGTTCGCCGCCGCCCTGTCGTCCTGGGCTGCCATCAACGTCTGGGTCGACACCATGACGGCAAGCGCCGGCCTGGCGTTGCAGATCGGCTGGGCCTTTTGGCGGCACGCCCAGGCGCAGCGCGAAGCGGCGCTGCGCGCCAACGCCGAGAACCTGCGCCTTCGTCTGACCTTGCTGCAGGGCCAGCTGGAACCGCATTTCCTGTTCAACACCCTGAACAGCATTGCGGCCTTGGTGCGCGGGGCCGACCGCAGCGTGGCGCTGCAGGCGCTCAACCGGCTCTCCGAGCTGCTGCGCTACGCGCTGCGGGCCAGCCAGCAGCGCTGGGTCAGCGTCGCCGACGAACTGCGTTTCGTCGAGGACTATGTGGCGCTGCAGCGCCTGCGATTCGGCGACAGCCTGCGCTGGGACGCGCAGGTGGAACCCGGCGACTGGGCGCGGTGGGCCTGCCCGCCCTTGCTGCTGCAGCCGCTGGTGGAAAACGCGGTGCGCTACGGGCTGGAGGCGGCCGACGGCGAGCAACCGGCCGAGCTGCGCCTGTTGATCCGGCGGGAGGCCCAGGACCTGGTGCTGTGGCTGAGCAATCCGCGCAACGATGCCACCCATCTGATGGGCGGGCATGGATTGGGGCTGGCCAAGACCCGCGAGCGCCTGCAGGTGCTCTACGGCCTTCAGGCCCGCATCGGCACCGAACTGCCCGAGGGCCGCTTCGAGCTGCTTCTGCGCCTGCCGCTGGACGATCTCGACGCGGCGCTGGAGGCCACGCGAGCCGAGGAGGCGAAGGAAAGTACGAGGAACGAAGGGAGGGACAGCCATGCCCACGGTCCTCATCGTTGACGACGAAGCGCTGGCGCGCAGCAATCTGCAACTGGCGCTGGCCGACATGCCGGACTGGCGCGTCACCGGCATGGCTGCCAGTGCGGCCGAGGCCCGGGTGCTGATGGTGCAGCGCCCGCCCGACCTCGTGCTGCTGGACATCCAGATGCCGCGCCAGCATGGGCTGTCCTTCGCCGCCGAGTTGGCCGCGCTGCCGCAGCCGCCGCTGGTGATCTTCGTCACCGCGCACGACGAGCACGCGCTGGCCGCCTTTGAAGTGCATGCGCTGGACTACCTGCTCAAGCCCGTGGACGACGAGCGCCTGGCGCAGGCCCTGGGCCACGCCGAGTCCCTGCTCAAGCAGCGTCAGCAGGCGCTGCAGGCCGAGAGCCTCGGCGCCTTCGTGCGCGAGCGGACGGCCCAGGGCGAGCAAGCCACCACGCCGGTGCTTCAGCAATTGGTGGTGCGCTCGGTGGGTGCGCTGGAACGTGTGCCGGTGAAGGATCTGACGCGGCTCTGCTCGGCCGGCAATTACGTGGAGCTGACCCTGCGCGATGGCCGCCGCTTGCTGCATCGAGCGACCCTGAGCGCCATGGAGACACGGCTGCCGCCCGGCGAGTTCCTTCGCGTGCACCGCACGGTGCTGGTGCGGCCAGACATGATTGCCGGTGTGGTTGTGGAAGGGGACGGGGTCTACAGCGCGCGCTTGCAGGACGGCAGTCAGGTGCCGGTGAGCGAGCGGCACATTGCCGCGGTGCGGGCCCTGTTTTGAGACGCGTTCAGTGCCCGGCGCCTGACGCCAGGATCACGCGCCGTCGGCTGCTGCTCGCGGCTTGCACTGCGACAGCCTTCGAAGGTCACGCGGAGCAGGTGATCGAGCCTTGGGTGGCCGACCTGCGCGCCCTGACGCAGCAGATTCCTGAGCTGCACGTCAACGCCTTTCGCTGGACGTCGCGAGAGCAGTTTCAACAAGCGGCCACGCGCATCGGGGCCGAGATGGCTTTGCTGGATGCGCAGAGCCAGCGCGTCAAGCTGGCCGAGCTGGTGGCCCGGCTGGGCGACGGGCATTCCTTTGTCCAGGGCTACTTCCCGCTGCTGGGCTTCGTGCCCAAGAGCTTTCCGCTGCGCCTGTATTTCTTCGCCGACGGCCTGCATGTGCTGGCGGCCGCCCGCTCGCATGCGCAGCTCCTGGGCGCGCGGCTCGAACGCATCAACGGCCTGCCGGTGGCCCTGGTGTTCAAGCGGGTATCGGCGATGTTTCCGGCCGAGAACGACATGAGCGCCAAGGCCTGGACCGTCTACGGCATGACGGCCCCGGCGGTGCTGCGCGCGTACGGAGTCATGAAGGCATCGGGGCCGGCACGATTCGAATTCGAGCAGGATGGCCGCTTGTTGGACATGGACCTGGCCGGCAGCGAGCGAGACGCCCCCATGGAGCAGTTCGGCCAGGTGCTGGATCCGGATTGGGTGCTGGCCCGCCCCGCTCATCGACCGGCGCTTCGCCACCGGCATCCCGAGCGCGCCTACTGGGCCGCATTCGAGGCGCCGCATGGCCTGCTGTACGCGCAGTTCAACGACATCCGCAACCGTGGCTCCCAAGGGGTGCTGGACTTCTTTGCCGAGTTGGCCCGTCAGGCCGAGGCCCAGCCGGCGGAGCGCTTCGTGCTGGACCTGCGCTGGAATGCTGGTGGTGAGACCGGCATGAACGGCGCCATCGTGAAGACCCTGCTCGCCTCGCCGGTGATCAATCGCAAGGACCGCTTCTTCGTGCTGATCGGGCGTCGCACCTTTTCTTCGGCGCAACTGATCTGCACCGCGCTGGAACAGTATTCGCAAGCGATCTTCGTGGGCGAAACCACCGGCATCCGCAGCCACTTCTTTGCCAACACGCGGCGGCGCCTTCAGCTGCCCCACAGCCAGCTGAACGTCTTTCTCTCCACCAACTGGTGGCAGCCCACGAATGCCAGGGACCTGCAGCCGGGACAAGATCCGCAGATCGCCGTGGCGGAGTCCTTCGCCGACCATGCCCAGAACCGCGACCCGGCCTTGGAGGCGGTTCTGGCACACCCCGTCGGCAACTGATCAGCGCAGGGCCGGCAGCAGGTCGCCTTCCAACAGGCGTCGGGCATCGCGCAGCGCGTCGTCGCCGGCGTTGTAGGCGCTGCCCAGCAGGCCGACCACAGTGTTCAGCTGGGGCAGCACGAAGATGAACTGCCCGCCAAAACCATGGGCGTAGAAGCTGGCCAGGGTGCGGCCCTGCACCTGGAAGTCGGTCATCCACCACTGGTAGCCATAGCCGTAGCCAGGTCCTTGGAGCCGCTGCTGCGTGGCCTGCCGCACCCAGTCCGCCGAGACCAGGCGTTGACCGTTCCAGGTGCCGCCGTCCAGGTAGAGCTGGCCCAGCTTGCTCATGTCGCGCAGGCTCAAGTAGAGCGCCGAACCCATATGGAAATGCCCCGCGAGCGACCAACCGGTGTGCTTGCCGATGTTCAGGGGCTGCAACAGGCGGCGCTGCAGGTAGGTCTCCACGGCCAGGCCGGTGGCTCGCTGCACCAGCACGCCCAGCGCGTAGGAAATGCCGGTGGAATAGGCAAAGACCTGTCCCGGCTCGGCGGCCTGCGGCAGGCCGAGCAGGAAGCGCAGCGGGCTCGCCGCGGCGTTCATGCGGGTGTTGATGTTGCTGGACTCGAAGTAGGAGCTGGAGAGCTCGTCCCATTGCAGGCCATGGCGCATGGTCAGCCAGTCGGCCAGCCGGGTGCTGGCCTTGGCCGGGCTCCAGGCGCCAATCGGCTGCAGGTCGGCAAAGGCATCGTGCACGCGCAGCTCGGTGGAGTCGAGCCATCGGTCGTCGATGGCTTGGCCCACCAGGGTGGCCGCAAAGCTCTTGGTCACCGAGTTGAGAGCGTGTAGACCGAGGTCCTGGTTGCGCGCCCAGGCATCGGTGAAGTCCAGCGCGCTGCGGAAGTTTTCCTCCAGCACCAACTTGCCGTGGCGAGCGATCAGCAGGCCGTCGAGGTGGCGCAGCCCTGCCTGCTTTTCGCGGATGCGCTGCACCAGGCCTTCGATCGGTGCGGTCTCGATTTGGGCGTCGGACAGGGACGCCACCGTCCAGCCATCAGGCAGGGCGCTGGGCACCTGGTAGCGGTAGGGGGTGGGCGCCGTCGGCGGTGCCGCAGCCGGCGGTGCCGAGCCCCCTCCGCCGCAGGCGGCCGTGCCCAAGGGCAGCACGGCAACCATTCGGCGAAGGGCCTGGCGGCGGTGGAACTGAGTGGGCATGGTGTGATCCAGGAGGCGCACCGGGCCTCAGACCCGGTGCGCATCAGGCTCAGAACTTCAGATTGGCCCCCAGGAAGTAGGAGCGGCCGAAGATGTCGTAGTAGCCCGGGCTGGTGTCCAGCGCCTGGTTGCCCGAGGTGCCGGAGGCGAAGAACGGCGGCTTCTTGTCGCCCACGTTGGTGACGCCTGCGTACAGCTCCATGCCCTTGCTGGCCTGATAGGCCAGGCGCAGGTTGTGGTACGTGTGTGCGCCCAGCTGCGGGTAGCCCTGGGCGGTGGTGCCCACCGCCATGTCGGCGCGACCGATGTGGCGCAGGTTCCAGTTCGCGCGCCAGGCACCGAGCTTCCAGCCGACATTGGCGTTGGCCGTCAGCTTGATGTTGCCCTGCAGCGAGGTCGAGCCGCCGGCCTGGCCGGTCAGATCCACGCTGGGTTGGCCGGCCAGAGGGGTCTGCGTCACCTTGTCGTAGTACGTCACGATGGTGCTCAGGTCGAAGTCACCGTAGCCGGTCTTGAAGCCGTAGCGCAGGTCCAGATCCACGCCCTTGATTTCGTAGCTGGCCACGTTCTGCAAGTTGGCGTCCACGGTGTTGAGCACGTAGTTGGCACCGGGCAGCAGCGGGTGGGTGCCGCGGGTGCGCACGTTGCACAGCAGGCGGTTCGTGGTGTCGTAGCACAGGTTCACCGCGGTCTGTCGCGCTACCGTGGTAATCATGTCCGTCATGTCGATCTCGAAGCGGTCCACCGCCAACGAGAAGCCTTTCAGGAAGCTGGGCTGGAACACCAGGCCATAGGTGCGCGTGGTGCCGCGCTCGGGTGCGAGGTTCGGGTTGCCGCCGCTGAAGCCCGAGACCGACTGCTCGATCGACAGCACCGGCGCGTAGTCGGCCGGCACGCCGTCGGCCGCACAGTTGGCGGCGCGCGTCGGGTTGGCGTTGCGGCGCGCGGCGGTGCAGGGGTCGTTGACCACGCCGAAGGTCTGGCTCAGGCCGGAGAGCTCACCGGGTGCCGGCGTGCGCACCGCGCGGGCTTCCATGGCGCGTACACGCAGGCCGTCCATCGGCTCCCAGTCACCGCCGTACTTCCAGGTGTTGTACTTCTGGTTGCCGGCCTTCGAGTCGCGGTAGGCCCCTTCAAAGTTCAGCGAGCGGGCGAAGGGCTGGTCGGCCAGCACCGGCACCAGCACCTCGGCAAACACCTCGTTGGTGATGGTCTTGTTCTTTGCGATGTCGCCGAGCTGGTTGCCGGTCACACGGCCCTGGTTGATCAGGGTGTCGTGATCCAGGTAGCCGGAGTAGCTGCGACGCTCAGCCCCCACCGAGGCCCGCACCTCGCCGGCCGGCAGCTCCATCAGCGAACCGGTGGCCGCAAAGATGGTGTTGTTCAAGGAGTTAGCGCCCTGTGAGGTGGTGCGGGCGCTGAGCGCGGTGGCCATCGCTGCCGTGTAGGGCGCGAAAGGGTTGATGGGGATGCAGCCGTTGCCGCGTGCGATCGCATCGGCGCAGCGGTACTGGCCCGGGTTGGCCGGATCGGCTTCGACGCGCAGGCCGTGGTAGAGCCGCTCCAGGTCCACCGAACCTTCGGTGCCCAGGTCCACACGGGTACCGCCGGCGACGTGGAAGAGATCCCACTGCCAGTCGGAGCTTGCGCCGAGCAGGGTGGCGAAATCACCCTTCACGCCGACCACCGCGCGGTGCATGGTGCGCACATTGCTGGCGCCGCGGTTGCCGCCGAGGGTCTCGTCGCCGAAACGCTGCCACCAGGTGATCTGGGTGAGGTTGGCCGCCTCAGCCGCAGCCCTCAAGGGCGCCGGGATGAAGGGGTTGCTGATGGGGATGGTGGTCTGCTGACCCCCAAAGGGGTTGGCGTTGGATTGGAAAGGGTGGCCCTCGAACACCGAGTCGGTGCTGGTGCGGGCGTAGTTGAATTCGGCGTAGGCCGTGACACCCTTGCCCAGCTGCTGTTCGGCCTCGGCGGCCACCAGCATGCGCTGGGTGGGAATGGCCAGGTCGCGCTTCTCATTGCGGTTGTAGCCGTCCACCGGAATGCTGAAGGGGATCAGCTGGCCGTTGGCATCGACGAAGGAGTTCCCGCGCCGCGTGTAGCTGTTGTTGCCGATGATGAAGCGACCGTTGGCGCCCACACCCGAGCGTGCTGCAGGCCCGTACACCGGGCTGGCCGGCGAAAGCCAGGCGAAGTCGTCCGCGCAGATCTCGCGGTCCTTGCAGCTCACCTGACCGTCCTTCACGAACTCCATCGTCAGGCTGCCGCGCCCGCTGCTGCCGAACTTGCCGCCGATCAGCAGCGAGGCGGCGGGATTCTTGTTGTCACCCTCGGCCGTGACTCCGTAGCTCAGGCCCAGCTCGATGCCTTCGACGCGCTTCTTGGTGATGATGTTGATGACCCCGGCCACTGCATCCGCGCCATAGATGGCCGAGGCGCCGCCGGTGATGGTCTCGATGCGCTCCACGTTCGAGGTGGGGAAGGAGTTGAAGTCCACCACCATGCTGGTGGAGGTGCCGCCGGGCACGCGGCGGCCGTTGATGAGCACCAGGCTGCGGTTGGGGCCGAGGTTGCGCAGGTTGGCGCCGGCCAGGCCTGAGGCTGCCACGCCGGAGAACGTGCTCTGCGTGCGTGAGGTGCCGAACGATGGCGCGAACTGCGGCAGCTGCGCCGCCAGGTCCGAGAAGTTCTCCAGGCCGGTGGCGGCCAGCGCCTCGGAGCTGATGGAGAGCACCGGCGTGGAACTGGTGAGGTTGGGGCGCACGATGCGCGAGCCGGTGACGACCACGGTGTCGAGGCGTTCGGTCTTCTCCGGTGCGGTTTGTGCCTGGGCGCTCAGGGCGGTGGAAAGGCCCAGGGCTGCAAGCGCAGCGCGGTGGACGGGGGATGGCTTGAACATGGAATCTCCAAGAGGTGAATCGAGTCGCTGATCGAGGGGGCCGCAGAGGCCCCGCGGGCGGTCCTTGCTTTGCTTCAACGGCTGCAAAGTGCGCGCGATTCTTTGCACTTCGGTCACCCCTGTCAGAACGCACACGGGGTGGGCTTTCTCCTATGGAATAGGGGGTGCTTTTGAGCAGTTCACGCAAGGCGTGACCAGGGGCCGAGAGGCCGGGATCGAAGCCCGATTCGCGCGCCAATGCCCCGTCCCGGCGCTCGGTCTTTGCTGTGGTTTTGCAGCACTTGCACCACGCGGTCTGCGGGTGTCAGGCCAGGCGCCGTGCCACTCCCTGCACGGCGGCGCTTCGTCCCTGGCGCATCGCTTCGCGTCAGGCCGGCGGGGCTTCGCCTCAGACCCCGATGCGGCGCCTCGGCCCTGTGCTCAGAGTGAAGCACTTTCAACCGGAACTGCCCATGCCACGCCTGTCCCGCATTGCCCAAGCCAGCCTCCTGGCACTCACCACCCTGACCCTCATGTCCACCGCGCTCGCGCAGTCCAACACCACCGCCACCTTGGTGGTGCGCGCTGCGCCGCAGGCCCAGGTGTTGATCGAGAACCTGGCCACAGGCCAGAAGCGCCGTGCGGCGGTCGATGCGGAAGGCCGCCTGCTCAGCAGCGCGCTGCCGCCCGGCCGCTACCGCATTACCCTGCTGCGCGGTGAAGCGGTGGAGCGCAGCACTGAGCTGGAACTGCTGGTCGGACAAAGCGGCCAGGCCGACCTGCGCGCGCTGCAACTGGATCAAGTGGTGGTGGCCGGCACGCGCAAGGTGATCGATGTGACCAACACCGACAACGGCGCCACCTTCACCGCCAAGCAGCTCGACAACCTGCCCATGGGTCGCGACCTGAACGCCATCATCCAGCTCGCACCGAACACCGCGCCGGCCGACCCGCGCTACCGCGGCGCCAGCTTCGGCGGCGGCGCGGCGTCCGAGAACGCGTACTACATCAACGGCTTCCCGGTCGTCAGCGCCTGGAAGCAGCTGGGCTCCAGCGAGCTGCCCTTCGGCGCCATCGAACAGGCCCAGGTGCTGACGGGAGGCTTCGGTGCCGAGTTCGGCCGCTCGATCGGCGGCGTGGTGAACATCGTCACCAAGAGTGGCTCCAACGACTGGGTGGCTGGCGGCCGCGTGGCCTGGTCGCCCAACGCGCTGCGCGCCGCGCAACGCGACATCCTCTACCCGATGACCGGCAAGCCCGAAGGCGCAACCACCGACGGCACGATGTACCGCCACTTCAGCGACCGCGAGGTGGACCGCAAGACCGCCGGGGTCTACGCCGGCGGCCCGCTGATTCCGAACAAGCTGTTCATGTTCGTGGCCGCCGAGCAGGAGCGCACCACGCTGGGCGAGACGCGCATTTCCACCGCCGGCACCGCGCAGGACCGCTGGGGCTGGCGCGACGCCGACGACGCCACCACCCGCTACGTCGGCAAGTTCGACTGGAACCTCACCGACGACCACCGCCTGGAGCTGACCCTGATCGGCGACACGAGCACGCGCAAGGAGGAACTGCGCGGCTACGACTACGCCACCGGCGCCAAGGGCGGCACGGTGAACACCCGCCTGCACTACCGCGACTACGACGGCGTCACGCCGATCGGTGCCGACGTGCAGATGCTCAAGTACACCGGCCAGTTCGGCAACGACCTGACGCTGACCGCCAGCCATGGCCGCAGCCAGAGTAAGCACGAGCTTAGCTCGCCGGACTTTGATGTCTACGACGCGCTGTCCGGGGTGTCGCCGGTCTCCGCACCGGCGCGCGTGGTGCCACCGGGCTTGACGATCCGCAATGGCAGTCCCTTCCTGACCACCGACACGATCGCACCCAAGGGTGCACGCGATGAGGTCACCGCATCGCGCGTGGACCTGGAGTACCGCCTGGGCGCGCACAGCCTGCGCGCCGGTCTGGATCGCAACAAGATCCAGGCGGAGAAGAACGGCCGGGTGCGCCCGGGCGACGGCATCTGGTCTTACCTGCTGTCCAGCCGGCCGCCCACCGAACCGATCGCCATGAGCGTCGGCACTCCGGTGGCACCGGCCAGCGGCGGCGGCTTCGGCACCCAGGGCTATTACGTGCTGCAGTCGCGTTTCGTCACCACCACCGATGCCAGCTCCGCGCAGGATGCGATCTACCTGGAGGACAAGTGGCAGGTCACCCGCAACCTGCAGCTCACCGCTGGCCTGCGCAACGAGAACTTCAGCCATCGCAACGGCGACAACCAGGAGTTCCTCAGTGTGAAGAACCAACTGCAGCCGCGCTTTGCCGCCGCCTGGGACGTCCACGGCGACGCCAGCCTGAAGCTGTTCGGCAGCGCCGGTCGCTACGCGGTGCAGACGCCCAATCAGGTCACCGAGCGCCACGGCAGCCGTTCGTCCAACACGCGCCAGTACTTCACCTACACCGGTGTCAACGCGGCCACTGGCGCGCCCACCGGCCTGACCGCGCTGACCGGCCTGCGTTCGCCCAACAACGAGCTGAATCAGGAGCGCGACCCGAACGTGCTGGTGGCCAGCGATCTGGAACCCAGCTACCAGGACGAGCTGACCCTGGGCTTCGAGAAGGCGTTCGCCAAGAGCTTCAACGTGGGTGCGCGGCTCACGCATCGCAAGCTGCGCAGCGTCATCGACGACGCCTGCGAGATCCGCTGGTTTGAGAACTGGGCCGCACGCAACAACGTGACCGTGTCCGATCACTTCTACAGCACCTTCTCCTGCGTGATCTTCAACCCCGGCCGCGGCAACACCTTCCGCATGGACCTCGAAGGCCCGGGCATCTACCGCGACATCGTGCTGAGCAATGCCGACCAGGCCGGCAACGGCGGCATCACCTTCCCGAAGGCCAAGCGCACCTACAGCGCGCTCGATCTGTTCGCCGAGCATCCGCTGCGCAACGGCTGGTATGGCCGCGTCAGCTACACCTGGTCGCGCAATCACGGCAACACGGAAGGTCAGACCAACTCCGACATCGGCCAGGCCGATGTGGGCAAGACGCAGAACTGGGACTACCCGGAGCAGACCCTGTACACCGAAGGTCCGCTGCCCAACGACCGCCGCCACCAGATCAAGGCCTACGGCTACGTGGAACTGACGCCCCAATGGAACCTGGGCGCCAACCTGCTCATCTCCAGCGGCCGACCGCGCAACTGCACCGGCGACGCGCCGACTTCGCCGGTCGACCTCGACCCACACGGCTACAACCCAGGCGCCTTCTTCTGCGACGGCAAGCCCGCCCCGCGCGGCAGTCGCGGCCGTTTGCCCGGCGAGCGCCGACTCGATCTGAACGTCGCCTACAAACCCGACTTCGCGAAGGGCCTGGTGGCGCGGGTGGACGTGTTCAACGTGCTGAACCGCCAGAGCACGCAGGCCATCGACGAGATCTACGAGGACGGCTCGGGCGGCTTCTCCAACACCTACGGGCGCACCCTGTCCTACACCGCGCCGCGCTCGGTGCGCTTCAGCGTTGCGTACGAACACAAGTTCTGAGCGCAGGCAGCTGCTGCGGGCGGGCCTGCTCCTGCCATGGCTTGGCCTGGGCGGCGGCTTTGCCACCGCCCAGGCGCCGCCGGAAAGCCTGGGGCCGCTGCTCGAGCGCAGTTGGACGATCGACCGGATCCGGCGCCGGCTCAGCCTGCGCGTACCGGCGATGGCGCGGGGCCAGTTGCGCGAACGCGAGGCCAGCTACTACTGGCTGG
>JAFLDE010000092.1 GCA_017302655.1 Burkholderiales bacterium
GAAAGCCTGGGGCCGCTGCTCGAGCGCAGTTGGACGATCGACCGGATCCGGCGCCGGCTCAGCCTGCGCGTACCGGCGATGGCGCGGGGCCAGTTGCGCGAACGCGAGGCCAGCTACTACTGGCTGGGCAACGCCGGACGCTTCAACCTCAGCCTGATCGCCAACGCACCCGACTGCCAGGGCGGCGAGCGCCATGCGCAGGCGGCCGACTGCTTCCAGTCGCGACTGGCCGGCCTGCCTGGCCAGCTCGCCGATTCGATCGAGCGCCAGGACCTGCCCGATCACTCCAGGCTGCGCTACTGGCAGCAAGTGCCGTGGAAGGACCGTCAGCTGCGCATTCGCCATCTGCACCTCTACCTGGCGCTGCAGGGCCACTGGGTGGACGTTCATGCGTCCCTCGTCGAGCCTAGCGCCACGGAGCGACCATGGTTTGATGCGCTGGGCGACAGCCTGGAACTGCAGCGGACCGACTGACGCGCGGCAGGGGCTGCGTGGATTCAGGGGCGCAGAAAAGGCAGCGCCATGGTGTGCGTGGCGCGAACCAGGCGCCCGCTGGCGCGAACGTTGGTCGTGATGGCGGCTGCGGCGCGTTGCTTCGGATACAGGATGAGAACCGCGTAGCCGCCCCTACCGGAGCCACCATGCCACCAGGCCGGCTCGACGTCTTCCACCGGCACGCCGAAGGCGGTCGTCAACACGTTCTCACCAGGAAAGAAGCCGTAGCCGTAGGGCGGATGGTTCTCGCCGCCTTCGGAATGAACGCGCAGCATCTGCGCCAGGCCGGCCGGGCTGACCAGGCGGCCGTCCAAGAGGGCCAGCCCGAAGCGCACCAGGTCTTCGGCCGTAGACACCAGGCCGCCGCCCAGGTACTTGCAGCTGGCGTCGATGCCGGTGGTGGGGCTGAAGCGGCCGGACTCGCTGCGGTCGTAGAACACCGCGACTGGCTGCGCGGGCAGCCCGGGCATCTCCGGCAGCGGCCGGCCTTCGATGGCAGTGGCGTTCATGCCCGCCGGTTCGAAGACGAGCTCGCGCATCAAGGCATCAAAGGGCTGGCCCGCCGCGGCTTCCAGCACTGCCGACAGCAGCACGTAGCCGAAGGTCGAGTACTGGTAGCCCTGGCCGGGCTTGAACAGCAGCGGGTCATCGACGAAGTCCGGCAAGGCCTGCGCGGGCGTGGCGCAATTGAAGTCACTGACGCTCGCCCATTCGCCGGGGCGATAGTGGCGCACTCCCGAACGGTGCGCGAGGAGCTGCCGCACCGTGATGGCCCGTAGATGCGCCGGCAGACTGGGCAGGTAGCTGGCGATGGGCGCATCCAGATCGAGCCGCCCGGCTTCGGCCAGCCGCATGGCCGCCGCCGCGCCGATGGACTTGGCGACGCTGTAGACCCGAACGCGCGTCTGTGGCGTGGTGGTGCGCCGCGCCTGCAAGTCGGCCAAGCCTGCCGCTTGGGAGAAGACGACGCGGCGGCCCTGGCCCACCGCAGCGGCCCAGCCCGGCAGGGGATCCTGCGGATGGTTCTCCAGTGCGCGCAACACCTGCTGGGCGCGATCGGTGGCGGCGGCCCCTCGCGCGGCGTGGGGGCTCTGCGCTGCGGCCGTGGCGCCCAGCGCTGTCACCGTCAGCAGCATCGCCAGGCGTCGGGGCGGCACGGCGGCCTGTTGCAAGGCCTGCCAGACATGGTTCAGCCCGCTCGCGAGCCTTCGTCCCTCTGGCGGAAGGCGACGCACGGCAGCCGAGTTCAGCGATCGACGCGTCTGGCCTTCACCGGCGGCCCGCTGGGCAGCCAGTTGCCGTCCTTCATGCGCTCGTACTGCCAAATCCAGCCGTCGGGCTGCGACTGGATGCGCACCCGAAAGCCATGGTCATTGGTGAGCACCAGCTCGCCGTCCTGCAGCGGACCCTTGTAGACATCGAGCACGCCCGAGCCACTGTCCAGCAAGCTCATGGCGTAGTGCTTGCGCAGCGAATCCCAGGCCAGCGTGACGCGGAAGTCGGTCTCGTAGGCCACCGCCTGCATCTCCAGGTACTTGCCGCCCAACACAGGCGCCAGCGTCCAGACCGTGCCGGCCGGGACCTTGGCGGCGGGAGCGGCGTCGATCTCGAAGCGGCCTGCAAAGAAGGCCCAGGCAGCACGGGCCTGAGCGGCCTGGGCCAGGGTGGCGCGGGCTTGTTCCGCACGCGCCAGGGCAGCCGCACTGGCAGCACTCGATGCGGGGACAGGGTTCTGGGCCAGCGCGGGGCAACCGAGTGCCAGCAGGGCGAGGCTGAGGACGGCGGAGTGGCAGAGCTTCATGGCCCCAGTCTGGCGGGCCTTGCTGACTTGGCCGAGCCGGATGGGATGAACGCCAGTCCCATTGGGATGAGGCGTCCGGCTTGGGGGGGCTGGGTGGGCTCGGGCCACCTGGCCGGGTGTTCGCCATTGGCTCGCCTTCCTTCATCAGGGTGCTTGGCCGCTCTTGAAGATGCCAGCCCGCTTGTTTCGTCCCAGCGCAGCGGCCGGTCATCACTCCAATGGCGCTGCATCCGCGCCTTTCATGAACATGCTGACTGCGGCCAGCGGACGGCCTGGGTGGACTCGGTTGCATTGGGTTCCTGCTGGCCGACTCCAGGATGCGGCCGCTGGATCGATTCGTCAGAACCCACGAACGGCGCACAAGAACCGAACCCACTCAATCCTCCCATGTTGAATCTCTCTGACTCCAAAGCGCCACGGTCACTGGCACGTCTGCCAGCAGCGCTTGGCGCATGCCTGGTGTGGCTCGGCTGGGTCTGCAGCGCGCACGCGCAAGCAAGCCATCCACTGGAGGGCCTTCAACGCGATCTGGCGCAATACCGGAAGGGCTTCCTGGCGCTGGACCGCTCGTACACCGCGGCCGCGCGCCAGAGCGCGGAGGCGCGGCTTGCAAAGCTGGAGACCGAACTGGCGGGCATGGACCCACCGCGTTTCGAGCTGATGCTGGCTCAGATCACCGCGCTGGCGGACAACGCGCACACCGCCAGCTCCGTGGCGGCCCGTTCGCGCCGTTACGCGCGCGTTCAGATGCGCTTGGCTCCGTTTGGCGAGGAGATGGTCGTGGTGCGCACCCTGGAGGCCGATGCCGATCTGCTGGGTGCCCGCCTGGTGTCGGTGGATGGCGTGCCCATGCAGACCCTGCGTCCCTTGTATCGCTCCTTGGCCGGCGGGACAGTGGCTTGGCGGGACCGGTTTGCGCCTTACTTTCTTGAAAGCCCGCCGCAGCTGCGCGCACTCGGGGTGGGGCAGGGCGACGATCCCCCTGTGTATGGCTTTGTGGGCGTCGACGGCAAGGCCACCACCCGCAGCTTCGCCGTCTCGGCCCCGGGTGGGGCACGTGCGCTGGGTGGGCCCACGCGATTCCTGATGCTGTCGATGGATCCCAAGGAGGCTCCGGGTTGGCGGGCGCTGCTGGCGGTCGAGCAGGTGCCATGGACCCTTCAGGAGCCGGACAAGCGGCTGCGCATGCGGCACGACCGTCACCTCGATGCCGTGTTCATCGACTTGCGGCAGACCCTCGACAGTGACTCGGAGCCCCTGGCGCCCTTCTTTGCGGCCGTGACCCGTTTGATCGAGGAGAAGCAGCCTCAGCACCTCGTGCTGGACCTGCGCCTGAACAGCGGTGGGGACCTGACCAAGGCGCGGGAATTTGCACAAAGCTTGCCGTCCAAGGTCCCGGGGCGGATCTTTGCGTTGACCAGTCCCTGGACTTTCTCCGCTGCGATTTCGACCCTCGGCTACCTGAAGCAGGCCGCGCCAGAGCGTGTCCGCATCGTGGGCGAGGCGGTGGGCGACCGCCTGGAGTTCTTCGCCGAAGGTCGCTGGGCCGTGCTGCCTCACTCAGGCGATGTGCACCTGTTCTCGACCGAGAGACATGAGTACCGACAGGGCTGCGCCGGTCACCGTGACTGCCACAAGAACGTGGTGACGCACCCCATCGCGGTCGAAAGCCTGGCGCCTGACATCTTGGCCCCTTGGACGGTGGAAACCTACCGGGCCGGGCAGGATCCCGCGCTCGAGGCGGTTGCGCGTGCCCTCGGGCGGACACCGTGAAAGGCGCGGAGACGACCCGTGTGTCGGCCTGGCGCAGGCCGGTCGGCTGGGCATTCGTGGTGACAAGCGCGGTGCTGGCCCTCTTGCGGCCGGACTTCTCCGCACCACAGGCGCGCGAAGGAGCCAGCCACAGCAAGGCGGCATGGCATGGATGGCTGGACCGTGAGCTGGCCGGCTCGCTGACCTGGCAAGGTGTGCCTGGCGCAGCGGTGGCGATGAGGCAGGGCGACGAACAACTGGCATGGCAGGCGGGCAGCCGCGCCGCCTTTCGTGACGAGCCGCTCACCATCACGTCACGCTTCGAAGCGGCGTCGCTCTCCAAGCCTGTGACCGCCTACGCCGCCCTGCGTCTGGTGCGGCAGGGCCGGCTGCAACTGGATGCGCCGGTCCAGCGCGGCGGTCATCGCTTCACGCTGCGGCAGCTGTTGAGCCATCAAGCAGGCTTCGACAACCGCTTGAAGACCCCTCCGCTGCCGGTGACCCCAGCCGGGCGCTTCCAGTACGCCGGCAGCGGCTACATGCTG
Organism: Burkholderiales bacterium; assembly: GCA_017302655.1. Taxonomy (GTDB): domain Bacteria; phylum Pseudomonadota; class Gammaproteobacteria; order Burkholderiales; family Burkholderiaceae_C; genus Inhella. Next base: position 4,594 of record JAFLDE010000092.1, read on the forward strand.
CTGGGCGAGCTGATCGAGCAGGCGAGCGGGCAGGACTTCAAGCGCCACATGAACACCGTCGTGCTGCCGGAGCTGGGCATGCAGCACAGCCATTACGGCGCGACCGAGCTGCCCGATGCCGATCTGGCGCAACCCAGCATCGACCTCGGCCTGCCCTTGGTGGTGCTGGCCATCGTGGCCAGCTTGTTGGCTCTGCTGCTGGCGGGGGTGACCCGCTTGGCTTGCCGCATCGTTCCGCGCTGGCGGTCTCCGAGCGGCGTGCCCATGGCGCTGGACCTGCTGGCGATGGTGTTGGCGGGAGCTGCACTGTCCTGGGCTTGGGGATGGGCAGTCGGCCTGGCGGCAACGGGCGTCCTGACGCTGGGGCTGTCGGCCGTCTGGCTGCGCGGTCGATCACCACCTTTCGCGCGCGTGCTTGGACTGGGCCTGGCGTCGATGTGGATCCTGCTCTTGCTGTGGCGCCCTGCATTGCCTCTGCCGGAGCGAAGGCCGATGTTCCTGGCGGCCGCCGGCCTGCGCACCACGGCGACCGACTACGCGCTGTTCCTGGCACACCTGGTGCGCGAGGCGAAGACGGACCCGCTGGTGGCGGAGATGCTCAGCCCGCAGGCTCGCCTGTCGCCGCAGATGTCCTGGGGCTTGGGGGTGGGCCTGCAGACCTCGGGCGGTCGAGCCGTGGCTTGGCACTGGGGTGTCAACTTTCCCGGCTACCAGGCCTTGGCCCTGGCCGACTTGCAGACGGGCAAGGTGGCGGTGGTTCTGATGAACGGCGGCAGCATGAGTTTCTCGCCGGCAGGCCATCGGTTTGGCGGACTGGAGCTGGCGCATGGTGTGGCCACTGCCTGGCTGGGCGGTGTGCACGGACGCTATTGGAGCGAGCTGCCTTGAGGCGAATCCACGAGGCCATGGCCATCGGGCGTGGGCAAGCCAGCAGGCCCCGGGGCGGCTCATGAAGTGCCTGCTCGGCCAGCTCATGGCGGCATGGGCTCTGGCTGCCCATGGCCTGTCGTCTGAGCACTGGAGCGGCAGTGCCCGCGCTGGCGACGAGCGCACCCGTGTTGAATTACGCCTTGAAGGCGAAGCAGGGCCGCAGCCCCGTGCGTGGCTCAGCCTGCCCGATGTGGGCGTTTCCGGTTGGCCGGCACGATCCATCAGGCGCGAGCGTGACCTGCTGCGCATCGAGTTCCCGTCCGACTCCGGTTTGCAGACTTTTGTGTTGAACCGCGCTGGCGACACCTTGCAGGGTGAGTGGCGGGCGCCGGAGCAGGTCATCCCAGCCCGTTTGTCCTTGCGGAAGAAAGCCACCGCATCTGTGGTGCGAGAACGCCACCTGCGCTTGGCCGGACCCGCCGGCACGCTGGGTGCCACGCTGCTTCTGCCCGCACAGCGCACGCGCCCGGTGCCGGGCGTGGTCTTCGTGCACGGCTCGGGCGCGCAAGCGCGCGAGGCCAGCCGCTTTGCCGCCGAGCAACTGGCGGCCCACGGCGTGGCGGCGCTCATCTACGACAAGCGTGGCGTGGGCGAATCCACCGGCGATTGGCTACAAGCCAGCCTGCAGGATCTGGCGGCAGATGCGGTGGCGCTGGCCGATTGGCTGGAGGCGCAGCCAGGTGTCGAAGGCGTGGGCTTCATCGGCCACAGCCAGGGAGCCTGGGTGGGGCCGCTGGCGGCGGCGCGGCGGCCACAGAGCCGGTTTCTGATCGTCGTTTCCGGCCCCGCCGTCGGGCCGGTGCGCGAGGCGCACTGGGACGCCGTGCGCGCCTTGCGCACGGCCGGGGCCCCGCCAGCGGTGCAGGAGGCGGCGAGGGCGCTCATCAGCCAATGGTTCGAGGCCGTGCGTGCCGACCGCGCGGACGACTGGGCTGCCTACGAAGCGGCTTACGCGGTGGCCCGTGCGCAACCCTGGTTTGCGCAATCCAAGTTGCAAGGTTTCGCTGAGCGGCCCGACACCGCACTGGCCGGCTGGCTGCGCCGCGTGGCCGACTTCGAACCCTTGCCGCTGCTGCGCCGCCTGAGCGTGCCGTCACTCTGGCTGCTGTCGCCCGACGACGAGAGCATTGACGCCGAGGAGACGCTGGCGCTGCTGGAGCAACTACGCGCGTTGGGCACCCCGATTGCGCTGAAGCGCTACCCGGGCTTTGACCATTCGCTGCGCCGCCTGGGTCGGAACGGCCAGACGCTGCGCTGGCCGGCTCAGCCGGCCGACCTGCTTGCGACGCAGCTGCAATTCATCCGTGCCGCCCTGAAGCGGGTCCCCGGTGGTTGAGGTCATAGGTGTGGCGGGCTTTCGACCCCACCTTGCGGCTTGCGCGCCAGGCGCTTCGTCGCGCGGAACCGGTGTTTCGCCCCGGCATCCGCTGCCGCAGGCCTGCACGCCTGGAGACTCATCCCCCCAATTCGTTCCTTCCCTTGATGATCCGCTACGCCCGTTGGCTCTGGTTGCTGTTGCCGCTCGCCATCACGCTGGGCTTTGAACGATGGGTGGTCGGCCTGCTTGGGGCCTGGCAGCAGCTGCGTGGCGGGCTGGACCCCGGGCTGTACTTTTATCTGCCCTTTCTCTCGGCCCTTCCTCCCGCTCTGCTGCTGTTGCTGGCCTGGCAGCGGCGCCGCCGAGACCTCGGCCCGCGACTGCCATGGACCGACCATGCCGGGCTGGCGGCCGATATTCGTTGGGGCTTGATGGCCGGCCTGGCATGCCTGGCGGTCTTCGTCGGCTCCTTGCAACTGCTCAAGCTCCTGGGCGTGGCCGGACCGGACTTCACGCGCCTGCAGACCGCGCACCACATCTACTTCAGCACCCTGGGCGCACTGCTGCCCGCCGTTGCCGAAGAGCTGTACTTCCGCGGCTTTCTGGCCGAGCGGCTTCGCGACCTGCGACCAGCCCTTCGCATCGGTCTGATCAGCGCCAGCTTCGCGCTCTGGCATGTCCAGAGTCCGTCCTACCTGCTGCACACCTTTCTGATCGGCCTGATCCTTGGTCTGCTCGTGCTGCGGCGCGGCCGTCTGCTGCCGGCCATGCTGGCCCACGGGCTGGCCAACATGGCCGCAGGCTTGCTGATCGTTTGGGGCTGGGCATGAAGCTGCCGAGGCCGTTGCTGCTGCTGCTGGGCCTGGCTGGTGCGGGCACCGCGCTGGGGCAGGCCAGCGCCTTTGACCCCGATCCCGCGCGCGGCCCGCGCGAGGGCAGCACCTGGCATTTCATCAAGTCCAACCGCGACGGCAGCAAGCCCTGGTCCCTGGTGATGCATGTGGTGGCACCGCAGCAGATCGAAGTCATCAAGAGCAGCGGCAGCACTTCCTATGTGGAGGTACATGCCCTGGTGGACCTGGAGCGCGCCTTGCCCACCCATCTGCAGCAATGGAACCTGCGCTGCGGCGAGCGCCAGCCCACCAACACCGTGCTCGTTCGCCCCATGCCAGAGGGCGGAACACAGTTCGAGTTGCGCCCGGCCGGCGGCGCTCCCAGGCACTTTGCTGCCGGTCCCGCCGCCCATGTCTGGGGCTTCGACCTGGGTGCCTTTGCGCTGATCGCCCCGAGGCTGCGGCATCGCGCGGCCTTTCAGCTCGGTTTGGTGGACCTGAACCAGCCGGACGGCAGCGGTGGCTTCAAGCAGGCTCCGCTGCGCTTCGTGCCGGTCGAAACCGAGACCCTGGGTGCGCAGCCGGCGTTGCGCTACCGGCTGGAAAGCCCGCTGTTCGACGGGAAGCAGGGCGATGTCTGGCTGAGCCCGGAGGGTGAGCTGCTGAAAGCCGAACACGAGCTGCTGACCAGCCGCGACTGGCGCGACTGGAAACTGGAGCGGGTGCGCAGCGAACACCTGCCGCGGGCGGAGTGGGAGCGCTTCAAGCTGGATCTGCAGCGGCGCACGGCGCGCGCGCAGCTCGAAATGCCCGGGTGCCAGGGCACTCCCCCCGTTACACCGGCCATTCGTCCCTGACTTCCGGGTGCCGGTCCGCCGGCTGAAGACAGTAGCTTGTCCATCAAGCCCCTGGAGGCGGCATGCCGCTCAGATCGCTCCCCTCGTTGATTTCGCTGCTCTGCCTGCTGGTCAGCGGCGCCGCCCAGGCCCAGACCTTGGACGCTGCCACCCGTGCCGCCACCGAACAGGCCGCGCTGGCCACGCTGGCGCAGCATTACGTGTTGCCTGAACGCCTGGTCGATCTGCCTCGGCGCCTGGACGCGCAACGCGCACGGCTGGACGCCGCCTCCGACGGCCCGGCCTACGCGCAGACCTTGGGCCAGTTGCTGGCCGAACTGACCCAGGACCGCCATGTGCGCATGGCCTACAGCCCCGCGCCCTTGCCGGCACAACTTGCCGCCACGGCCCCGAGCGCTGCGGAAGAGCGCCGCCGCAACCGCTTCATCAACCAGGGCGTGATGAAGGTCGAGCGCCTGCCCGGCAACCTGGGCTATCTGGACCTGCGCGCCTTCACCGACAAGGGTGACGCCGCGCCCAAGCTGGCGGCCGCCATGACCCTGCTGGCCGACACCGAGGCCTTGATCATTGATCTGCGCCACAACGGCGGTGGCCGGCCGGAGACCGTGGCCTATCTGTCGAGCTTCTTCTTCAAGGAGCGCACGCACCTGAACGACATGGTGTGGCGCACGCCGCGCGGCGAGGAGCGCGACGCCTTCCACACCGAGCCGGTGGCGTTGCATTACGACCGACCGGTCTGGCTGCTGATCTCAGCCCGCAGCTTTTCGGCCGCCGAAGGCTTTGCCTACAACCTGCAGCAATTGAGGCGCGTGCAGATTGCTGGTCAGCCGAGCGGTGGCGGCGCGCACCCGGGTGGCATGCACCGCATCGGCACGCACTTCAGCCTCTTCGTGCCCAGCGGCCGCTCGGTCAACCCGAAGACCGAGACCAACTGGGAAGGTGTGGGTGTGCAGCCTGACTTGCTGCTGCCGCCCACCGACGACGCGCTGCGCGTGGTGCAGCTGCGGCTGCTCGAAGCCCAGAAGACCCAGACCCAAGACCCACGCCTGCTTCGCGGCCTGGAGGCGCGCATCCAGGAACTGCAAGCCGCCGCCCCGACATCCTGAACTTCCTTCACCCTGCACTGCCATGAACTTCAAACGCCCCGCCCTCTTCCTGCTCACCGCGCTGGCCCTGGCCAGCGGCGCCTTGGCCGAGCGCCTGCAGTACCACCGCCACATGGTGTTCCGCGAGTCGCCGATCGAGGACCTCCGCGGCCGCCATGAGATCACGGCCGAGCAGGCCAAGACCCTCCTGCACCACCGCTTCCGCTACGACGACCAGGGCCGCCTGACCGAGGTGCGCCGCGCGGTGGGCGACAAGGTCACCCGCAACCTCGGCAGCTTCGAGGGATTCTTCTGGTGGGCGCCGCAGGTGCGCATCGAGTACCTGCCTGGCAAGGAGATTCGCAGCTTCTACAACGAGGCCGGCGACCGCATCGCCGCGCACGGACCGGTGTGGCGCATGGAGTTCACGCTCGACGCTCAGGGCCGCCGCACGGCGTTGCACTACTTCGACAAGGACGGCAAGCCGGTCAACGGCTACTGGGGCGCGCACCGCTACGCCTGGGAGCACCCGGAGCCTGGCGTGGTGATCGAGACCCGCTTTGCGCTCGACGGCAAGCCGGCACCGTTGCGCTCCAACTTCCTGTTCCAACGCGTGCGCCTGGAGTTCGGACACGACGATCTGCTGGACACCATGCTGAACATCGACGCCAAGGGCGAGCTGGTGGCCACCGAGTCGGGTTCGGCGGTCGATCGCATCGTTTACGACCCTTGGCTGAACTTCACCCGCTGGCAGGTCTACGACACGCAGCGCCGGCCGAAGAACGGCAACGCGCCGATGGTGGCGATGGGCGAGCATGTCTACGACGGACTGGGCCAGGCGCGCATGCTGCGCGGCTTTGGCGAACGGGGCGAGGACCGTGCCCAGGAGGGGCTGGAAGGCCCGATGACCTACGAGTACGACGCCCATGGCAACCAGACGCGCCAGCAGAGTCGCAATATGAAGGGCGAGCTGCAGTTCGAGGTTCGGCTCAGCTACAGCGCCGACGGCAGCCGCATGGAATGGGCGCGCTACTACGACGGCCAGGGCCGGCCCGCCTCGCCTCCCGGCCTGCCGCCCGAGATGGCCGGCATGGTGGCGCAGCAAGTGCAGTACGACGCGCGCGGCCTGCGCACCGGAACGGTCCGGTACGGAGCCGACGGCAAGCCGCTGCCTAGCCCGCAGCCCCAGCGCTGAGATGCGCGCCGCGCTGCTCGCCGGCTTCATGCTGCTCGTCGGCGGCGCTGGCCAGGCGCAGGGCCTTGATGCCCGCTGGGGACTGCGCTGGGGTCAGAGCCCTGAAGAAGTCCGCACCCAGGTCAGCACCTGGCGCGAACTGTCGGCGAGCGGTGACATGGCGCGCTTCATCGTGGCCAGTTCCCGCGTGCGGCATCCGGCGTTTCCGATGCAGGTGCTGGGCTTTCGGCAGGGGCGCTTGGTGGAGGTGCGCAGCATCAGCAAGCTGTTCACCGACGACCCCGAAGGCCGCGAGGGCAAGCTGGCCCACTTTGGCCTCGGGCTCCCACTGCAGGCGCGCTATGGCCAGCCGAGCAAGATCTACGAGGAAACGCTGCCGCCCGATCGGCAACCAGCCGAAGGCTTCTACGCCTGCCTGCAGACCGACGGCTGCGGCTTGTGGGCGCGCACCTGGGAGCATGCCGAGGCCTACGTGGTGCTGGAGCTCAAACCCGGCCAGGTGCCGCGTTCGGGCTGGTTGGTGCTGCACGCGATGGAGCCGGCTGCGCGCTAGGGCCTGTTAACACTACGCGAAGCCACGCGAAAGGGCCTGTTGGGCCGGCAGCCAAGGCGCACGGCGCTGCCCAGGCTCGCGCCTGGGCAAGCCGGGCAACGCAGGATCCCGGCCCAACAGGCCCTTTCCCTCCGGGTTGCCACCTAAAACGGCGCCCACTTTGTTGCGAAGCCTCGCTGGTGCACGCGCACCAGCTTCGTTTCGCGCCGCGTTGGCGCCGTTTTGGGATGGCAACGCGCTGACTTCCCGTAGTGTTAACAGACCCTAGCTCGCGACCTCGCGGCGCGTGCATCGCTGGTGGCCGTCGATGTGGTCGGCGAAGCTGCTGGCGACGAACTCGCCGCTCGACTGGTCACGCCCGGTGAAGTCAAAGCGCGAAGTCGCAATGCCGCGCAGTGCCAGCGCTTGACCGATGCACGCCACCACCTTCGAGTCCTTCAAACATGTGAAGCCATGGGCCAAGACCGCGTAGGCAAGGGGCGCGGCGTCGGGCAGGTCGAGCCGGGCGGCCCGTTCTACGGCCGCGCTGTTCGGGGATTTCAGACGGCGCTTGGGCATGAGAAAGCACATGGAGAGCTGTGCGAGCGCCCGCCAAAGGTCGATCAGAGGTGGACAGGCCGGATCGACTTCCCATGCAGGCCGGCGCCGGCTCCGGCGAGCATGGCAGGCCTTGCGGCGCCCCTGCCGTTCAACCCGGGGTTTCGGTGACTGGTCCCTGACTTCCTGGGGGACGCAGACCGGTTTGGAGACTGCGTTCGCGCCTCGTTGACGCGCGCGCTTCGCTGCATCCGTCCTTCACCAAGCCGCCATGCCCCCCCACACGCTGAAGATCAACGGCGAAGCCCGGACCATCCGAGCGGAGCCCGACACCCCACTGCTTTGGGTGCTGCGCGATGAGCTCGGCCTGACCGGCACCAAGTACGGCTGCGGCCTGGGCCTGTGCGGCGCCTGCACCGTGCATGTGGACGGGCGGGCAGTGCGCAGCTGCCAGCTGCCGGTGCGCGAGCTGGGCGCCCGCGCCGTCACCACCATCGAGGGCCTGCACCCGCGCGGCGAGCACCCGGTGCAGAAGGCCTGGCTGCAGCACGATGTGGCGCAATGCGGCTATTGCCAGGGCGGCCAGATCATGCAGGCCGCGGCCTTGCTGAAGCAGACGCCGAAGCCCACGCCCGAACAGATTGACGCCGCCATGGCCGGCAACCTCTGCCGCTGCGGCACGCAGCTGCGCATTCGCGCGGCCATTCAGACGGCCGCCGGGGTGAACGCATGAGCACCGTCATGCAGCGACGCGGCTTCCTGGCCGTGCTGGCCTGCACCGGCGGGGCCTTGAGCCTGGGCGTGACGGCGCAGCAGCGAGGACGCTTTGCGCCCAGTGCCTATCTGCGCATCGAGCCCGATGGGCGCATCGTGCTGCAGGCTCCGGCGCCGGACATGGGGCAGGGCGTCAAGACCTCGCTGCCCATGCTGGTGGCCGAGGAACTGGAGGTGGGACTGGACCAAGTGACTGTGGAACAAAGCACTTGGGACGCCCGCATGGGCCGCATTCAAGATGCCGGCGGCAGCAGCAGCGTGCCCAAGGCCTGGGTGCCGCTGCGACAGGCCGGCGCCACGGCACGCTGGCTGTTGGTGAGTGCAGCAGCGCAGGCCTGGGGTCTGCCGCGCGAGGCCCTGCGTACCAAGCGCGGCGAGGTGCGACACGACGCCAGCGGGCGCCGCGCGTCCTACGCCAGCCTGGCCGCGGCGGCCGCCTTGCTGCCGCTGCCCAAGGACGTGCCGCTGAAGGCTCCGAGCGAGTTCCGCCTGATCGGTCGCCGCCAGACCCAGGTGGATGCCGCCGCCATGGTGCGTGGGGCACCGCTCTTTTGTGCAGACCGGCGGCCCGAAGGCTGCCTGATCGGCGTGGTGATCAAGGCCCCGGTGCGCGGCGCGCGCCCGCTGCGCGGCAATTGGGATGAACTCAAGGCCATGCCCGGCATGGTGGACGCCTGGCGGCTGGAAGGCAGTGACTCGCCGGGCGGCAACATGCACCGCGAACACCATGGCGACCCCCAACATGGCGTGGCCCTGGTAGGGCGCAGCACCTGGGCGGTGCTGAAGGCGCGTCGTGCCCTGCAGGTGCAGTGGAGCGCTACGCGCTACGACGGGCACAGCAGCGCCGGCTACGAGGCCGAGATTCGCCAGCGCCTGGAGCACCCCAGGGAGATCTGGCGCAACGATGGCGACGCCCCCGCCGCGCTGCAGGCCGCCGCCACGCGCATCGATGTGCTGTACGAACTGCCGGTCCTGGCGCACGTCACGATGGAGACCATGAGCTGCCTGGCCGAGCCCCTGCCCGACGGGCGCCTGAGGCTGCGCAGCCCCAGTCAATTCCCCAGGCTGGCGGTGCAGGCGGCGCAGCGCCAGTTCGGGCTGCAAGCCGAACAGATCGAACTGGAAGTGCCGCGCCTGGGCGGCGCTTTTGGGCGGCGTTGGGAGGTCGACTTCGTGCTCGAGGCCTGCGCCATGGCATTGCGCCTCAAGGCGCCGGTGCTGCTGTTCACGCCGCGCGAGGACGACATCCGCCACGACTATTACCGTCCCTTCGAGACCCACCGCATCCGTGCGGGGCTGGATGCACAAGGTCGGCTGGTGGCCTGGGACCAGGATCAATGGATCCAGGGCTTTCGCACTGCTGCAACGCCCAAGATGGAGCCACGCGAATGCCCGGTCGGCCTGATCCCCAACTTGCGCATGCGCGCCCAGGCGATTGACAGCCATCTGCCCGATGGCGCCTACCGCGCGCCGCCGTCCAATCTGCACGCCTTCTTCGTGGAGAGTGCGCTCAATGAGTTGGCACATGCAGCCGGGCAGGACGCCCTCACCTTCCGCTTGCAATGGCTGGGCGAAGACTGCGTGCTGGAGAGTGGCTTCGACACCGCCCGCATGAAGGCCGTGTTGCGCCTGGCCGCCGAGAAGGCCGGTTGGGGTCGGCCGTTGCCCAAGGGCCAAGGCCTGGGGCTGGCCGCATGGTTCAGCCACAACGGTTATGTGGCCCAGGTGGTGGAGCTCGCCGTCAGCCCTGCGGGGGCGGTGACGGTGTCGCGCGTCACCGCCGCCGTGGACGTTGGACCCATCGTCAACCCCAGCGGCGCCGAGCAGCAGGTGCAGGGGTCGATCATCGATGCGCTCGCTGGCGCGCTGTACCAGCAAGTCACGTTGAAGGACGGCGCGGTGCAGCAGAGCAATTTCCACGACCACCCCCTGCTGCGCATGCACGAGGTGCCGCGCCGCATCGATGTGCACTTCATCGAAGGCGCCAGGCGCCCCACCGGCCTCGGCGAACCCGCCTACCCACCGCTGGCGCCAGCGCTGACCGCCGCCCTGTTCGCGGCCACCGGCCGGCGTATTCGCTCGCTGCCCCTGACCCGGCAGGAACTGAGTTGGCGCTGAAGCCTCTCCGTCTAGGGCCTGTTAACACTACGGGAAGCCACGCGAAAGTGACTGTTGGGCCGGCAGGCCAGGCGCGCGGCGCAGCCCAGGCTGGTGCCTGGGCAAGCCGCGCAACGCCGCATCCCGGCCCAAAAGCCACTTTCCCTTCGGGTTGCCACCAGAAACGGCACCCACTTCGTTGCGAAGCCTCGCCGGGGGCTGTGTGTGGACTGTTTGGGCCCTGAGGGCCCGAACAGCCTCACACAGAGCCGGGCCTCCGGCTTGGCGCGGCCTGCAAGGCCCAC
>JAFLDE010000093.1 GCA_017302655.1 Burkholderiales bacterium
GCTGGAGGTCGGCGCGGGCGCCGTGCTGAGAACCGGCAGCGCCAGCCTGGGGACGAGCAAGAAGCTGGGCCTCGGCCAGGGCACGGGCGAGGGCGCGGCCTGGGTGGCCGGGGCCGGGGCGGTGTGGATCAACAGCGGACATCTGGCCCTCGGCACCAAGGGGGTGGCGCAACTGGACGTGCTGGAGGGCGGCAAGCTGCGCAGCGGCAGCGCGGCGCTGGGCGATGGGAGCGCGGTCGACCCGTCGCTGGGGCGCAACCTGGCGCGCATCGCCGGCAGCGGCTCCGAGTGGAAGAACACCGGCGACCTGTGGGTGGGCGGCGGCGCCACCGGCCCAGGCCGAGCCAGCGACCTATGGGTGTCGGACGGCGCCCTGCTGCAGGTCGGCGGCACGCTGACGGTGCATGCGGGCAGCAGCCTGATCGTCGATGGCGGCGCGTGGACCGCCGCCCGCACGGCGATCGGGGGCCGGATCGACATCCTGTCGAACAGCGAGGTTCAACTGGCCGGGGCGCTGAGCTTGCTCACGGGCGGCCGGCTGACCTCGGCGGCGCCCATCACCTTCCGCGGGGCGGTGGACCTGGCGTCGGGCGCACACATCGACACCGATCAACTCCTGCGCTTCGAGGGTGCCGTGAACCTCCACGCCGGCGCAACGTTCGGCGGCGAGGGCACCAAGGTGTTTGCCGGCGGGCTCTCGCTGGACGGCGAGTTCGTGGACCAGAGCACGAACGCCCTGATCGTCTTGGCCAGCAGCAACACGTACATCGCCGGCCTCGGCGGCGCCGCGCCGGACCTCTATGGCCGCTACGTGAGCCGCGGGTCGATCCGCCTCGGCGGCACCTTGGTGCTGGTGCCGCGGCTGGGCTACCAAGCCGTTCCGGGGAACGCCTTCGACCTGTTCGACGGAGCGCTCAGCGGCAGCTTCGACCGCATCGACGTCAGCGCTTTCGCGCTGACCCCCGGACTGAACTGGGACTTCTCGCGCCTGAACACCGAGGGCGTGGTGAGCCTGACCGCCGCTCCCATCCCCGAGCCGGGCACCTGGGCGCTCTGGCTGGCCGGCCTGGCGGGTTTGAGCGCCACGGCGCGGCGCCGCCGGCCTGCAGTCTGAAGCCCTGGCTCAGTGCCCGTAGCTGAGCACGCGCAGCAGGGCCCAGCCGGCTGGCGTCTTTTCCCAGACATGGCTGAAGCCGTAGGCCTGGCATTGCTCGGCTTCGTCTCGCTCGCGGCGGCAAAAGCGGTGCTCGCCCACCTGCATGGCGCCCACGCCGGGCACCGGGTAGATGCGCAAGGAGGCGGGTAGCAGCTCGCGTCGGATGCGCACGTCGGCACGCCCGAAGTTGCGCGTGAACTGCTGCAAGGTCTGCGCCCGGCCGGCCAGTCCGCCCTGGTCGTGGAAGAACTCCAGGCGCTCGCTGAAGTAGGGGGCCAGCGCGGCGGCGTCGCGGCGGTTGAAGGCGTCGAACAGCGCGGCATCGGCGGCTTCGACCTCGCGCCAGACCTGCTCGGCCCCGCCCTTCACGTCGAAGCGCAACAGGCCCGCCGGCTCGGCGCCTACCAGCCAGGCGCGGTTGTCGCCGCTCTCCCATTGCTGCACCTGGCCCTGCGCATCCTCCACGACGAGCTTGGTCTGCAGAGGCAGGCCGGTCACGCCCTCCCAGCGAAGTAGCAGTTGCAGCTTGCCGTCGGCGGCGGCCTCAAAAGGCAGGCCGCGCTGCCAGCTCAGCGGCGACTGGCTGCCGCGCAGGGCCAGGCGGTGGCCAGCGGGCAGGCGCGGGGCGACGGCGCGCAGCAGCCAGTCCTGCGCCTGGGGGCGCAGGACTGGCGCTTGCCAGTTCGGCTGCAGGCGGCTGGCCAGCAGCTCGTGCAGCAAGCGGTCACGCGGCCAATGCTCGGCATTCAAGAGCACGGCGGCGCTGAGCCGCTGCTTCGGCAGGTGCACCAGGGTGGCGCGAAAGCCGTCGATGACGCCCTCGTGCCCGAAGCCCTGGCCCGCCCAGGGGCCGTGCTTGGGCAGGGGCATCAGGCCCAGGCCGAAGCCATCCTGCAACTGCGTCATGCGCGCCAGGGTGGCGGGCTGCAGCAGGCGGCCGCCGAACAGCGCGCGGATGAAGCGCGTCAGCTCCTGCGGCGTGCTGACCAGCGCACCGGCACCCACCGGCACGCTGGGGTCGGTGGCGCGCACGGGCAGCCAACGCGCCCCTTCACGTCGGAACGAGGGCTGGCCGTCGCCCTCGGCCGCCATGCGCGTGTGCCGCAGGTCCAGGGGCCCGGTGATGCGCGTGGCCAGCTGATCGTCGTAGGGGGCACCCCCCGCCAGCTCGACGATGCGGTGCAGCAGGATGTAGCCGCTGTTGTTGTAGTCGGCCCGTTCGCCCGGCGGGAAGGCGCGCGGCAGGCCCTCGATGAGCGTGAGCAGCTCGTCCATGCGGCGCGGCTGGCGCGACCAGGCCTCGAAGTCGGGCGCATCCTTCACGTCGCCCATGCCGCTGCGGTGGCGCAGCAGCATCTCCACGGTGATGCGCGAGCCATCAAGCAGCTTGGGGAACCAGCGCGCCACCGGCTCGTCCAGGCGCAGGCGGCCCTGTTCGACCAGCTGCAGGGCCAGCACGGCGGTGAAGGTCTTGCTGATGGAACCGACGCGGTGCACGGGCTCGGCGCCGATGTGACCGAGCTCGGCTGGGGCATCGTCCAGCTGCACGGCGTAGGCGCCGCGCAGCAGGTCGCGGTCGGCCAGTTGCTGGCGCAGCGGTTCCAGTGCAGGCGTGGCTGCGCCCACCGCGCGGGTCAGCACCAGCGCGATCAAGAGGAGAAGTCGCATGTCAGTCCTTGTGGATGCGGCGCGGCCACAGCGCATGCAACGCGGTGGCCGCAAGAAGCGGGAGCAGCAGGGCGGGCGGTGCCGGCGGCTGCAGATCCCAGACGAAGTGAGCGAGGCCGAAGAGCAGTGCGCCCCCAAGCAGGGGGGCGGCCATCCAGGCGATGCGCTCGTGCCGCGACGGGTGCGGGGCGGGCACTCGGCGCAGCAGCTCGGGCAGCAGATCGGAGGGCGGCTCGTCGCCCGGGCGCGGTTGGCGCAGGGCTTGGTGCAGCAGGGGGTCAGGCCTCATCGTGGTTCTCCAGCAGCGCGCGCAGGCGATCTCGCCCTCGGTGCAGATGGCTCTTCACCGTGCCCTCGGGCAGGTGGGTGAGCGCCGCCACCTCGGCGATGGGCAGCTCTTCCAGATGGAACAGGGTCAGGCACAGGCGCGGCATGGGCGGCAGGGCGTCGATGGCGTCGCGCAGGCGCTGCAGGCGCTGGGCGCGGTCGAGCAGGTGCGCTGGCGTGTCTTCGTGCCCGAGGTCGTGCAGTTCGGCGTCGAACTCGATGGTGTCGATGCGCTGCTTCTCCAGATGGCGCAAGGCCACCGAGGTGGCGATTCGACCGATCCAGGTGGACAGGCGGCTCTCGAAGCGAAAGCCGGCCAGCTGGCGGCTCACACGCAGGAAGACCTCCTGGCAGAGCTCGCGCGCGGCCTCAGGCTCGCGCACCAGGCGCTGCACCAGCAGCCACACCAGGCGCTGGTGCTGGCGCAACAGGCGTTCAAAGGCACCGGCCTGGCCGGTGAGCACGGCATGCACCATCTCGCGGTCTTCTTCGTTCGGGGCAACGGACACGGTGCGATGGACACGAGGGCCAAGAGAAAAGTTGCAATGCCGGCCCCCCGGGTTTGCGGGGGCGCGGTGCTGCAACCGGCGCGCGGTGAACCGTGTCTATCGTCGCAGCCTCTTTGCCGCCAACGGCTCCACCACCTCGCCTCGCCATGGACAAGCACATCGTCGTCCCCGCCCTGCTCTTTCTGTGCGTGACCTACGCCTTCAAGCTGCTCATCGACGCGCGGCTGCGCTACCTGCTGCTGCGCGCCGAGAGCGCCGAGACGGTGGCTGCGCTGCTGGCCGGTGAGCAGCGCCTGCGACAGGCCGAGACCCTGCGCGGCGGCCTGTCGATGCTCGGCCTGGCCGCCGGCCTGGCGCTGGTGGCCGCGTTCGACTGGGCGCCACTTTCAGCCGCCACCTTCGCGGTGCTGCTGGGGGGGGTGGGGCTGGCGCAGGTGGCCAGCCACTGGCTGCTCAGGCGCGCGACTTGACGGCGGCTTCCAGCGCGTCCACGAAGCGCGCCGCCACGTCGAAGCCGGTCTGCGCCGCGATTTCCTGGAAGCAGGTCGGGCTGGTCACGTTGATTTCGGTGAGGCGACCGCCGATCAGGTCCAGGCCGACGAGCAGCAGGCCGCGCGCCGCCAGCACCGGGGCCAGGGCCTCGGCCACCTCGCGTTCGGCCGGGGTGAGCGGCATGGCCACGCCCTTGCCGCCCGCCGCCAGGTTGCCGCGCACTTCGCCGCCTTGAGGAATGCGCGCCAGCGCGTACGGCACGACCTCACCACCGATGAGCAGCACGCGCTTGTCGCCCTCGGCGATGGCCGGCAGGAAGCGCTGCGCCATGATGGTCCGCGTGCCGTCCATGGTGAGCTGCTCCAGGATGGCGCCCAGGTTCAGCGCGTCGTCCTTGACGCGGAAGATGCCCATGCCGCCCATGCCGTCCAGGGGCTTGAAGATCACGTCGCCTTGCTCGGCATGGAAAGCTCGCAGCTCGGCCAGGTCGCGGCTCACCAGCGAGGGGGCGGTGAACTGGGGGAACTCCAGGATGGCCAGCTTTTCGGAGTGCTCGCGCAAGCTGGTAGGCCGGTTGAACACCTTCGCGCCCTCGCGCTCTGCCTGGCTGAGCAGGTGCGTGCTGTAAAGGAACTCGGCGTCGAAAGGCGGATCCTTGCGCATCAGCACGGCGTCGAAGCTGGCCAGGCGCCGGCGCTCGGGGGCGTCGGGGGCCGCCCAGTCGTCCACCGCCTCGCCGGCCTGGCTTTCCAGCGCGCGGCTGCTCAGGTGCAGGCGGCGGCAAGCAGCGCTCACGCCCTCGCCCGGCCGGCTGGCCATCTGCCAAGGCTCGCAGGCCCAGAGCCGGTGGCCGCGGCGCGAGGCTTCGCGCAGCATGGCAAAGCTGCTGTCCTTGTAGGTTTTGAACGATTCGATGGGGTCGGCGACGAGCAACAGGTCCATGGCGGGGCGGCCCATGTGCGGGCTTGTGCGGTGGCCGGCCAGTGTGTCATGGCATAGGCTGCGCGCCATGTGCCGATTCCTTGCCTACCGGGGCGACCCGATCTACCTGGAAGACCTGGTGTGCCGCCCAAAGCATTCGCTGGTCCGGCAAAGCCTGCGTGCCGAGGAGGCCAAGCTCGTGACCAACGGCGATGGCTTCGGCGTCGGCTGGTACGGCGAGCGCGACACGCCGGGCATCTACCGCGAGGTGACGCCGGCTTGGAGCGACGAGAACCTGCTGGCGCTCGCTGCCCACGTGCGCTCGCACCTGTTCTTTGCCCATGTTCGCGCGGCCACCGGCGGTGGCATCGCGCTGTCGAACTGCCACCCCTTCGCCAGCGGCGCCTTCATGTTCATGCACAACGGGCAGATCGGCGGGTTCGCCGCCCTGCGCCGCGAGCTGGAGGCCGAACTGCCGGACCCGCTGTGGCACCAACGCAAGGGGGCGACGGACTCCGAGCTGATCTTCCTGCTCATCGTGCGCCGGCTGGTGGACGGCTACGGCATGGTGGAAGCCACCAGCGAGGTGCTGGCCGATGTGCGCGAACGCATGCAGGCGGCGGGCATCGAGAACCCGCTGCGCTTCTCGGCCGCACTGGCCGATGGCGACGACGTGTTCGCCTTCCGCTGGGCCAGCGACGACAAGCCGCCCACGCTCTACCTGCGCCGCGAGAGCTTCGGGCAGATGGTGGCCAGCGAGCCGCTGGATGGAGAGCCCGAGGGCTGGCAGCTGGTGAGCAACGGCAGCGTGCTGCGCCTGTGCGCCGACGGACGCACGACTGAGCATCGGCTCACGATCGCCTGAGCAGGTAGGCCGCGCTTCCCGCGAGCGCTGCCCAGAACGCGCTGCCGATGCCGGCCACCGTCACACCGCTCAAGCAGACCAGAAAGGTGAGCACCGCCGCGTCGCGTTCAGCCTCCTTCTGCAGTGCACCCGCCAAGCCGTTGCCGATCGTGCCCAGCAGCGCCAGCGCCGCCACGCCCAGAACGAGCGCCTGCGGCAGGGCCGCGAACAGGCCCACCACTGCCGCGCCGAGCAGGCCGACGAGCAGGTAGAACAAGCCGGCAGCCACGGCGGCGATCCAGCGCCGGCCGGGGTCCTCGTGGGCCTCGGGGCTCATGACGATGGCAGCGGTGATGGCGCTGAGGTTCAGCGCGTAGCCGCCAAACGGAGCCAGCAGCAGCGTGGCCACGCCGGTGCCGCCGATCACCGGCGACAGCGGCACGTCCACACCGCCAGCGCGCATGGCCGCCACGCCCGGCAGGTTCTGGCTGGCCATGGTGACGATGAACAGCGGCAGCCCCAGGCCCAGGAGCACGGCCGGGTTCCAGGCCGGCGCGGTGTAGACGGGCGTGGCGCCCAAGCCACTCTCGAGCTGCAGCGGCCCCACCAGACCGAGCCCCAGCGCCGCCAGCAATCCCACCCCCAGCACAGCCGGCACCGCCCAGCGCGGGAAGGCACGCCGACCGAGCAGGTAGGCCACCAGCATGGCCCCCACCAGGAGCGGCGCCTGAGGCGCCGCCAGCACGGCGTTGAGCCCGAAGCGCGCCAACACGCCCGCCAACAAGGCAGCGGCGATGGCCGCCGGAATCCGGTCCATCAGGCGCGTGAACAGCCCGCTGTAGCCGCAGACGGCGATGAGCAGACCGCAGAACAGAAAGGCCCCGGTGGCCTCGGCCATGCTGACGCCCTGGCTCGCTGCGATGAGTGCGGCGCCGGGCGTGCTCCAGGCGATGAGCACGGGCTGGCGGTACTGCCAGCTCCAGAGCATGGACGTGGCCCCCATGCCGACGCCCAGCGCCAGCAGCCAGCTCGCAGTTTGCGCCGGCGTGGCCTGCAGGGCCTGCGCCGCCTGGAACACCAGGGCCACAGAGCTGGTGAAGCCCACCAGCACCACGACGAAGCCCGCCACCCAGGCGGGCAGGTCGTCGCGCCTCAGACGACCGGGCGCCGGGCCACCACAAGCCCGGTCAGCCCCCTCGGAGGATGGTGAGGACGCGCAAGGGCCGCAGCCTGAGGGCTCAAATTTCTACTTTCGAGCCCAACTCGACGACGCGGTTGGCCGGCAGGTGCAGGAAATCCGCTGCGCCGGCGGCGTTGCGGTGCATGCTGGCAAACAGCTTCTCGCGCCACAGCGCCATGCCGCCGCCGATGGTCGGCATGACGATGTCGCGGCTGAGGAAGTAGCTGGTGTCCATCTCATCCAGCACGATGCCTTGCTTGCTCAGCAGCTGCAGCGCCTCGGGCACGTCAGGCTCGTTCTTGAATCCGAAGTGCAGCGTCACCTGCCAGCAATGGTGGCCCAGTGCCTCAACCTCGATGCGCTTGTCGAACGACACCCAGGGCCGCTCGTGGTGGCGTACGGTCACGAACAGGTTCTGGGCGTGCAGCACCTTGTTGTGCTTGAGGTTGTGCAGCAGCGCGTTGGGGGTGATGCCGGGTTCGCTGGACAGGAAGACCGCCGTGCCCTCGACCCGCGTCGGTGGGTTGACGAAGACCGCCTCCAGGAAGCTCGGCAGGTCGATGGCCTGCTCGCGCAGGGATGCGCTCATCAGCTTGCGGCCCTGCTTCCAGGTCAGCATGAGCGTGAAGCACCAGATGCCGATGGCCAGGGGGAACCAGCCGCCCGTGGGGATCTTCATCAGGTTGCTGGCGAGGAAGACGACATCGATGGCGAAGAAGAAGCCGGTGGCGGCCAAGCAGAGCAGCAGCGGCAGCTTCCAGCCGTGGCGGATGACGAAGAAGGTCAGCACCGTGGTGATGGTCATGTCCATGGTCACCGCCACGCCGTAGGCATGGGTCAGCCGGCTCGACGATTCGAAGAACACCACCGCCACCACCACGAAGGCGTACAGCGCCCAGTTGATGGCGGGCACGTAGATCTGCCCGGTCTCCTTCACCGAGGTGTGCCAGATGCGCATGCGCGGCAGGATGCCCAGTTGCATCGCCTGCTTGGCGACGCTGAAGGAGGCGCTGATGAGCGCCTGGGAAGCCACCGTGGCGGCCAGGGTGGCCAGCGCGAACAGTGGGATCTCGGCCCAGTCCGGTGCCAGCAGGTAGAAGGGGTTCTTGATGGCCGCGGCGTCGCGAAGCAGCAGGGCGCCTTGCCCGAAATAGTTGATGACCAGCGCAGGCATGGCGACGCCGTACCAGCCCCAGCGGATGGGCTGCTTGCCGAAGTGCCCGAGGTCGGCGTAAAGCGCCTCGCCGCCGGTCACCACCAGCACGGCGGCACCCAGCGCCACGAAGGCCAAGAAACGGTGCTGGTTGGCGAAGTCCAGCGCGTGCAGCGGGTTCAGCGCGTGCAGCACGGCGGGCGTTTGCAGGATGTGCGGCAGCCCGAGCAAAGCCAGTGCCACGAACCAAGCCAGCATCACCGGGCCAAAGAACTTGCCCACCGTGCTGGTGCCAAAACGCTGGAAGGCAAACAGTCCGGTGAGGATGAGCAGCGCCAGCGGCACGATGAGGCCGTGGTACTGCGGGGCGTAGACATCAATGCCCTCGACCGCGCCGAGCACGGTGATGGCCGGGGTGATGACCGCGTCACCGAAGAAGATGGCGGTGCCGAAAAGGCCCAGCAACATCAGGCGGCGGCGCAGCACCGGCTTGTCCTTCACCGCCTGGGTGGCCAGCGCCATCATGGCGATGAGCCCGCCCTCGCCGTTGTTGTCGGCGCGCAGGATGAGCAGCACGTACTTGAACGAGACCACGACGGTCATCGTCCAGAACAGCAGTGACAGCACGCCGAGGATGTTGCGCTCGGTCACCTGCAGGTGCGCGCTGTGAAAGACCTCGCGCAGCGCGTAGAGCGGGCTGGTGCCGATGTCACCGAACACGACGCCGAGCGCGGTCAGCGTCAGCGCGGCGAGCGCGGCGGGGGTGCGTGAGGCTTTGGTATCTGGTTCCACCAATGAGAAACGGCGCCCGAAGGCGCCGCCTGGCGTGCGGAGGGCTGCACTGTACGCCTGGATCACCACGCCTGCTGCACTGCAACAGGCGTGGCGCCCGTGCGCAGGGTCAGTCCATCGTGTAGGTCGCGCTCAGGTTGAAGCGGCGGCCCAGCTGGCCAGTCGTGCCCTGGTCCCAATAGCTGAAGGTGTAGGGAATGTTGGTCGAACGGCCGTAGTCGTTCAAGGCATTCACCACCGAGCCAGCGATGCGCAGGCCCTTCAGCGGCGAGAAGCTGAAGCCGACGTCCACCGTCTGTTCGCGACCCACGTAGCACCCGCCATTGGCGGCCAGGACGCCATTGCCCCCGGTCGTCGCGGTCCGGCAGGTCTCGGTGATGCCGATGCGACGCATCTTGTCCTGGTGGTTCAGGCGGCCCCACACGTTCCAGTTGTCACGGTCCAGGCGAACCTGGAAGGTGGCCTTGGTGCGCGGGATGTCGGCGCTGGAGGTGCCGCCCCACTTGTCAATGCTGGCTCCGTCTCGCACCAATTGGTCGAAGCGCGGCGTGTAGGTGCCGTTCAGCTTGAAGCTCAGGCGACCCAGGCTTTCCACCGGCAGGCGGAAGGTGAAGTCGTAGTCAACACCCGAGGTCTTGGTCCACTTGAAGTTGCCGTATTGGCGGCGGATGGCCAGGATGGGGCCGCTGTTGTCGATGCCAGGCACCCAGGTGGCGGGGTTGGGGTCGCGCAGCACGTTGGCGGCGTTGGCTGCCTGGTTGGCGATGTAAGCCTCCAGCACGTCCACGCCGCGCTGCACGCGGATCTCGTTGTTGCGCTCGAAGTACCAGGCGTCAATGGCCACGTCCAGGTTGCGCGTCGGCGAGAAGATGATGCCCGCCGTGGCCGACTTGCTTTCCTCTGCCTTCAGGTTGGGGTTGGCCGAGATGATGGACGCGAGGCTGCCGGGGTTCGGGCTGGTGGCCGAACGACCCAGCAGGTTGCAGTCTCGGTTGTTCGTCGGCACACCGATCGAGGTGCCGTTCGGGCAACGGATCGGGTCGCGCACCGCGTATTCCTGGAAGTTGTGGAAGGACAGCAGGAAGGCGTCGGAGATCTGCGAGATGGACGGCGCACGGAAGCCCGTGGCCACCGTGCCGCGCAGCGCCAGGGTCGAGGGCAGGATGGCCCACTTGGCGCCGAGCTTGCCGGTGGTGGCATTGCCGAAGTCGCTGTACTTCTCGTGGCGAACGGCTGCCTGCACTTCGACCGACTTCACCACCGGCAGACGGAATTCGGCAAAGCCGGCCGTCAGCGTGCGGTCGCCCGAGGCGCCGTTGGCCACCAGGCCGATGAAGTCGCCGGACTTGTAGATGTCGCTTGGGAGCGAGGCCAGTTCTTCCTTGCGGTACTCCAGGCCCAGGGCCACGGCGGCGTTGCCACCGGCCATCTTGAACAGGTCGCGGCTGGCGCGCACGTCGAAGCTGGTGATGGTGGATTCGCCTTCGATGACGGCGTCGGACGCCACGCTGGCGATGGCCGCCGCCGTGTTCCCCTGGCCGTTGAAGCGGTAGGTGCCGGCCGCGATGGACTGGTTCAGCAGCGAGCTGCGCAGGCGGTTGGTACGCGTCTGGGTGTTGTCCTGGCGGCTGTGCACCACAGCGGTGTCGAGGTCCCATTCGCCCAGCGTGCCTTGCAGGCCCAGCGTGAAGCGGCTGGAACTCAGCTCGCTGATGGTCTTCTGGTTCAGGTCGGCAAAGCGGTAGATGACCTGCACGGGGATCGGCGTGGCGCTGCTGTTCGTCGGGTTGTCCGGGTGGCCGACGGGCAGGATGATGGCGTTCTGTCTCTGCAGCTGGCCGGTCAGGATGGGCCAGGTCGTCGCCACAGGGTTGGCGGTGCTGACCACGGTAGTGGTGAGGATTTGGGGGATGGCGGCCTCGACCGTCTTGGTCTTGGACAGCATGGCGTCGGCCGTCAGCGTGAAGTTCTTGCCCAGGGCCAGGCTGGCGCTCAAGGAAGCGCTCAGGCGGTCCTGTTCGCTGATGGCTTCGTCGGCATCGTCGAGGCTGAAGCGGCACTGGCCGGTGCGGTAGCTGGCGGCCGCGCTGCCGGTGCCCGTAGCCAGGCCAGCGGGGCGGTTGGCGACGCCCTGACCCACGGTGTTTTCAGGTGCGCAGCCCGGGTAGGTGCCCAGGTAGTGCTGACCGAAGGGGCTGTTGTTGTTGACGGTGCGGCCGTCGATGGTGGTCGAGCCGGTGTTGCTGGCCGGCACGCGGTAGTAGCTGGCGTAGGGCGAGGCCACCGAGTCTGGCGTGAAGCGCAGGAAGGAACTGGTGCCGGTCGTGACCTGGGCCAGCGTGTACTGGTTGTGCAGGTCGAGGTTGCCGAGCTTCTTCAGCTGGTTGTGCATCACCGGGTCGCGGTGCGAGACCTCCAGGCCACCGAAGACGTTGAAGCCCTTGCTGTCGAGGTTGCCGAAGCCGAAGCTGAAGCCGCCGGTGTAGGTCTTGCCCACGCCTTCGCCGTTCTGCATGTAGCTGGCATTGGCTTCCATGCCCTCGTAGTCCCGGCGCAGGATGTAGTTCACCACGCCGGCCATGGCGTCCGAGCCGTACAGGGCCGAGGCGCCGTCCTTGAGGATGTCGATGCGCTCGATGGCGCCCTTGGGGATGGAGTTCACGCTGATCAGCGTGCCGCGGCCGAAGTTGATGTCCACCGCAGCAGCGGGCGCCAGCCGGCGGCCGTTGACGAGCACCAGCGTGCCCTGCGAGCCGAAACCACGCAGCGAGATGGTGGCCAGACCGCTGACGAAGCCGCTGGCGGCGCCGTCCTGGATGGAGCTGGCGTCGACCGCGCCGTTGGCGCGCAGCAGTTCTTCAATGGTCGCGTAGCCGGAGTTCTGGATGTCCTGGCGCGAGATCGACTGCACCACCGACGGGGTCTCCTTGTCGGTGCGCTTGATCAGCGACCCGGTGACGACCACTTTCTCCAGGGACTGCGTGTTGCTCGCTTGTGCGTAAGCCTGCTGCTGGGAGACCAAGGCCATCACGGCCAGGGCGGCGAGGCTGGGGCGGTGCCATTTCGATTGCATGTGCCGACTTTCAAAAAATTGAAGCCGGCCTGGTGACCGGCTTCAGGTTTCAAGTGGCAACAGTCTGAGGGCAGGGACTGCCCGCGTGCATCGGGCGTCACCCCAACACCAAAATTTCTTATGACGAATCAATAACTTAACGGGGCTTTGCAGGACCCAATCGTTGGCCTCACGCGACAGCGTGACCAATGGCATCTGCCCAGCTCAAGCCGACTCCACTTCCAGCGTCTCGGCGTTCGGGTCTGTTTGCTCGAGCTCGTAGCTGGCACCCAGCATGGCCAGACGGCCGATCACGCCGTACATGTAGAAGCGGTTGGGGGCGCTGGCGCCGGGCTTTTCACCCGGACGGGCCAAGTTGCCCGGCTCGGCAAAGGCCAGGGGCACGAAACTGGCGCCGGGGGCGTTGAGGTTCTCGTCGATGCCGCGATCTGCATGCACGCGGTAGAAGCCGCCCACCACATAGCGGTCCATCATGTAGACCACCGGCTCGGCTACCGCGTCGTTGATACGCTCGTAGGTCGGCACCCCTTCCTGGATGATGACCTCGTTGACCTGCTGGCCGTCCTTCACCACCGCCATCTTGTTCTTGGTGCGGCGGTTCAGTTCATCCAGTTCCTTGGGGTCGCGCACCGTCATGATGCCCATGCCATAGGTGCCGTTGTCGGCCTTGACGATGACGAAGGGCTTCTCGTTGATGCCGTAGTCCTTGTACTTGCGGCGGATCTTGGCCAGCACCGCATCGGCATTGGCCTTCACGCACTCGATGCCTGTGCCCTCGGCGAAGTTCACAGCGCCGCATTGGGCAAAGGCCGGGTTGATCAGCCAGGGGTCCATGCCGAGCAGCTTGGCGAACTTCTTCGCCACTTCCTCGTAGGCGGCGAAGTGGCGGCTCTTGCGGCGCACCGCCCAGCCGGCGTGAAGCGGCGGCAGCAGGTACTGCTGCTCGATGTTCTTCAGCACGTTGGGAATGCCGGCCGACAGGTCGTTGTTCAGCAGGATGGTGCAGGGGTCGAAGTCCTTCAGCATCACCCGACCCTGCTTGCGCACCAGGGGCTCCACGGTCAGGGTGCCGCCGTCGGCCAGTGGCAGCTCGGTGGGTGCAGTGATGGTTTCATCGAGCGTGCCCAGCCGCACGTTCAGGCCGGCCTGATGGAAGACGCGCACCAGGGTCGCGACATTGGCCAGGTAGAAGCTGTTGCGGGTGTGCTTCTCGGGGATGAGCAGCAGGTTCTTGGCCTCGGGGCAGATCTTCTCGATGGCCGCCATCGCCGCCTGCACGGCCAGCGGCAGCATCTGCGGGGTGAGGTTGTTGAAGCCGCCCGGGTAGAGATTGGTGTCCACCGGAGCCAGCTTGAAGCCGGCGTTGCGGATGTCCACGGAGGTGTAGAAGGGCGGCGTGTGCTCCATCCATTCGAGCCGGAACCAGCGCTCGATGGCGGGCATGGAGTCGAGGATGCGCGCCTCCAGCTCGTTGATGGGGCCGTTGAGGGCGGTGATGAGATGAGGAACCATGGGCGGGATCTGGGGGCGGCTGGGCAAGGCGCAAGTATGCTGGCGCCATGCCGCAGCGCCGCATCCTCATCGTCGATGATCAGGCTGACATCCGCCGCCTCGTGCGCTTTGCGCTTCAGGACGGCGATTTCGCGCTCTTCGAGGCCGCCAATGGTGAATTGGCATTGCGCATCGCGCAGATTGCCCGGCCCGATCTGGTGGTGCTCGACCAGCAGATGCCCGGTCAACTCGACGGCTTGCAGGTCTTGCAGGCTTTGCGCAAAGACCCTGCGCATGCGCATGCGCTGGTGATCATGCTGACCGCCAACACCGAGGCCACCTACCGCGAGGCAGCGGCCGAGGCTGGCGTCAACTATTTCCTCGCCAAGCCCTTCGCGCCGGCCAAGCTGCGCCAGCTGGTGGAGGTGATGCTGCGCGCGGCACCACCCAGCGCAGAGCAATGAAAAAGGCCGCCCGGACAACGTCCAGGCGGCCATGCTTGCGGATGACAGGCTGATTACTTCGAGTACGCGGTCTCGCCGTGGCTGGCGATGTCCAGGCCTTCGCGTTCTT
>JAFLDE010000094.1 GCA_017302655.1 Burkholderiales bacterium
GGATGCCGCGGGAGGGACGATCTATTTTGAAAACGATCCCGCTGAGCCCGGCTACAACCCGAATGAGGAGCACGCACTCATGATCGCGGGTCGCGCCTACGCCTTGCGTGACGACCTGAACACCGCGCAGACCACTTCCAGCCCCTACGTGCTGGTGCGCTACAAGAACGCCGTGGACAAGCGGCCGGACATGCGCGTCTTCCGTGTGCTGCGGGAAAATGAGACCCACACCTTCACCTACACCGCCCGCGCTGGCACGGTGCTGCAGCCGCCCATGCCGCTGGCTGTGATGCCGCCGCCGCTGGATGACGATGGCGACTCCTACAACACCGAAGTCACGCCGGAGAACCTCGACCCTGCGCTCAATGTTCCTGGCAATGCCGCTGCTGACTTCGAACACTACAACCGCTTCACTTATGAAGACCGCAAGGGGCTGAAGTGGGTCTATCGCGGCCAGCACAATCCGGACGGCAGCCTGCCAGCCCTGGGCATGAAGTTCTACTACGCCACGCTGGAAGGCTTCGCCTACCCGAACGCCGTCACGGGCGTGGATGAGGCGCCCGAAGCGGGCACCATCACCCCGTTCCTGCATGACGGCGTGAACGGCAGCAAAGTCACCGGCACCGCCATCACCGCCCGCCCCGTCACCGACTCCGTCATCATCTCCAAAGGCGATCTCAAAGACCGCCAGAAAATGCCCGTCTCCCTCATGCCCCCCGGCCTCCTCGAATCCCTCCCCGAGCGCAAGGCCCTGGAGCTGCTCAAGTACCTGCTGAGCAAGCGCGAGTAATCGTGCCGCCAAGGCTCCCCGGCTTCATCAAAAGCGAATCCCCGTCCGTCCAAACATCGGCTTGGCATATCCGCATGGCTTGATGCGTATGATTCCCATCATGAAGCCTGTTTTCCCGATCCTTGCCCTCGTTTTCGCATCCATTCTCCAGACCTCGGCGCAGACGCCGGAATGGAAAGCAGCGGCCGCCAGCACGGTGATCACACCCACAGAGCCAATGTACCTCGCCGGCTTCGCAAACCGCGAGGTTCCGGCAGAAGGCACGGCGATGGAGCTGCACGCAAAGGCGCTGGCGCTTCAGGACGCGCAGGGGCAGCGCTTCGTCATGGTTACGCTTGATCTCGTGGAGGTGACCGCTCAGCTCCGGGAGGCCGTGGCTGAGGCCGTAAAGACCAAGTTCAATCTGCCGGAGAAGGCGCTGCTGTTGAACTGCTCACATACGCATTGCGGCCCGGAACTGCGCTACACGGAGCTGGAATTCCTGGGCTTTACCGATCCTCTCCGCAAAGAGCGCTGCCTGCGCTACAACGCATGGCTGAAGGACAAGATCCTCGGCATCATCGGCGAGTCATTGCAGCAGCTGGAGCCGGCCACCATCAGCTATGGTCACTCACGCTGCGGCTTTGCCATGAACCGCAGGCTGAAAAACGAGAAGCCGACAGGCGATCCCTACTTAAACAGCCCGAATCCCGAGGGCGTGGTGGATCATGATGTGCCCGTGCTGACGGTTCAAACGGCCGCTGGCAGGCTGAGCGCCATCGTGTTTGGCTACGCCTGCCACAATACCTCCATGAGCATCAAACAATGGCACGGTGACTATGCAGGTCATGCGCAGCAGTTGATCGAGGAGGCGCACCCGGGCACCATCGCATTGTTCATGATGGGCTGCGGTGGTGATCAAAACGCTTATCCCCGTTTCAGTCCCATCTTCAGCCTGCGTCACGGCCAAAGCCTCGCCACAGCGGTGGAGGCGGCGCTGGATGCAAAGCCCAAACCGCTCCATGGCCCGCTGCGCATTGACTGGCAGACCACACGGCTCGACTACCAGTCCATTCCTGCGGCAGACCAGATCGAAAAACGGCTGAGCACGGGTGAAGGCTATGAAAAAAGCTATGAGGTCTATCAACGCAAGTGGGATGAAAAACGATTGTATGCGATCAAGCACGGCGGATTACGCGACCACTACGACTACCCACTTCAGGTGGTGCATTTCGGTCATGACTTGACCTTCGCGGCGCTCAGCGGTGAGACTTGTGTGGATTATTCATTGCGCTTGAAGCACGAGTTCAAAGGGCCCGGGGCATTGTGGGTCGCAGGCTACAGCAACGACATCCTCGCCTACATCCCGAGCAGACGCGTGCTGCTGGAAGGCGGCTATGAAGCCTTTCGTTCCCTCATGTACTGGTCCAACCCGCTGCATCCGGACAAATTTGCGGACACACTCGAGGAACGCATCATCTCCACGGCTCAGAAAATGATGCAATAAAGGTTTGCCTCGATGGTGATGATCCGGTGACTGATGCAAATCCGTTCTTGCGTTAGTGGGGCATTCTTAGTCATGCTGTACGCATGATCCGTCTTCTCCTGCTCCTCAGCCTCGCCTTCACCGTCTCTCTCCACGCCGAGGAAAAGCGCCCCAATATCCTTTGGCTCATTGCCGAGGATTTTGGCCCCGATCTGGGCTGTTATGGCGCCAAGGAGGTGTCCTCCCCGGTGCTCGATGCACTGGCCGCCAAAGGCATGCGCTTCACCCGCTTTTACACCACAGCCCCGGTATGCTCCGCCAGCCGTTCTGCCTTCAATACCGGCATGTATCAGACCACCATCGGCGCGCAAAACCACCGCTCGCACCGCACCGCCGAGTATCCGCTGCCCGCCGGCGTGAAGGTCGTGACCCATGGCAAGCCGAACCCGGTGGTTGCCACCCCGGTCGAACCCAAGGTCGAAGAGATCGTCGTCGCTGCCGCGCCGGCTCCGGCCAAGGGCAAGGACGCCAAGAAGAAGAAGTAATCCAAGCCGCGCTGGCGTCTGCGCCAGCACCGCTCAGAGCCCCGCCTGCCTCCGCACGCGGGGCTTTTTTCTGCCGGCTTCAGTCAGGGGCAGGCCGCACCCGTGCTGGTGATGCAGTCGCTCACCGTTACGCGCCGCAGGCGCTCGACGTACTGCAGCGCCGTGGCGTCGCCCGGGCAGGCAAGCGCGTTGCAGGCCAGTGCCTCCAACTGGTAGACGCGCACGGTCAGCGGCAGCCCGTCGCCATCGGCGCCTTCCTGGTAGCTGCTCATGCTGCAGCTCACGGCCACCTGCATGCCGGTGTCGGCGCGCAGATCGAGGACTTGGCTGCGCGCCGGGCTGCAAGCCGCCCAGTCGCCCTTGAGCAGTTTGTGCAGACCCCACTCGATACCGCTGCGCGCCGCCTGCGTGGCCCGCGCTGCCAGCACCGACTGTGCCGCGCTGTTCTGCCCACTCCAGGCCATGCGCACCACCGCCGCCGCCAGCATCGCCAGCAGCACCAGCACGACGATGGCAGCGATCGCGCCCAGCCCCTTTTGCGCAAGCGGTTTCATGGCACGTTGCTCACCATGCTGGAGAATTGCAACGACACGGTCTCGCCATCACGCGTCAGTTGCAGGCGCATCTGCAGCAGGCCGTACTCGGCCAGCGCGCCGGGGTCGTATTGGAAGCTGCAACTGCTGACGCGCGACACCAGCCGTTCAGCCCCTGCCGCCACAGGGCAGGCGCTGGGGTAACTCGGCTGGAAAGCCTGCACCACGCGGTACAGGCTGCCCGTGCCCTGGCCGTTGGCCAGGCCCGCATCGCTGCACACGAAGAACACCGAGGGCTCGGCCTGCGGTACGACGAAGAATCGGCCACCGGCATAGCCTTGCGGAAACTGCCGCGCCTCGTGGGCGATGCGACGCGAACCCAGGGCGGCGTCCACGGCCTGGTTCGGATCGGTGATGGCGGCTCGGTTGATGCCCTCGGTGTAGGCATCGTTCGCCGACTGGTTGCCCACCACCACCCAATCGCCGGCAACTGGCGCACGGCTCTGATTCATGGCTCCGAGCACGTCGAAGGCCGTCGTGACCTGCGTCGGATCGAGCACCGCCTCCCCCTCCCGGGTCACGTCGGCGTCGCGCCGGTAGCGGCCCCCGGCGATCGTCGGGATCAGCTCGAAGCAGGCACCGCCCGGCGTGCGCAGGCTGTTGGGCAGGGCGCGGCGAACATCGCGCTGCAGCACACTCAGCGCCGCTTCGGCCGCTCCGTGCAACTCGCCTCGCGCGCGCTGGGCGGTGAAGCCGTCCACCGCAGGGCGCAAGAAAACCACCAGCATGCCGGCCATCACACCCACGATGACCAGCACCAGAATCAACTCGACCAGGGTGAAGCCCCTCGCCAGCCTCCCGCTCATGAACCCCACCCGCTGCGGTGAGCGGCCAGTTGCAGACTGTCGCTGCCACGGGAGACTGTCACCTGGATGCGCTTGGTGGCCACTCCTGCCAGCGTCGATGCCAGCACCTGCACGTTCACCGCATACCCACCCAGGCCCGGTACCGCGCTGCCGTTGATCTCGCAGACGCCGCTGCTGGTGTAGCCGTGGTAGTCGTCCACATCGTTGAAGCCGTCGCGTGCGCAGCCGCCCGCGCCGGCGCCGGCCTGCGGTGTGAAGGGCTTGCTCAAGACCTCTTCCAGCAGACCTTCCGCCACCGCCTGCAACTGCCGCTGCACCAGCGGGTCGGCCGAGCCTCTCGCCGTGATCTGGAAGGCGAGCAGGACCCCACCCAGGCCGACGCCGATCACGACGATGGCGATCAGCATTTCCGCCAAGGTGAAGCCGCCGCAGTACCGCGCGCTACTCGACATGGCCGCTCTGGCCCGCCACGAAGATCGAGCGGGTGCCACTGATGCTGATCTCACGGCCGCCCACGTTGCCGCCAGCGCCATCCGCGCTGACCTGGCCGCTGGGCTGGAAATAGAGCGTACCGGCGGGTTGCACGGCCACCGCCGCGCCGGGGGGCGTGCTGCCGAAGCGGTTCGAGCCATCAGGCCCCCGCAAGTCGGCGCTGCAATCAATGGCCGGGTTGCCGGCCGCCACGCGCAAGTGCAGCAAACCACTGGCGTCGAAGCTCGCGCACACCAAGCGCCGGTGGCCCAAGGCAGTGGCTTGCGCCAGGCGCAAGCCGGCCACGGTCTGCTCGCGCCAGCCGTCGGCGCCGAGGCGGTCGATCACATCCAGCTTGGGCAGGGCCACCACCGCCACCACGCCGGCCAGGATGAGCACCGCCAATAGCTCCACCACGGTGAAGCCGCTGGCTCGCCGTTCAGTCGATGACACGTTCGTGCACCTTGTTGGCCTGCCCCGCCGGCGCGCCGAAACTGGCGCGGCCGCTGGGGTCGCTGTCCTCACGCGCGCCACAGCCGTGCAGGCTGCCCTGGCGTGAGCGCAGCCAGGGCACGTTCAGGCCAGAGGCTGCCGGGCGGGGGCCGGCCAGGCAGGCGCGGTCCGTGGTCGTGTTGCCCAGATTCAGGGCCACATCGACTGTGCCACTGGCATTCGGCGCCGCCAGCACCAGGCTGCCGACGCCGGCCGTCAGGTTGATCGACTGCACCGGGCTGCTCCAGGCCGCAGCTGCTCCACCAGAGCCGACGCGGCCCGACTGCGCCACCGCAGCCTGCCAGCCCGCGTGGGGCAGGGTGCAGCTGTCGTCACTGGTCAGCACCCAGGCACCGTTGCGCCAGTGTTCCAGGCGAAGCGGCAAGCTGAGGTTGCGCTGCGCGCTGCCGATGGCCGACTGCAACTGCAGCCGGCCGCTGCGCAGCAGCATGCTGTCGTCGGCGTTTGCCTGCTGCGAGGAACTGACGCCGTCGCTGTCGGTCGCGCGCAGCAGCAGGCTGCCGGGGCCACTCGCCTTGCTGGTGAATGCATAGGCCAGTTGCGTGCTTGCCTCACCCGCGCTGAAGGCGCTCGCTGCCAGCGTGGCCGGACTGATGCCGCCCAGGCCAAGCGCAGGCGCACCGGCGTCGGTGAAGGCCAGGTCGCGTGCGTGGCCCCCGGCGCTGAAGTAGTTCAGCGTCACCGCCTCGCTGGCATTGCGCGCGCTCACGGTCACGTCGAAGGGCTGGCCGGCGTAGCTGTAGGTGCCACACGCCTCGGTGGCCCGCACACGCAGGTGGTGCGGGCGGAAGGGTCCGATGGCGCCAGCCACGCCGGTGATGCCCTGCACATTCATGCCGCTGCCCAGGTAGCTGGCGCCCACCAGGCTGGCGCTCAGGTCGATGCGGCCGACCTCGCTCCAACGCAGCTCGGTGTAGCGCAAGGTCCCGGCGCTCAGGGTGGAGGCCCCAACGCTCAGGCTGCCGTCCACCGCGCCAGCGCCGGTGGGGCTGCGCCGCAGGTGGCTGAGCTGCACGGTCTCGCCTTCCAGGCCGAAGTTCGGCGTCACCGCACCGGCGGCATTGCGCGCGCGCAGCAAGGCTGCGAAGGGCATGCCGGCGCGTTGAGCGCCTGAGGACAGGTCCGTCCAATCGAAGTCCTGCGGCGCCACCACTGCCGACACGCTGCCGCTCAGGCTCAGGCCGGCATTGCCGTCGGACACGCTGCCGCTGTAGCTGGCGTCCACCGAGATGCGACCTGCGTCGGCGTAGAGCAGGCTCAGGCTCGCTCGGCCGTTGGCGTCGAAGGTCACCGGCAGTGCGCGCGTGCCGCAGGCCGCGACCGCCGAACCGGACGCGTTCAGCGCCTGACCAGCCACTCGCACCGCCTGGCTGCCCCCGGCCGGCGCCAGGTAGCGGCAGGCCAGGCTCACGCTGCGGCTGACGCTGCCGAAGGCCGGCGCACACGCCAGCGCGTTGTCGGACTTGCGCACCGCCTCGATCTCCAGCGTGGCGGCCGTCTCGGCGCGGTGGTTGGGCAGCCGCAGCAGGAAGCCCGCGTCGGCCGCGCTGTAGGTGCAGCTCGGCGCGCCGAAGTTGCATCGATGGGGCTGACTGGCACCCGGCACCGTGGCGGCGAGCAGGCTGCTGCCGGCTGTGGTGAGCTGCACGCGGGCGCTCACGGTGCTCTGGCCGGCCGGGATCGTGAAGTTGGCGCCGTCGGGCCAAGTGGGCGCCACACCCCCCGAGCCGGAGAGCGTCCCGGACAGTCCGTTCAGGAAGGGTACGAGGCAGTCGGCATCGGTACAGGCACGCAGCGTCAGCGTGCTGGGCGTACAGGTCACACCAGCCCCGCTGCTGTGCTCGATGCGCACATGGTCCAGTGGCGGCGTGCAGGCGTGCGTCTGGTCGCGGTCTTGCACCACCTCGGCCAGGCCGATGTCGTAGTTGTAGAGCCGCAGCTCATCGATGCGTCCGTCGGCCGAGTTGGCCGTGCCCCCGCTGGGCGCGCTGCCCAGACGGGCATCCCCGGCCACCAGGCTGCCGGCATTGCCCGCCAACTGGCCGTTGGTGGTGCCGCTGGTGCTGCCCACCAGCACGCCGTTCACGAAGAGGCGCAGCACCGATTGGTTGGCACCCGAGGCCAGCCGCCAGCTGCCGGCGATGTGCACCCAGGTGCCTGCCGCAAAGCTTTGCACCGGCGAGGTGGCGGTGAGCACCACCGCATCGCCCGAACTCACGCGGAATCTCAGGGCGCCGCCCGCGTCACGCTGGATGAAGATGGGCAGGCCGGCACTGCCGCTGGCGTCGAGCAGCATGGCAGCGGTGCCTCCGGTCCAGGCCTGGTTGTAGCGCCACCAGAAACTGAAACCGCCCTTGGCGCCCATCGCGGCCGAGGCATTGACCTGGGTATCGGCACCGCTGATGGTGGCGCCGTTGTTGAAGGGCACCTCCAGTGCTCTGCACACCGCACCCTGGGCGTGGCTGGCCCCAGCGCCGACGCGCACACCGTGGAAGGCGCTGGCACTGCTGTCGCGCACCTCGCCCACGCGGCCGGTATAGGCGTACTCGTCGAACCGGTACTCAGCGAGGCGCACGGGTGAAGCGTCGGTCAGCGACCAACGGATTGCCGTGCCATTGGCGTTGTAGCCACTGTTGAACGCGTACAGGGTGAAGTCGCTGCTGTTCACCTGCACGCCGATGGTGGCGCGGCTGCCGCTGGCGTTGTCGTTGCCGTACTGGTACTTGAATTCGCCGTTCTCGTAGAGCACCACCTGCACCGCATAGGGCGTGCTGGTGTTGTATTGGAAGACGTTGTTCCAGGACACCACGAACCGCCGGTCGGGCGCCGTGCCCTTGAGCTCCCAGGTCACGTTGCCGCTGCCAGCCTGCGACGGGTTCAGGTCCGTCCAGTACGCCATCAGCGTGTTCACCGTGGCCCCAGCCACACAACCGCTGCGCGCGCTGGCGCTGCCCGCCGGTAGGTTGGAGTTGGTGTAGTTGCGGTGGAAGCCGGAGTCGGCTCCGAACTGCAACATGCCGTTCGACAGGATACGGACGCTGCTGTG
Source organism: Burkholderiales bacterium (assembly GCA_017302655.1). Lineage (GTDB taxonomy): Bacteria > Pseudomonadota > Gammaproteobacteria > Burkholderiales > Burkholderiaceae_C > Inhella. The sequence continues at coordinate 8,230 of JAFLDE010000094.1, forward strand.
GTCGGTCCCGGCGAAACGGAACTTGAAGCCGCCGGTGAAGTTGACCGTGGCCTTGTCGTCGTCGCCTGGGTAGGCGGTGCAGCTGCGGTCCCAGGTGACGGCGTTGGCCGCCGTCTCCCAGGCGAAGCTGTCCGCGCGGTAGTTGTAGCTGGCGGCCTGCGCCGCCCCGGCCAGCAGCGCCAGTAGCGCCAGCCACGGGGCGGCGAAGCAGCGCATCAGTTGCCGGCGGCGGTCACCGTGAAGCCGACCGCAGCCACGTTCGCATCGGCCGGGCTGGTGTTCACCTGGCACTCGAAAGTGCCGCCGTTGGTGGTGGTGGCAGCGCCCGAAGCCGCGATGGCGTAGCCCTGCGGCACACCGCCCTGCAGCAGGCCTGCGATGTCGGTGCAGGCGTCCACGTTAGCGCACTTGCCACCCACCGTGTGGTTGGCCACCGAGCAGGCCGCGAAGTTCAGCGAGCTCGCCGAGGCCCCGGCACCCGCCACGCCCTTGGCCGCCGCCAGCTTGGCGTCGCTGCCGAGGTCGACGAATTTGGGCAGCGCTGTGGCGGCAAGGATGCCGAGGATGACGATGACGACGATCAGCTCGATGATCGTGAAACCGGACTGCAGGCGGGAAGCTTTCGAAGTGTTCATCGGGTTCTCCTAAGGGTCATGGCGCTTCGCGCCGTTTCAACAACCGGGCAGCGGCCTGGCCTGCACGGCGTTGCCACTGTCCACCTCGATGACGAAGCGACAGGGCGGGCGTGCCCGCAAGGCTACCTGAAGGCGAGGCCCTGGCAGGGGTTCGGTCTGCCAGAGTGTGTCGGATGTGTGGTGCAAGTCCCAAAAGCCTGCGGCCTGCGCAAGCACCATCAGCAGGCCGCCGATGTCGGGTGTGGGCGCGGTCAGAGGAACCGTCGGTTGTTCGAGTTGGCCCGGCACGGGCCGGCGTTCGCGCAGCCAGGCCTGCCAACAGGCCGACGCGGCCGCCGAGCCGCAGCGCAGCTGCAGCAGGCGCGCCTGCAGGTTCAGCTGCTCGACGGCCATCTGCAACTGCGCGCGCTGTGCCAGGCGTGCCGTGTCGTCCAGGCGCGAGAGCAGCAGGGCCCAAAGCGCGCCGACGACTGCCAGCACCACGGCGAATTCCAGCAACGAGGCACCGCGCGCGCATCTCAACTCCGCCCCCCGAAGTTGGCCCGGCCCAGGTCCCAGATGGGCAGGAACACGCCCATGGCCAGGATCAGCACCAGCACGCCCAGAAACACGATGAGGATGGGCTCGATCTGCTGACTCAGCGTCTTCAGCTCGTACTGCACCTCGTTGCCGTAGAGATCGGCCACTTCCTGCATGAGCTCGTCCACGGCGCCGGTCTCCTCGCCGACGGCGATCATCTGCAGCACCACGGGCGTGAAGACCTGCGTCTGGATGGCCGCGCGCAGCAGGGACTCGCCGCGCTCGATGGACGCGCGCATGCCCTCGACCTTCTGCGCGATGTAGCGGTTGTCGGCGGTCTGCGCCACCACGCCGAGCGACTGCTCGACCGCCACCCCGCTGCGCAAGGCCAGCGCCAAGCTGCGTGCGAAGCGCGCCAGCTGCGCCTTGAGCACGATGGGGCCGGCGATGGGCATGCGCAGGGTCAGCCGGTCCCAGGCAAGGCGCCCCGCAGCGGTGCCCAGCCAATGCCGCCACAGGAAGAAGGCGACGCCCGCTCCAGCCAGCAAGGCCCAGCCGTACTGCAGCGTGAAGTTGGAGGTGGCCAGCAGCAGGCGCGTGGCCAGCGGCAGCTCGGCCCCCAGGGTCGCGAAGACCTGCGAGAAGGCCGGGATCACCCAGACGTTGATGACGGCGATGGCCACCACCATGGCAATGATGACGAAGGTCGGGTAGCGCAGCGCCGACTTCACCTGCTGGCGCATGAACTGCTCGAACTCCATGTGGTGGAAGAGGCGCAGAAAGACCTCGTCGAGCCGGCCGGTCATTTCGCCGACGCGCACCATGGCCACGAAGAAGGGGTCGAAGACGCGCGGCTGCTGGGCAAAGCATTTGCTCAGGTCCACGCCCGACTCCAGGCTGGCACGCACCTGCAGCAGGGACTCGCGCATCTGCTGGCTGGCCGCCGATTCGGTGAGCCCGGCCAGCGCGCGCAGGATGGGCACGCCGCTCTTCAGCAGGGTGTGCAGCTGGCGGGCCAGGATCAGCATGTCCACCGGCGCGATGCCCCGGCGCAGCAGGCCCTGCAGACGCTCCAACCAGCCCGAGCCGGCGTCGTCGCTGCCTGCTGCAGCCTGGCCCGGCATCGCGTCGATGCGTAGCGGCGTGATGCCCTGACCGCGCAGTTGCTCGGCCACGGCACCGGCGCTGGCTGCGTCGAGTTCGCCCTCTTGCAAGCCCTGCGGGCTACGGCCAGCCCAGGCGAACCTCATGCGGGCAGCTCCTCGCTCGCCACCGACACGCGAAGCGCCTCCTCGACCGTGGTCACGCCGATCAGCACACGGCGCAGCGCGTCGTGGCGCAGCTGATGGCCGGCCATGCGCCGCTGGCCCAGGCGCTTGAAGGCGGCGTCGTCGCCGTGGTTCAGCGCGGCGATCAGCTCCCCGTCCATCTCCAGGAACTCGTAGACCCCGGTGCGGCCGCTGTAGCCGGTCTGGCTGCAATGGATGCAGCCGCGCCCGCGGCGCAGCTTCAGGCCCTCGGGCAAGGCGACGCCGGCCGCTTCGAAGGCCGCGCGCTCGCGGGGGTCGGGCTCGTGCTCCTCGGCGCAATGGCCGCATACCGTGCGCACCAGGCGCTGCGCCAGCACCAAGTGCAGCGACAGCGCCACCATGTAGCGCGGCACACCCATGTCGAGCAGGCGCATGGGCGTGGACAGCGCGTCGTTGGTGTGCAGGGTGGAGAGCACCAGGTGGCCGGTCATGGCAGCACGCAGGCCGACCTCAGCGGTCACCTGGTCGCGCATCTCGCCCACCAGCACCACGTCCGGGTCCTGGCGCAACGCGGCGCGCAGCACGCGCTCGAAGCTGAGCTCGATCTTCTCGTGCACCTGCACCTGGTTGAGGCCGGGCAGGCGGTACTCGACCGGGTCCTCGACGGTGATGATCTTGCGCTCGCTGCTGTTCAGCGCATTGAGCGCGGCATACAGCGTGGTCGTCTTGCCGCTGCCGGTCGGGCCGGTGACGAGAAGCATGCCGCTGGGCCGCTCGATCGCCCGGTGCAGCGCGTCCATCACGCGTTGCGGCAGGTGCAGGCCGCCGAGTTGCAGCAGACCGGTGTTCTGCGCCAGCAAACGCATCACCACCGACTCGCCGAACTGCGTCGGCATGGTCGAGATGCGCACGTCCACCGTGCCGTTCTTGAGCTTCACGGCAAAGCGCCCGTCCTGCGGCAGGCGTCGCTCGGAGATGTCCAGGCCGCTCATCAGCTTCAAGCGCAGGGCCACCGCATTGCTGATCTTGGCGTCGGCCTCCATCTGCACGTGCAGCACGCCGTCCACGCGGAAGCGGATGCGCAGCGACTGCTGCTGCGGCTCGATGTGGATGTCGGAGGCGCGGCGGCGCAAGGCCTCCTCGAACACCGATTGCAGCAGGCGCACCACCGGCGCATCCTCGGCACCGGCGCTCTTCAGGCCGAGCAACTCGCCGAGCTCGTCCTCCACGCCGGCCATCTCGGTCGTGAGTTCCTTGGCCAGGCCGGCGATGTCGTCGCCGGCCGTGTAGCTGCGCTCGATGAGCTGCATCAGCTGCGTCTCGGCCACCGCCACCAGCTGCAGCTCGCGCTTGAGCAGGCGGCCGATCTCGTCGAAGCCGGCGATGTCGGTCGGGTCGGCCATGGCCACGCGCGCGCCCTCGGGCCCGCTCTCCAGCACCATGGCACGCAGGCGCCGCGCCTGGCCTTCGGGCAGCAGGCGCGCCACATCGGCGCGTACGCTGAGGTTGCTCAGGTCCTGGTAAGGCACCCGCAGCTGCCGCGCCACCGTCTTGGCGATCTGCACCTCAGTGACCCAGCCGTTCTCGACAAAGATGCGGCCGAGCTTGCGCCCGCTCGCCTTCTGGATGGACAGTGCCTCGGTGAGCTGCGCGGGCTGCAGCAGGCCTTCCTGCGTGAGCAGGTCGCCCAGGCGGATGCGCGCAGGTGCGTTCATGCCTTGCTGCCCATCCTGCTCACTGCTCCTTGCGCTTTGGCGCGGCGGGTGCCTCAAGCGCCGGCGGCGCCAACTCGGCGGGCCAGCGTCCGTCGGACGGAATCACCGTCGGTTTGATCAGGATGACCAGCTCACGCTTGCGGTTCACGCGGCTGCGTTGCCCGAACAGGTGGCCCAGCACCGGCAGATTGCCCAGCACCGGCAGCCCCGTGCGCTCGCCGCGCAGCTCCTGGCTCATCAGCCCGCCAATGGCGACGATCTGACCATTGGGCACACGCACGATGGCGTCGGTCTCGTTGATGGCGCTGGAGGCCAGCGGCAGTCGGTAAAAGCCCAGCGAGCCCAGGTTGAGCAGCTTCTCGCGCTCGCTCACCAAACTGATCGACGGGTGCACATGCAGCATCACCTGCCCCTGCTCATCGATCTGCGGCGTCACGTCGAGCACGATGCCGCTGAAGAAGGGGGTGAAGGTCAGCGTCGGCGAGCTCGTCGTCTGGCCACCGGCGTTGGTGTTCTGGTTGCTGGTCACGCCGGTCAGGTAAAGCTCGTCCGAACCGACCTTGAGCAGCGCCTTCTGGTTGTTCAGCGTGGCGATGCGCGGGCTGGACAGCACGTGCACGTCGCCCTGCGTCTCCAGGAAGTTCAGCATGGCGGCGAAGTTGCTGGCCTGGAAGGCCAGTCCGTAGAAGCCGCGGCCCAGGCTGCCGGCGTCGATGTTCACGCCCGGTGCGCTGATGTTGGTGCCGTCGGTCAGCGTGCCGGTGCGCCCGATCACCGCACCCGGCTGGCCGATGCCGATGCTCAGTGAACCGCCGCGCGCGCCATTCAGCACCTGACCGAAGGCGCCCCAGTTGATGCCGCTCTTGGCGTCGTCGCTGAGGCTGACTTCGATGATCTTCGCCTCCAGCATGACCTGGCGCTCGATGCTCAGCTGCATGGCCTTGAGGTAGTCCTCGACCTGTTTGAGCTCGGTGGCCGGCGCACGCACCACGATGACGCCGGCAGCCGGGTTTAGCACCACCGAGCGCCCGTTGCCGTTGCCCACCAGCAGGCCCAGGCTGGCTCGCACCTCGGCCCAGAAATCGGCGTCGGAGCTGGTCTTGACCTGCGCGCTCTCGTTCACGCGGATCTGGCCCTGCTGCCCACCCTGGCCGCCTGAATTGCCGCTCCCTCCACCGCCGCCACTGCCGCCGGCCGAAGAAGGCGAGCCCCCGGCGAAGCTGGTGCCGCTGACGCGCACATCGCTTTCGCCCTGGCGCCGGCCGGGCAGGTAGTTGACCTTGAAGAGCCGCGTGGAGAGCGCGTTCGAATAGACGAAGACCTTGTCACCGCTGATGCGGTACTCGTAGCCGTAGAGCTCGCGGATCGCCTCCAGTGCCTCGACCAGGGTGGTCTGGCGCAGGCTCAGACTGATGCTGCCGCTGACCTCGGGCGCCACCAGCATCTGGTGCTTGCCGCCCTGGCCCAGTTGCAGAAAGACCTGCGCGGCGGGGGCATCGACGAGGGCGATGTCGAAGCGTTCAGGGCCGACCGGCGCCGAGGCCGCTGGCTCGGCAGGC
>JAFLDE010000095.1 GCA_017302655.1 Burkholderiales bacterium
AAACGCCAACGCGGCCTGGCCTGGCGCCTGAGCGACGAAGGCAACGAGCGCGTGCTCATGCACGACGGCCACTGCCCCGGCCAGCTCAGCCTGCTGGCCCTGGTGCCGGCGCGCGGCCTGGTGCTCGCCCTGGCCATGAACGCGCACCACCCGGCCTGGATCGACGACCTGCTGGGCCGCCCTGCGCGCAGCCTGCTGCTGCGCGGCGCCGCCCTGCCGCCGCCCGACCCGCAGCTGGCCGAATACGCCGGCCGCTACGACGAGTCCCCCTGGACCAGCGAGACCTGGCTGCTGCCCTGGGGCGATCAGCTGCTGATGCTGAGCCTGCCCACGGCCGACCCGATGCAGGACGCCACCCGCTTTGCCCGCGCTGGCCCGGATGCCTTCCGCGCGCTGCGCGACGACGGATCCCTGGGCGAGTGGCTGCGCTTCGAGCGCGACGCGCAGGGCCGGGTGAGCCGTGCCCTGCTGTCCCACCAAGGCATGAGGAAACTCGAATGAACCTGGCCGTCAACCCCGAACTGGCCCGGGCCGAGACCCTGGACAAGGCCTTCTACCTGGATGCCGCGCTGCAACGCGTGCAGCACGAACGCCTGTTCGCCCGCAGCTGGCAATGGCTGGGCGACCTGGAAGCCTTGCAGACGCCGGGCAGCGTGGCACCGCGCGATCTGCTCAGCGGCTGCCTGGACGAACCCCTGCTGCTGGCGCGCGACGCCGGCGGCGCGCTGCATGGCCTGAGCAACGTCTGCACCCACCGCGGCAAACGCATGCTGGACGCCCCGATGCAGGCGCAGACGCAGATCCGCTGCGGCTACCACGGCCGCCGGTTTGCGCTGGATGGGCAGATGCTGCACGCGCCGGGCTTCCAGGACGCGCTGGACTTCCCGCGCCCCTGCGACCACCTGGCGCGCGTGCCGCTCGCCGATTGGGGCGGCCACGCCTTCACCGCCGTGGCCGAACCGCTCGCGACCTTCGAGGCCTGCTTCGGCCCGCTGCAGCAGCGCTTGGCGGCGCTGCCCCTGCACAGCTTCCGTCACGACCCGGCGAGCGACCGCGACTACGAGTTCGACGCCCACTGGGCGCTCTACGTCGAGAACTACCTGGAAGGCCTGCACATCCCCTTCGTGCACCCCGGCCTCACGGCGGCGCTGGATCTCGGCAACTACCGCTACGAGCAGCAGGCCTGGAGCAATCTGCAGCTGGCGCTGGCGCGGCCGGGCGACCTCGCCTTCGACCCCGCCCCCGGCGCCAGCGAACAAGGCCAACGCGTCGCCGCCTACTACTACTGGGTGTTCCCCAACCTGATGCTGAACTTCTACCCCTGGGGCCTGTCGCTGAACCAGGTGATCCCGATCTCTGGATCAGGCCCAGCGCGCACCCGCGTGCGCTTTCGCAGCTATGTCTGGAAGCCCGAGCTGCGCGGCCAAGGCGCCGGCGGCGCGCTCGACGAGGTGGAGCTGGAAGACGAAGCCGCCGTCTGCGAGGTGCAGCGCGGCCTGCGTTCGCGCTTCTACCAGCGTGGCCGCTATGCGCCGGGGCACGAGGCGCTGGTGCACCAGTTCCACCGGCTCATTGCACAGGCGATGGCTTGATCAGGCCCCCAGCACCAGCGTCCCGGCGAGCAGGAAAACCACCCAGCTCAGGTGCCGGCCGCGCGTGAACAGCAGCGGCAGCAGGGCTGAGGCGAGCAGCGCGATGCCGATGGCCTGCAGCAGCGCAAGGCGTGACACCTCGCCCTGCGCCGCCAGCCACAGCAGCCAAGCCATCGCACCCCAGGGCAGGGCGATGAGGTGCCAGACGAAGCGCAGGGTGCCCAAGGTGAAGGCGCTGCTGCCGAGCAAGCGGGGCAGGCTGTCCTCGCGCCGCGCCAGGCGCATCAGCAGATAGCGTTCGCCCAAGTAGGCGTGCGCCACGCCCAGGAGCAGCAGGAGCAGGGCGGCCGCCTCAAGCATCGCGGCACGCGCTGGCAGGGTGGCTCAGGATCCGTTGGGGCATGGTGGCTCTCCCTGGGTGTGAACGCGCGCGCCGAGCTGGCGCAGCAATTGGGTGATGCCAAGGAAGCTGCGGTCGAAGAAGGGCATCTCGGGCAGCATCTGGTGCAGGTGCAGCGCGGCGGCGCGCTGCTGCGCGGGCGCCGGTGGCGCGGGCCGTGGAAAGCGGGCGAAGTCGCACACCGACGCCTGCCAGGGCAGCAGCTGCCAGTCCAGCAGCGGGCCGATGGCAGGCAGCAGTTCAGTGCGGAAGCGGGCGAGTTCCAGTGCGGGGTGGATCAAACCCTCGGTCTGGTAGAGCGCGTGCAGCGCGGCGTCGTCGCCCGCGCGGCGTGCGGCCCAGGCGCCGTGCAGGGTGCGCTGAAAGCGTGCGCCGAAGGCCAGGGTGCGGCCGAAGTCGAGCAGGCCCAGGCGCGGGCCCCCGCCGCCCTGCGCCGGCAGCACCAGGTAGTTGCCGGGGTGCGGGTCGGCCTGGATGCGGGCGAGGCGCAGCATGTCCATGAAGCTGTCCCACAGCAGCTGTCCCAGCGCATCGCGCTCGGCCTGCGGGGGCGCTGTGGCCAGCCAGGCTTCGACATGCTGGCCGTCCAGGTGCTGCAGGCTGAGCACGCGGCCGCTGCTGAGTTCCGCGCAGTGCGTGGGCAGCACGAGGCCGGGGCGGGTCAGGTGCTCGCGGAACCAGCCCAGTGCCTCGGCCTCGCGGCGGTAGTCCAGTTCCTCCAAGAGCTTGGCTTCCACATCGGCCAGCAGCGCTTCCAGCACCGCCGGGTTCGGCAGTTGCAGGCCCAGGGATGGGGCCGCGCTGCCCAGCAGGCGGCGCAGCAGGCGCATGTCGCTGGCCACCACGGCGGCCATGCCGGGGTACTGCAGCTTCACCGCCAGGCGCTCGCCGCCGTGGCTGCGCGCCGCATGCACCTGGCCAAAGCTGGCGGCGGCGAAGGCCTGGGCGTCGAACTGCGCGAAGAGCTGCTCGGGGCCGGCGCCGAACTCGCGCTTGAGCAGCTGCAGCACCAGCGCGCGGTTCAGGGGTTTGGCCTGGTAATGCGCCTGGGCCAGTTGCGCGCGCAAGGGCTCGGGCAGCAGGCCCAACTCCAGGCTGAGCAATTGCGCAGCCTTGAGCGCGGTGCCCTTGAGCTGGTTCAGCGCGCCGAAGAGGATGCGGCCCAGCTCGGCCTGCTGGGCCAGTTGGGTCTCCTGGTCGGCGTGGCCCAGGGCGGATTGCGCCTTGTGCAGCAGGCGGGTGCCGCCCAGCCTTGCTGCGGTGGCGGTGGCCAGCGCGCCGCGCGCCAGCTTGCCGGTAGGGGGCGTGTCGCTCAAGGGCTGACCATCGCGGCGCGCACGCCGCGCAGCGCGTCGATGAGATCCGGGCCGCGGCGCATCCAGCGCCCCATCTGCGCGCGCAGCAGGAAGCCGCCCAGGGCCAGCAGGCGATCCAGCAGCCCGGTCTGCAGCACCAGCACCAGCAGCTCCAGGCTCAGATCGACCAGCTCGCTGGTCTCGGCCTCCTGCGCCGATTCGTCCTGCTGCCAGAACGCCATGAGCCCGTACAGATAGTCCACCCAGAGCCCGGCCAGCGCCGCCTTGAAGCGGCAGGGCGCGATCTGCCCGGCGGCCTCGGCCTCGTCGAGCAGGCGCTCTACGACCGGCTGCAGCAGCGCCTTGCCCGGCAGCTCGGCGCCGATGACGCTGAGCGGTGCGCGTTCCAGCTGGCCGCGCGCCAGCGCAACGAAGGCGCGTGCCGGGCGCAGCTGCTCCAGCACCGCGTCCACCAGGCATTGCAGGCGCTCCTGCAGGGTGAACCGCGCCAGCTCGGGTGTGGCCTGCCAAGCTTGCAGGGCGTCGGCCAAGGTCTGTTCGAAGAAGCCGCCGAGCAGGCGCTCCTTGCTGGCGAAGTACTTGTAGACGGTGGCGTCGCCCACGCCGGCCTCGCGCGCCACGTCCTTCAGGGTGGTGCCGTCGTAGCCGCGCTCGCTCATCAGGCGCACGGCGGTGTCCACCAGGCGCTTGCGCGTGGCGGCTTGCTGGGCCTTGCTCGTTCTCACAGCGCACTCCAGCGGTCGGCGGTGCCCCAGCCATAGAGCAGACCGATGAGCAGGCAGATGCCCGAGGAGACGAGCCAGAAGCCCAGCGAGTTGCCGGGGAAGCGCGGCATCAGCAGCGGGAAGGCCAGGCCGCGCAGCAGGTAGACGGTGCTGATGGCGACCAGCGCGGGCTTCATCAAGGGCAGCGCAGGCAGCCGGCCGGCTGCGGCGAATGCGTAGGCCGACCAGACGGCCAGCACGGCGGCAATGCCCAGGGTCATCGCGTGCGGCTGCCAACGTCCCGCCTCGACGGCCCGTGCCATGGACTCGCCGGCGCCCATCCAGCGGTAGGCGGGTGCGCCGAGGGCGATGCAGGCCAGATGCGCGAGCGCGGCGGCGGCGCTCAGCGTGCCGCCTAGGAGCAAGGCGTCGGTGGAGGAAGGAAGGGTCATTCGCGCATTGGAATCATTAAACGCCGGCAATGCAAGCACTTAATAGATAGCAAGCGCTCTTTAGTCGATGAGGCGGTCGACTGTGGTGTAGCGCTTGCCGGCCCCAAGGGTTTGCCAGGCGCGGCTTTAGGCAGCTTTGCCCAATCGCGTCGGCTGGCTGTCAGATGCGCTTCCGACAATGCCCGTCATTCACAGCAACGGAGGTCGGCGTGCGGCGCGTGGTGTTCAATCAAAAGGGCGGGGTGGGCAAGTCCACCATCACGGTGAACCTGGCGGCGATCGCCGCGCAGCAGGGGCAGCAGGTGCTGGTCATCGACCTGGACCGTCAGGGCAATGCCACGCGCTACCTGCTCGGCGACGCCGAGGCGCCGCCGGAGGTGGGCAGCGCCCCCTTCTTCGACAGCACGCTGAAGTTCGCCGTGCGCGAGCAGCCCGCCGGCGACTTCATTTGCGAGACGCCCTTCGAGAACCTGCACCTGATGCCGGCCGACGCGCGCCTGGACGACCTGGCCGGCAAGCTGGAAAGCCGCGCCAAGGTGCAGAAGCTGCGCCAGGCGCTCGACAAGCTGGCCACCGAGTACGACCAGGTGTGGATCGACACCCCGCCGGCGCTGAACTTCTACACGCGTTCGGCGCTCATCGCCGCCGACGCCTGCCTGATCCCCTTCGATTGCGACGCCTTCAGCCGCGCCGCGCTGTACGAACTGCTGCAGAACGTGCAGGAGATCCAGGCCGATCACAACGAAGGCCTGGAAGTGGAAGGCATCGTGGTCAACCAGTTCCAGCCGCGCGCCGCCCTGCCGCAGCGCGTGGTGGAAGAGTTGATCGCCGAGGGCCTGCCGGTGCTCCAGCCTTACCTGGGTGCCAGCGTGAAGGTGAAGGAAAGCCACGAGCGCAACCTGCCGCTGATCCATCTGGAGCCCGGGCACAAGCTGACGCAGGCCTACGAACAGCTCTACCGCGCGTTGCGCTGACGCCGCGCCGGGGCAGCCCCGGATGGGCGGCGTGATGACTTGCGGTTCCAATGCCGCCCCACACCATGGCCGCCCAAGTCACTCCGCTCCGCCCGCCGCCGCAGCTGCCCGCCGACCTCGACGGCGTGCTGCGCCTGGCCGCGCAGTCCATGTTCGACCACCTGGCCGAAGCGGCGGCCGGCATGATGCTGCTCGACCGCGAGCACCGCATCGTCTGGATCAGCGACGGCTACAAGCGCTTCCTGCCAGCGCTGGGATTTGCCGGTGAGCACGAGTTCGTCGGCCGCCGCGTCGAGGAGGTGGTGCCGGGCACCCTGCTGGCGCAGGTCATCGACAATGGCCGGCCCATCCTCGTCGACCTGCTGACCAACAAGGCCGGCACCTTCATCGTCAGCCGCCTGCCGCTGCGCGATGCTGCAGGAGAGGTCATCGGCGCCATCGGCCTGGTGCTCGCCGACCACCCCGAGACCACGCTGCAGCCGCTGTTGCACAAGTTTGCTGCGTTGCAGCAGCAACTCGACGACGCGCGCCGCCAGCTCAGCGAGCAGCGCCGGCCCAAGTACCAGATCAGCTCCTACGTCGGCAACAGCTTCGAGGCGCAGGAGGTGAAGCGCCAGGCACGCCGCGTGGCGCAGCTGGACGCCACCGTGCTGCTGCTGGGCGAGACCGGCACCGGCAAGGAGCTGCTGGCGCACGCCATCCACGCCGCCAGCCCGCGCGCCGGCAAGCCCCTGGTGAGCATCAACACCGCGGCGATTCCCGAGGCCCTGCTCGAGGCCGAACTCTTCGGCGCCGTGGCCGGGGCCTACACCGGCGCCGAGCGAAAGGGGCGCGATGGCAAGTTCGCCATCGCCGACGGCGGCACGCTCTTCCTGGACGAGATCGGCGACATGCCGCTGGCCTTGCAGAGCAAGCTGCTGCGCGTGCTGCAGGAACAGGAGTTCGAGCCCCTGGGCAGCAACAAGATGCGCCGGGTGGATGTGCGCGTCATCGCGGCCACCAGCCGCGAGCTCTCGAGCATGGTGGCCGCCGGTACCTTCCGCGCCGACCTGTATTACCGATTGGCGGTGCTGCCCATCCGCCTGCCTTCGCTGCGCGAGCGCAACGAGGACATCGAGCTGCTGGCTGAGGCACTGGGCGAGGACATCGCGCGCCGCTCAGGCATGCCCCTGCGCACCCTGGCGCCCGACGCCGTCGCGCTGCTGCGCCAGCAGCCCTGGCCGGGCAACATCCGCGAGCTGCGCAACCTGCTCGAACAGGCCAGCATGATGAGCGACGAGCTGCACCTGGGCGCACGCCACTTCCAGGGCCTGCTGCCGGCGGGCACGCCAGGCGGCGCGGCCGCCCAGGCCCCGCAGGCCACGGCGCCGGTCGAGGACGTGCTTCGGCCGCTGCCGCAGCAGATCGCCGAACTGGAGCGCCGCGCCATCGCCGCCGCCCTGCAGCACACCGGCGGCAACAAGGTGGCCACCGCCAAGCTGCTGCGCATCTCGCGCGCGGCGCTGTACGAGAAGCTGGCGCTGTACGGGCTCTGAACAGCCCGGCTGTCTGCCGGGCAGACAGCGCGAAGCCCTGTCCGCGGATAAGGCAGCACACTCCCTGGGAAGGGGCTCATGGCACGGGCCTTGCAGGCCCTAGCCTCAATCTCTGGAGACGCCCATGAACCGCTTGCCCCGCCGCGCCGCCTTGTTGGCCGCCGCCGTCACCGCCCTGATGCCGCTCGGCGCCGCCCAGGCCCAGGCCAAGGAAGTCCGCATCGCGCACGTCTACAGCAAGAGCGGCCCGCTGGAGGCCTACGGCAAGCAGACGCACACCGGCCTGATGATGGGCCTGGAGTACGCCACGGGCGGGACGATGACGGTGGCGGGCAAGAAGCTGGTCGTCATCGAGAAGGACGATCAGGGCAAGCCCGATGTGGGCAAGAGCCGACTCGCCGCCGCTTACGAGGACGACCGCGCCGACCTCGCCGTCGGCCCGACCAGCTCCAGCGTGGCGCTGGCCTTGCTGCCGGTGGCCGAGGAGATGGGCAAGCTGTTGATCGTCGAGCCGGCCGTGGCCGACTCCATCACCGGCGAGAAGTGGAACCCCTTCATCTTCCGCACCGGGCGCAACAGCTCGCAGGACGCCATTGCCAGCGCCGTCGCACTGGACAAGGCCGGCACCACCATCGCCACCCTGGCGCAGGACTACGCCTTCGGCCGCGACGGCGTGAAGGCCTTCCGCGAGGCCCTGAAGACGGCCAAGCTGGTGCATGAGGAGTACCTGCCCACCACCACCACCGACTTCACTGCCGGCGCCCAGCGGCTCATCGACAAGCTCAAGGGCCAGCCCGGTCGCAAGGTGATCTACATCCTCTGGGCCGGTGCGGGCAACCCCTTCAAGATCGCCGACCTGGACCTGAAGCGCCACGGCATCGAGATCGCCACCGGCGGCAACATCCTGCCGGCCATGACCGCCTACAAGCAGTTCCCCGGCATGGAGGGCGCGGCCTATTACTACTTCGGCATGCCGAAGAACCCGGTCAACGAATGGCTGGTGGCCAACCACTACAAGCAGTTCAAGGCGCCGCCCGACATGTTCCATGCCGGCGGCATGAGCGCGGGCATCGCCATCGTCGAGGCGCTGAAGAAGACCGGCGGCGACGCCAGGACCGCCAAGCTGCAGGCGGCCATGAAGGGCATGAAGTTCATGACGCCCAAGGGCGAGATGTTCTTCCGCCCACAGGATCACCAGGCCATGCAGTCGATGTTCCATTTCAGGATCAAGGTGGACCCGGCCTTCGAGTGGGGCGTGCCGGAGCTGGTGCGCGAGATCAAGCCGTCTGAAATGAACGTGCCCATCCGCAACGGAAAGTGACGCGGTGCTCGAAACCAAGGACCTCACGATCCGTTTCGGCGGCCATGTGGCCGTGGACCGGGTCAGCTGCAGCTTCCAGCCTGGCCAGCTGACGGCCATCGTCGGCCCCAACGGCGCGGGCAAGACGACCTACTTCAACCTCATCAGCGGGCAGCTGCCCGCCACGAGCGGCGAGGTCTGGCTGGATGGCGAAAACCTGTCGCGCCTGTCGGCCCCGCTGCGCACGCGCAAGGGCCTGGGGCGCGCCTTCCAGCTCACGCAGCTCTTTCCGCACCTGACCGTGCTGGAAAACGTGCGCCTGGCGGTGCAGGCGCGCGAGCAGCTGGGCCTGCGTCTCTGGTCGGTCTGGCGCTCGCACCAGGCCGTGATCGACGAGGCCATGGCCTTGCTGGAGCGCGTGCGCCTGCAGGTGCGTGCGCAGGAGGCTGCGGCCAGCCTGCCGCATGGCGACCAGCGCAAGCTCGAAGTGGCGGTGCTGATGGCGCTCAAACCCAAGGTCTATCTGTTTGACGAGCCCACCGCGGGCATGAGCGTGGACGAGGTGCCGGTGGTGCTGGACCTCATTCGCGAGCTGAAGCGCGAGGGGTCGAGCACCTTGCTGCTGGTGGAGCACAAGATGGACGTGGTGCGGGAGTTGGCGGATCGGATCGTGGTGCTGCATCAGGGGGCATTGGTGGCGGATGGGATGCCGGAGGAGGTGATGGCTTCCTCGGTGGTGCAGCAGGCGTATTTGGGGGTGGCGGCTTGAGGTTCATCTTGGCGTTGCAGCCCGCAGGGGTCTTCAACCCCTGCACCCCGACCCCCTTTTCTTTGCTCCGCCAAAGAAAAGGGGGGAAAAGAAAGGCGGGCCTGCTGCGCTCGCCCTTGCTCGCCTGCGGCGAGCAATGGTTCCCTGCGCTGCTCGACAAGGGGCCCCGCGCAGAACTCGCTTCCGTTCGCTGCGCTCACTCCGCTCAAACATGCTGCGCGAGTCAGATGGGAAGCGTGCCTGCGGCACGCGGGCCCCTTGTCTGCGCTGCTCGGCGGCGCAGACGGCGAGCAGCAGCCAACAGCCAACAGCCAAACCTCGGCTCGTTGACTGCAGGCAGCGAGCGGACAGCTGGCTGTTTGGTATTCGGCCTCCTATCCCCCTCTGCGCCGCCGAGCAGCGCAGAAGATCGGCCCGCGTGCCGCAGGCACGCAACTCATCTGGCTCGGCCAGTCTGTCTGAGCGGAGCGAGCCGCAGGCGAGCGCAGCGAGTTCTGGCCGTGGGCCGGGCTTCGAGCAGCGCAGGGAACCCCTCGCCCCAGGCGAGGGGCGAGCGCAGTGCGGGGTCGCCTTTCTTTTCCCCCCTTTTCTTTGGCGAAGCAAAGAAAAGGGGGTCGGGGTTTGGGGCGGAAGGCCCCAAGGGCTCTACCGCATGACAAACAGAACGCTACTGAAACTCAGCGATGTCCACACCCACATCGCCGCGTACCACATCCTCCACGGCGTGAACCTCGAAGTCCCCGAGGGCGAGGTCACCATGCTGCTGGGCCGCAATGGCGCCGGCAAGACCACCACCCTGCGCACCCTGATGCAGCTGTGGCCGCACAGCCAGGGTCGCATCGAATTCGACGGCCAGGAACTCCCCCGCAACACCGCCGACATCGCCCAGCTCGGCATCGCCTACGTGCCCGAATCCATGGGCATCTTCAGCGACCTCACGGTGGCCGAGAACCTGCTGCTGGCCGCCCGCCAGGCCAAACGCCTGCAGGACCTCGACAGCCAGCGCCTGGAGTGGCTGTTCGGCCTCTTCCCGGCGCTGAAGAAGTTCTGGCTCTACCCGGCCGGCAAGCTCAGCGGCGGGCAGAAGCAGATGGTGGCCATTGCCCGCGCGCTGGTGGAACCGCGCCGCCTGCTGCTCATCGACGAACCCTCCAAAGGCCTCGCCCCCGCCATCGTGCAGAACCTCATCGACGCCCTGCTGGAGCTCAAGCGCACCCACCGCACCACCGTGCTGCTGGTCGAGCAGAACTTCGCCGTGGCCAAGGCCCTGGGTGACCGCGTGGCGGTGATGGACGACGGGCGCGTGGTGCACCACGGCGCCATGCAGGCGTTGGTGGACGACGAGGCGCTGCAGCAGCGCCTGCTCGGCCTGTCGCTGGGAGCCCACCAATGAGCGCCGATCAAGCCATCCCCCGTCAGCGCTTCGACTGGGCGCCGCTCGCGCTGCTCGGCGCCCTGGCGCTGGTCGCGCTGCCCCTCATCCAAAGCCCGTCGAGCTGGGCCACGCTCACGCTGGCCGGCCTGGCCATGGGGCTCATCATCTTCATCATCGCCTCGGGCCTCACCCTGGTCTTCGGCCTGATGGACGTGCTGAACTTCGGCCACGGCCTCTTCATTGCGGTGGGGGCCTTCGTCGCCACCACGGTGCTGGGTTCGCTCGGTGGCTGGGTGCACACCCCCATGCTCGGCAGCAACCTTGCGGCCGTGGCCCTGGCCTGCCTGATGGGCATGCTGGCCGCCGCCGCGGTGGGCCTGGTGTTCGAGCGCGTGCTGGTCAAGCCCGTGTACGGCCTGCACCTGAAGCAGATCCTCATCACCATGGGCGGCATGATCATCGGCGAGGAGCTGCTGAAGATGCATTACGGCGCGCAGCTGGTGCCGCAGCCCCTGCCCGAGGCGCTGCGCGGCTCGCTGCTCTTTGGCGACGTGGCGCTGGAGCGCTTCCGCCTGCTGGCCATGCTCGTGGGCGTGGCGGTGCTGCTGGCGCTCTTGTGGGTGCTGAACCGCACCAAGGTCGGCCTGCTCATCCGCGCTGGCGTGCAAGACCGCGAGATGGTCGAGAGCCTGGGCTACCGGATCCGCCGGCTGTTCGTGGCCACCTTCGTGGTGGGCGCGGCACTGGCCGGCCTGGGCGGCGTGCTCTGGGGCCTGTACCAGCAGGGCGTCACGCCGCGCATCGGGCACGAGGTCAACGTGCTGCTCTTCATCGTCATCATCATTGGCGGCCTGGGCAGCACGGCGGGTTGCCTGGTCGGCGCGCTGCTGGTGGGCCTGATGGCCAACTACACCGGCTTCCTGGCGCCCAAGGTGGCGCTGTTCTCGAACATCGCGCTCATGGTGGCGGTGCTGCTGTGGCGGCCCGAGGGGCTCTACCCCGTGGCAAGACGATGAGCCCCCAGTCTCACTTTGTTCGCCACCCCCGGAGGGGGCCGCTGTGGCCTTGGGGCGGCCCTGCGGCCACAAGGAGGGCCGACTGATGCTGAACGCGCTCCTCTCGCACGACCTGCCGCGCAGCCGCGTGCTCGCCGCCTTGCTCGTGCTCACCGTGCTCGGCCTGCTGGCCACGCCCTTCCTTTTCCCCGGCAGCCAGAGCCTGAACGTGGCGGCCAAGGTGCTGGTGTTCATCGTGCTGGTGGCCAGCTACGACCTGCTGCTGGGCTACACCGGCATCGTGTCCTTTGCGCACATGCTGTTCTTCGGCATCGGCGCGTACGGCGTGGCCATCGCCAGCTCTTCGCTGGGGCCGGGCTGGGACGCGGTCGGCATCGGCATGGCCTGCGCGCTGCTGGCCTCGCTGCTGCTGTCGCTGCTCATCGGCCTGGCCTCGCTGCGGGTGAAGGCGATCTTCTTCGCCATGATCACCCTGGCCGTGGCGTCGGCCTGCCTCACACTGGCCTCGCAGCTTTCCGATTTCACCGGCGGCGAGGACGGCCTGAACTTCCGCCTGCCCGAGCTGCTGCGCCCGGCCACCGTGTTCCTGGAGGAGCCGCTGTGGGGCGTGGAGGTCAACGGCCGCCTGCTCAGCTACTACGGCCTGTGCGTGGCGGTGTTCGTGCTGGTGCTGCTGCTGCTGCGCATCGTCAATTCGCCCTTCGGCCGTGTGCTGCAGGCGATCCGCGAGAACGCCTTCCGTGCCGAGGCCATCGGCTACCGCGTCGTCGTCTACCGCACGGTGGCCTCGGTGCTGTCGGCGCTCTTCGCCACGCTGGCCGGGGTGCTGATGGCGCTGTGGCTTCGCTACGTGGGCCCCGAAACCACCATGAGCTTCGAGCTGATGCTCGACGTGCTGCTCATCGTCGTCATCGGCGGCATGGGCACCATCTACGGCGCGGTCCTGGGCAGCGTGCTCTTCGTGCTGGCGCAGAACTACCTGCAGGCGCTGATGCAGGGCGCGCAGGGCGTGGTGGGCAGCGTGCCGGTGCTGGGCCAGCTGGTCGAACCCGAGCGCTGGCTGCTCTGGCTGGGCGTGCTTTTCGTGCTCTCGGTCTATCACTTCCCGACGGGCCTCGTCGGCAAGTTGCGTGAGCCCCCAGTCTCCCTGCGGTCGCCACCCCCCGAGGGGGCCGCGACCGGCTCGGGGCGGCCCAGCGCCGGTCGTCCGCGCTGAGCATGAAGAGCCGCTACGTCCCCTGCCTGGGCCGCGAGCTCCACTGCATGGAGTGGGGCCAGGGCGATGAGGTGGTCGTCGCCTGGCACGGCCTGGCGCGCACCGGGCGCGACATGGACGAGCTGGCCGCCCACCTGGCGCCGCGCTACCGCGTGCTCTGCCCGGACACGCTCGGCCGCGGGCTGTCGCAATGGAGCCCGAACCCCGAGGCTGAGTACTGCCTGAGCTTTTACGTGGAGCTGGCCGAGGCCCTGCTCGACCAGCTCGGCGTGGCGCAATGCCACTGGGTGGGCACCTCGATGGGTGGCGCCATCGGCCTGCTCGGCGCGGCCACGCGCCTGCACGGCCGCATCCGTCGCCTGGTGCTCAATGACATCGGCCCCGAGCTGGAGCCGGCCGCGTTGCAGCGCATCCGCGACTACGCCGGCCAGCCACCGGCCTTCGCCAGCTTCACCGAGCTGGAGGCCTACTTCCGGCAGGTCTACGCCCCCTACGGCTGGTTGAGCGACGCGCAATGGCGCCGCCTCACCGAGACCTCGGTGCGCCGCCTGATCGACGGGCGCTTCACCCCGCATTACGACCCGGCCATGGTCGGGCAGTTCATCCACCACCCCGACGACTACCGGCGCTGGGACGAGTGGGACCGCCTCGCGCTGCCGGTGCTGGTGCTGCGCGGCGCCGAGTCCGACCTGCTCAGCCCTGCCGTGTTCGAGGCCATGCGCGTGCGTGGCCCGCGGGCGGTGGGCGTCACCATCGAAGGCTGCGGCCACGCGCCGGCGCTGAACACGCCCGAGCAGCTCGGGTTGGTCGAGCGCTTCCTGCTCGCCGCCTGAAACACCCACGCGCCATGAACCTCGCCCTCTGGCTGCAACGCGCCGCCACCGCCTTCCCCGACCGCGTGGCGGTGTGCCTCGGTGAGCAGCCGGTCTGGACCTACGGCGAATGGGCTGACCAAGCCGCACGCCTGGCGCGGGGCCTGCGCGAGTCGCTCGGCCTGCAGCCGGGCGAGCGCGTCGCCCTCTTCATGCGCAACCAGCCCGAGTACCTGCTGTGGCTGCATGCCGCCTGGTGGGCCGGCCTGGCCGTGGTGCCGGTCAACGCCAAGCTGCACCCCGAGGAGCTGCATTACGTGCTGCAGGACACCGGTGCTGCGCTGCTGGTGCTGAGCGACGACCTGGCCCCCGAGGTGCAGCGCGCGCTGGGCGAGCGCCTGCCGCGGCACCTGTTGGCCGACGGCCCCGAGGCTCTG
>JAFLDE010000096.1 GCA_017302655.1 Burkholderiales bacterium
CAGCTGGGCTGGGCGTTCGAGGCGGCGTTTGCCGAGGCCCCGTCCACGGCGTGGATCGAGGCCCTGACCGTGGCGCTGGGCTTGGCGGGCGAGGGCGCGCACCGCTACGCGGACGCGGGTCGCGGTCGCCTGCGCCTGTTGCGCCTGCAAGGCGAGGCCTTGCAGGCCTTCCTGCGCGTGGGCGAGAACGACGAAGCCGCGTGGCTGCAACCCTTGTGGCAGCACCAGCAACCCGCCCGGCCGCTGGGCCGCTGGCTGCTGAGCCCCGGCAGCCCACCCGCCAGCGCCCTGGCACCGCCCGCATCGCCGCAGGTGTGCAACTGCTTTGACGTGCGGGAGGACGCCATCCGCGCCTGCCTGCAGCGCACCGACGGCAGCCTGTCCGCCTTGCAAGCCGAGCTTCGCTGCGGCACGCAGTGCGGCTCCTGCCTGCCCGCCTTGCGCCGCCTCGTGGCGATCGTGAAGGAACCCGCATGAACACGCACCCGGTCTGTCTGGTGGGCGCCGGCCCTGGTGATCCCGAGCTGCTCACCGTTCGCGCGCTCAAGCGCCTGGAGGCGGCCGATGTGGTGCTCGCCGACGACCTCATCGACCCGCGCGTGCTCGCGCTCGTGAAGGGCCGGCTGCTGCGCGTGGGCAAGCGCGGTGGGTGCATCTCCACGGATCAAGCCTTCATCCACGCATTGATGGTGCGCGAGGCCCTGGCCGGCCAGCGCGTGGTGCGCCTCAAGGGCGGCGACCCCTTCGTCTTTGGTCGCGGCGGCGAGGAGGTCGATGCCTTGCGCGATGCGGGGTTGGAGGTCGAGGTGGTCAGCGGGCTCACCAGCGGCATCGCCGGCGTGGCCGCGGCCGGCATCCCGGTCACCGACCGCCGGGCCAGCCCCGGCGTCATCCTCGTCACCGGCCATCCGGGGCCGGGCTGCGCCGAACCCGACTGGGCGGCCTTGGCCCGCAGCGGGCTCACCTTGGTCGTGTACATGGGCGTGGCGCGCTGCGCCGGGATCGTGCAGCGGCTCCTGGAGGCCGGCATGGCCCCCTCCACCCCGGCGGCGCTGGTGCATGCCGCGCACACCCCGGCGCAGGCCGAGCGCTTTGGCTGCCTGCACGAGTTGCCGGCCTTGGCCGCAGCGCTGGGAAGCCCCTCGCTGCTGGTGATTGGCGCGGTGTGCGCGCAGGGCGTTCGCGCCGCCCTGGCCCGCACGGCTTAGGTTCCGGTGCGCTGTGGCGCGGCCGCAGCCCTGGTTGGCCGGGGCTGAGAAGGAAGACGCCGACTCGGGAGTCGGGGCATCGACGAAAGCAGACGCTTTCGTGCTTAGTGCGCATGCCAATCAAATACCACTAACGCGGGTGGGGGTTCAAGCGGGATTGGCCTGGGGAAAATCCGCTTGTCGTCTCAAGATGAGGCGAAAAGCCAGCAAAAACACAAGGATGCGTTCGATGTTTGCCCCCCAGCGCTTGTCTGCCAAGAGTATTGGCATCAAAGTGGTTTCTTCCCTTTCTGCCGCCCTCGCCAGCGTCGTCTGCAGCAGCGCCATGGCCATGCCCGTCATCGATTTCGGTGTGGCCAAGAACTTCAGCGGTTTCTTTTTTGGTGACGTGGCGGGTGCCGCCGACGTGGAAGGGCGGCTGGCGGTGGGCGGCAACCTGACCCGGGGCTTCGACGTCGGCTATCGCAACCCCTTCAACGCCAGCTACCCCAGCCTGGTGGTGCAGGGCCATGTGTCGCTCCTCAGCCCCTGGGGCGGCTTCGGGGGGTCGGTCTACAACGGCCCGACCTACGCCACCGATACCAACGCCTCCATCGGTCCGAGCACCGGCGCCTGGATCACCCAGCACACCGCCATGGGCGAGATCGTCTACGGCGGCAGCTTGAACGCGGCGGCCTGGCAGTACGGCAGCGCGACCCAGAACGCCAGCTTCCTGGACTTTGGCGCTGCCGAGGCCCAGCTCAGCGGCCTGTCGACGCAACTGGCCAGCCAGGCGCAGAACGGCAGCTGGTCATTCGCCAACGGCGGCATCTCCCTGGTGGGTGATGGCGCTTCGGACGTGCAGGTCTTCAACCTGGGCGCCGTTGGCAACCTCAGCAATCTCTCGCTGAGCAACATCAAGCCCGGTGCCCACGTGGTGATCAACAGCAGTGCCGCGCAGGTCAGCTTCAGCGGCTTTGGGGGGGGCGACCAGGTCCATTCCCCCGATCTGCTGGCCCAGCACCGGGATCGCCTGGTCTTCAACCTGAGCAACGCCACCGAGGTCAGCGTCAACACCTTCCTGAACGGCAGCGTGTTGGCGCTGAACGCCCATGTGACCGGCTCGGGCCACCTGGAAGGCATCCTGATGGCGCATTCGATGGGCCCTTCGGCCAACGGCAATCAGTTGGAGCTGGGCTACGAGCCCTTCGTGCCGACCAGCCCGGTGTCGGAGCCCCAGAGCCTTGTCCTGTTGGTGGCTGGCCTGGGCTTGCTGGGCATGCGGAGCCGGCGTCGTCAGCCACGAGACTGATCGACCCAGATGGCGGGTCTCTCTGTGTCCGCGGGCGGCTGAGACGCCTGGGACAGGAGCCAGCGCACGCTGAGCCTTTCGCAGCGCGCGCCTAAGCCGCCCGCGATCGGTTCTTTCCGCTGGTCTTGGCGAGGTACATCGCCGTATCGGCGCGCTGCAGCAAGCGCTGCAGTGCCGTGGGACCCGAGCTGGGTTCCACAGCCGTCTGGGATTCGGCCCTGGCATCGGACCTGCCCACGGCAACGCCGATGCTGACGGTCACCTCCAGAGTCTGCCCGTTGAGGGTCATGGGGCTGGCTTGGACGGCCTGGCGCACGCGCTCAGCGGCCTGCAGGGCCGAGGCCAGCGCCGCACGGGGCAGCAAGGCCACGAATTCCTCGCCACCCCAGCGGCCCACCGCATCGCCTGGGCGCAGCGACTGCTCGACCGTGCGCGCCAGGTTTTGCAGCACCTGGTCGCCGGTGGCGTGGCCATGTGCGTCGTTGATGGCCTTGAAGTTGTCCACGTCCAGCAGCAGCACCGCGAGCGCTTCACCGTCGGTATGGGCGCGTTGCCATTCGCGGTGGGCCAGCTCGAGCCAGCGGCGCCGGTTGAGCAGGCCGGTAAGGGCGTCGGTGGAGGCCTGCACGGCCGAGGCGACGCGGGCGGCTTCCACCTCTCGCAGCAGCCGCATGAGCACCACGGCCACCGGCCAGGACACCATCAGCGGTACGAAGAAGGCGATCAGGAGCGGCACCTTCCAGCTCATCACAGCCGGCAGCAGCAACTGAAGCGAGAGGAGCGTCGCGACCTGTGAGCCGCCGACGCTCACGGCGACGATGGCAAATTCCGCTGCGCCTCGCGGCAGGGCGAGCAGTCGGGCGGCGAGCTGGTTCCAGGCGCGCATGGGTGCAGTATCGGAGCACCTGGGGTCCGCCAAGCGGGCGACACTGCGCGCCCTGCAATCTCCGGCGTTTGAGAAGCGCCCGCGCCCATGCAACCCGTCGATGCCGTAGCCATGCTGGCCGTGATTCAGTTCCTGGTGTTCGGCAGCCTCGTGGGCAAGGCCCGCGGGCAGTACGGAGTGAAGGCGCCCGCAGTGAGCGGCAGCGAGCACTTCGAGCGCATCTACCGCGTGCAGATGAACACCCTGGAACTGTTGGTGGCCTTCCTGCCCGCGCTGTACGCCGCGGGCCATTACTGGCCCGGCTGGGTGGTCGCCGGGGTGGGCGCGGTGTACCTGGTGGGGCGAGTGGTGTACTGGCGGGCCTATGTGCGCGCGCCGGCCACGCGCGGGCTGGGTTTTGTGCTGAGCATCGCGCCGGTGTTCGGGCTGGCGGTGGCGACCCTGGTGCCCGCGCTGCTGGGCAAGCCCACGCTCTGACTCGCCGAGATCAGGAACTGAGCTGCTCGTACACGGTGCGCGCCAGGCGGGGCAGGGGCTGACCGGCGTCGGCCAGCAGGGCGTAGCCAAAGTCCTGGTCGATCCAGTAGAACGCGGTGCGCGTTCCTTCTCGCACGCTGTGGAAGGCCGTGGGTCCGCCTGCATCGACGCTGACGTAGAGGGTGAGCCGGGCGCCTTGCGCGTTCTCGAACATGAACTGCGCACTCGGGCCGCTGCCGCCTGGCAACAGACGACCGCCCAGCAGTTGGTAGCCCTGGGCGCTGAGGTCGGGCACTTGCAGGGGGCGGCCCAGCCGCTTGCTCAGCCACTGAACCAGGTGGGCCTGCTCGCTCGCGTTCACCTCCACGGGGTGGCGCTTCTCCGGCACGAAGACCGCATGAGCCAGACCGGCCCGCTGCACGAAAGCGGGAACCGGCGCAGAGTCGGTCAAGCGCGCACGCTGCCAAGTCCAGGCCATGGCGACGACCAGCAGCACCGCGCCGGCCACGCCCCAGGCGCCCGTTGGGCGCGCGAGCCGGGCGGCCCAGGCCACGCCACGCCAGGGCGAGTCTTGGCGCGGTACCGCCTCCGGCGAGGCGGGTTCGGAAGCAGGCAGGGCGGCTCCGATGGTTCGCGCATGGCGACGCAGGTGAGCCGCCTGCACCTGCCAGTTCAGCAGCGTCCAGCTCTCCTCAGGGTGCTGGCGCAGCCAGGCCAGCAGGGCGGCGCTGCGCGCCTCGTCCAGCTGGGCGTCGACGAGCGCATGCAGTTCGTCGCGGGTGGGGGCGGAAGAGGTCATGGCTTCACCAGCCGCACAGGCGGTTGTTCGGGTTCGGTCATCCAGTGCCGCAGCTGTTCGCGCGCACGGTGCAGGCGGGACATCACCGTGCCGATGGGCACATCAAGGATGGCGGCGGCTTCCGCGTAGCTGTATTCCTCGACCGTGACGAGGAGCAGCACGGCACGGGTCTGGGGACTCAGACGTTCGAGCGCCTGCACCAGGTCCAGGCGCACGCCCAGCCGGGGCGTGGGGTCGTGGGCCGCCTCGGTGGCATCGTCGGCTACCTGCACCTCCAGGCGCTGGTCACGGCGCTGGTTCAGGTGCAGGTTGTGCATGAGGGTGAGCAGCCAGCTGCGCATCGAACCCTCGCGCCAGAGCGCGCCCTTGCGGTGGGCGCGCTCCAGCGTGTCTTGCACCAGGTCGTCGGCGCGCGCGGCATCGCCGGTCAGCAAGCGCGCGTAACGGCGCAGCGCCGGCACATGCTCCAGCAGCGCGTCGAAACCGGTCATCAGGGCTTGGCGAGCTGCCAGACCTTGTTGAAGCCGTCGCCTGTGCGGTCGCCGGGCTTGGTGTCCTTGACCCAGAAGTAGAGCGGCTTGCCCTTGTAAGCCCATTGGGTCTTGCCATCGTCGCGCGTGATCACGCTCCAGGCGCCGTCACCCTTGGCTCCTTCGGGCGCGGCGAGCGGCGGCCAGTTGGTCGCGCACGGGCCGTTGCACACGCTCTTGCCGCTGCCGGCGGCGTCCTTGTCGAAGGTGTAGAGCGTCATGCCGTTGGGGCCGGTCAGCACATCGCCCGACACCTGGGCCGGGGGGCTGAAGCTGGCGCAGGCGGCGAGTGCAAGGGTCGAAAGCAGCAGGGCAAGGCGCATGGGGACTCCGAAGAAAGGGTTGCGGTAGGCGGTGAACACCGCAGCGCCCGGCTTTATTCCATCCTGAGCTTCAGCCGCCACCGGCCAACCAACCGGCCAGCTCGGCCGCCGAACCCACGCCAAGCTTCGCGAACACCCGCGCGCGGTGCACTTCGACCGTGCGCACCGAGACGCAGAGTTCGTCGGCGATCACCTTGTTGAGCTTGCCGGCGGCGACGCGCTGCATGACTTCGCGCTCGCGCTCGGTGAGGCTGGCCAGGCGCGCGGCGCGTTCGGCTGCATGGGCACCCTGCGCCTGCATGGCGGCGGCCACGGCCAGGGCCTGCTCGACGCGGTCCACCAGCGCGTTGTCGCTGTAGGGCTTCTCCAGGAAATCGAAGGCGCCGCGCTTGAGGGCGGCAACGACCATCGGGATGTCGCCGTGGCCGGTGAGGAAGAGCACCGGGTTCTTCAGCCCGCGCTCCAGCAAGGCTTCGTGAAGACGCGTGCCGTTCATGGGCTCCATGCGCACGTCGAGCAGGAAGACGCCCTGCGGGGCCGCGCCCAGCCCATCCAGGTGGGCCAGCAGCGCGGGTGCCGCGTCGAAGGCCTGCACGGCCAGCCCGCGCGAGCCGAGCAGGAAGGCCAGGGCCTCGCGCACGGCGTCTTCGTCGTCAACCAGGTAGACGGTGTTCGTCATGACAGGGGAAGGGAGAAGGCGAAGCGCGCACCGCCCAGCTGGGCCGGTCCGGCGTCGAGCACGCCGTGGTGGGCCTCGATGATGGAGCGGCAGATGGCCAGGCCCATGCCCATGCCTTCGCGCTTGGTGGAGTAGAAGGGAGAGAACAGCTGTTCGCTGCTGCGGCCGCCCAGGCCCGGGCCGTTGTCGCAGACCTCGACCACGAGGAACCCGCCCGCCACGCGGCTGTGTACCTGGATGCGCCGCGGCGGCGCACGTTCCAGCAGCGCGTCGCCGGCATTGCGCAGCAGGTTGATGAGCACCTGTTCGATGAGCACGGCGTCGGCCACGACCTCGGGCAGGGTGGCGTCCAGGCGCAACTCCAACTGCACCTCGCGCTGTGCGAACTCCTTGGACAGCACGCGCGCGGCGGCTTCGATCACCGGGTTCAGTCGCAAGGGTTCGAGCTGCGGTTCGCGCTTAGTGAGGAACTGGCGGATGCGCTTCACCACGCGGCCGGCCTGCGCGGCTTGCTCGCCCAGGCGTTGCAGGGCACCGTGCACCTGCGCATCATCCACGCCCAGGCGCTGCAAGGAATTGATGACGCCCGCGTTCCAGCTGGCGATGGCGCTGAGCGGCTGGTTCAGTTCATGCGCGAGCGTCGAGGCGATCTCACCCAGCATGGTCAGGCGCGCCGCCTGCGCCTGGGCTTCCACCTGGCGCGCCTCGCTCTCGGCCAGGCGCTTGCGCTCGGTGATGTCCAGCACGGTGCCCAGCCAGCCGATCTGCTGGCCCTGGGCATCGACGAGCGGGGTCTCGAACACGAGCACGTCGATGTCGCGCCCGCTGGCGTGGCGCCATCGCGTCTCGTAGCCCTCGCGCGGCGCGCCGCCCTGCAAGTTGCGCCGGCTGCGCTGCATGGCTTCGTTCAGCCCGTCCGGGTGCCAGTAGGGCATGGGCGGCGCGTGGCCCACGAGCTCGGCGGCGCTGCGGCCGACCATCTCGCAGAAGGTGCGGTTGACGGAGAGCAGGAGGCCTTCAGCGTCTCTCGCACGCAGGCCCACCAAGGCCGAGTCCTCGATAGCCGCTCGCCAGGCAGCTTCGCCCCGCCAGCGCGCCTCGGCGGCGATGAGCCGGCGCAGTTGCCGCCGCAGCAGCCAGCTGGCCCAGGCGGCCAGCGGCAGGAAGCCGGCGATGAGCGCCAGCACCAGCGGCAGCAGGCCGTCGCGCATGGGCTCGCGCAGCGTGAGCTCGAGGAGCAGGGAGCCGGCTTCATCGAGCGGCACGCGGTGGCTGGGCAGGTCGCCGCTGACCACGCGCACCGGCGCGCGCAGCAGCGAGGCGACCAGCTGGTCCTCGTGGTCGATGAGCTGGACGTCGTAGCGTCGGGACAGCCACCAGGGCACACCGGCGGCGAGCAGGCGCGCCGGGTCGTAGCGCAGCACCAGCCGTCCGCCGTCGGCCAGGTCTTCGTTGAGGAAGAGTGACTGAGAGAGCTCGCGGCGCTGCAGGCCGGGCGGGGGCTGTTGGGCACGCTCGCGCAATTGGGCATCCAGCCACACCAGGCTCTGCCAGCTGCCGGCCAGACCCTGTCGCAATGCGGGGGCTTCGTCGAGCGCTTGCCCGCCTGCCAACTGCGCGGCCAGTTCACGCAGCAGGCGGTGTTCCTCGTCCAGGCGCACGCGCAGCTGCGCGGCGGTGCTGAGGCTGTCGGCAATCAGAGTCTGCTGCTCGGCCTCGCGTTCGGCGGCGCGGTCGGCGCGCGCCCAAGCCAGCACCGCCGCCACGAAGAGCAGCGCCAGCAGCAGGGGCAGCGACCAGGTCCAGCGTCGCCAATCGGGGGCCTTGGGCATGGACCGCACTCTATGCAGGCGGTGGCGGCGCGTGGCGGACGGTGCGAAGAAATGTGGAAGTCCACAACTTCCCGGCCGGCGTGACGGTTTCCACAATCCGCCGCATCCAACCCCCGTCCTTCACACTGGAGACCGACATGCACTTCCCCCGCCGCCTCGCCGTCATCGCCCTGGCCCTGGCCGCCCCGCTGGCCGCCCTGGCCCAGGCGCCCATCGTCATCAAGTTCAGCCATGTGGTGGCGGGCGACACGCCCAAGGGCAAGGCGGCCGACTTCTTCGCCAAGCGCGCGGCCGAACTCACCGGCGGCAAGGTGAAGGTGGAGGTGTACGCCAACAGCACCCTGTACAAGGACAAAGAGGAGATGGAGGCCCTGCAGCTGGGCGCCGTGCAGATGCTGGCGCCTTCGCTGGCCAAGTTCGGGCCGCTGGGCGCCAAGGAGTTCGAGGTCTTCGACCTGCCCTTCATCTTTGACAACTACGCCGAGCTGCACAAGGTGACGCAAGGCCCGGTGGGCAAGATGCTGCTGAGCAAGCTGGAGGCGCGCGGCATCCAGGGCCTGGCCTTCTGGGACAACGGCTTCAAGAGCTTCAGCGCCAACAAGCCGCTGGCCAGCCCGGCCGACTTCAAGGGTCTGAAGATGCGCATCCAGTCCAGCAAGGTGCTGGAAGCGCAGATGCGGTCGTTGGGCGCGCTGCCGCAGGTGATGGCCTTTTCGGAGGTCTATCAGGCCCTGCAGACCGGCGTGGTGGACGGCACCGAGAACCCGCACAGCAACCTCTTCACGCAGAAGATGCACGAGGTGCAGAAGCATGTGACGGTGAGCGACCACGGCTACCTGGGTTACGCGGTCATCACCAACAAAAAGTTCTGGGACGGCCTGCCGGCTGACGTCCGCGGCCAACTCGACAAGGCCATGGCGGAGGCCGCCGCCTTCGCCAACAAGATTGCCAAGGAAGACAACGACGGCGCGCTGGAGAAGGTGAAGGCCAGCGGCAAGAGCACGGTGACCGTGCTGACGCCCGCCCAGCGCCTGGAGCTGAAGAAGACGATGGTGAAGGCGCACACCGAGATGGCCTCGCGCATCGGCCAGGACATCATCAACGCGGTCTACAAGGAGACCGGTTTCGACCCGGCGAAGCTCTAAGAGCTTGAGAGTCCCTCACCCATGCCCGCCTTGCACGCCAAAACACCCCCGCTCGTCGTTGCAAATGCTCGCCATAGCCCGAGCTATGGCTGCGCTTTGCGCCTCGATCGGGGCCGTCTTGACGCGCCTTGCGGGCACGGCCGAAGAACTCTCAAGCTCTGAGCTAGGCGCGCTGTCTTTCGCACCGGCCCTGGCGCGATGCGCGGGGACCGGTTCACCCGGGACTTGAGTCCACGCCTTCGCGCGCCACGGCGCGAACGGGAGAGCTTTGCATGAAATTCCTCAACCATCTGGAGGAGTGGCTGGTGACCGCCCTGATCGGGGTCGCCACCGCCATCATCTTCGTGGCGGTGCTGCACCGTTACGCCACGGGCCTGGCCATTCCGGGCGTGCAGGACTGGCTGCTGGGCCTGAACTTCGGCTGGGCGCAGGAGCTTTGCATCATCCTCTTCGTGTGGATGGCCAAGTTCGGCGCCGCCTACGGCGTGCGCACCGGCATCCACGTCGGCGTGGACGTGCTCATCAACCGTCTGAGCGATCGGGTGCGTGGGCGCTTCGTGCTGCTGGGCTTGTTTGCCGGCGCCTTGTTCACCGCCACCATCGCCACACTGGGCGCGGCCTTCGTGTGGGACAACGGCATGAACTACGCCACGCGCAGCTTGCTGGGCGTGTCCACCGAGGGCCTGTTTGAGGGGCCGACCACGCCGGACCTCGAATGGCCGACCTGGATCGTTTACTTGGCCGTTCCGCTGGGGTCCAGCCTGATGTGCCTGCGCTTCCTGCAGGTGGCGCACGGCTTCTGGAAGACTGGTGAGCTGCCCCACCACGACCACGGCCATGTGGACGGCATTGACGACGAGGTGCACCCGCCCGCCGCCGGCGAGGAGGACCGCATCTACCGCATGAACGACGACCTGCACCCGCGCGGCAAGGGAGAACCGAAGTGACCGGCCTCATCATCTTTGGCCTGCTGGCCGTCCTGATGCTCACCGGCATGCCGGTGTCCATTTCCCTCGGCCTGACCGTGCTGACCTTCCTGTTCGCCTTCACGCAGGTGCCGATCGAGTCGGTGGCCTTGAAGCTGTTCACCGGCATCGAGAAGTTCGAGATCATGGCGATCCCCTTCTTCATCCTGGCCGGCAACTTTCTCACTCATGGCGGGGTGGCCAAGCGGATGATTCGTTTCGCCACCTCGCTGGTCGGCCACTGGCCAGGCGGCCTGGGCCTGGGCGCCGTGGTGGCCTGCGCGCTATTCGCGGCAGTGTCGGGCTCCAGCCCGGCCACCGTGGTGGCGGTGGGGTCCATCCTGCTGCCGGCGATGGTGAAGGCCGGCTACCCGAAGCGCTTTGGCGCCGGCGTCATCGCCTCCGCGGGTGGTTTGGGCATCCTGATTCCGCCCTCCATCGTGATGGTGATGTACGCGGTGTCGACCAACAGCTCCATCGGCGCGCTCTTCATGGCTGGCGTGGTGCCGGGGCTGGTGCTGGCCGCCATGCTGCTGGGCACGACCTGGTACCAGGCTTGGAGGGGCGGCTACCCACGTGAGAAGCGCGCCAGCTGGGGCGAGCGCTGGACGGCCTTTCGCGAGTCGATCTGGGGTCTGCTGCTCATCGTGGTGGTGATGGGCGGCATCTACAGCGGCGTCTTCACGCCCACCGAGGCGGCGGCCATGAGTGCGGTGTACGCGTTCTTCATCGCCACTTTCGTCTACAAGGACCTGAAGGTTCGCGACCTGCCCAAGACCCTGCTGGCCAGCGCCAACATGAGCGCGATGCTGCTCTACATCATCACCAATGCGGTGCTGTTCAGCTTCCTGCTCACGCACGAGAACATTCCGCAGGGGGTGGCCGATTGGTTGTTGGGCAGCGGGCTCGGTGTGATCGGCTTCTTGCTCGCCGTGAACGTGCTGCTGCTGGTGATGGGCAGCTTCATGGAGCCCTCGTCCATCATCCTGATCACCGCGCCCATCCTGTTCCCGATCGCCATGAAGCTGGGCATCGACCCGATCCACTTCGGCATCATGATCACCGTGAACATGGAGATCGGCATGATCACCCCGCCGGTGGGGCTCAACCTCTACGTGGCCAGCGGCATCAGCAAGCTGGGTCTCTCCGAGATGTCGGTGGCGGTCTGGCCCTGGCTGCTCACCATGCTGGTGTTCCTGGGCCTGGTGACCTACTGGCCGGCCATGACCCTGGCCCTGCCGCGTGCACTGGGCATGGTGGCGTAGCGCAACTCGCCCAAAGAAGAACCCCCAGCAACTGGCGTTGCTGGGGGTTTGCGTCTGCTCCACAACCCAGACTCGAACCCGTGCGATCTGCTGCTGCAACGGGGCCAAGGAACGGACTCATGCTGACAGGGCCCCACACGCTGCTTGGGGCGGCACGCAGAATCGGGAACGCCCGACTTCCACTCAGACCCGCTTCACGAACTCCGACTTCAAGCCCATGGCGCCCACGCCGTCGATCCGGCAGTCGATGTCGTGCTCGCCCTCGCAAAGGCGGATGTTCTTGACCTTGGTGCCCACCTTGACGACCAAGGTCGATCCCTTCACCTTGAGGTCCTTGATGACGGTGACGCTGTCACCGTCCTGCAGCACATTGCCGACCGCGTCGCGCACCACCCGGACCGCTTCGACCGTTTCTACCTCAGACTGCGCCGACCATTCGTGCCCACACTCAGGGCACACCATGCCTGGACCGTCTACGTAGGTGTAGACCGACTGGCACTGGGGGCAAGGGGGCAGGGTGCTCATGCAGTTCGTTCCGAGTAAAGGAAAAAGCCCCAGCACCTTGCAGTGCTGAGGCTTTCCATGTTTTGGCTCCCCGACCTGGGCTCGAACCAGGGACCTACGGATTAACAGTCCGTAAATCGTGAATTTCTCTGGATTTCCGTGGATCAAATGAACGCTCATAAGTCATTGTTTTAGAATGACAAAAGTCGAGCGTGCGTCTTGGGTTGTCTGATTGCATCCAAGTTCAATCGCCGAAAAACTGGCACCAGACTGGCACCAAACTGGCACCGGAACACAAAGACATGAGCTGAGGATTCCATGGGAAAGAGCACTCAAGAGCGGTCTGGCGCTGACCTTAAAGACCTGGAGCCAGGCCGTTTCGCCACCGTGCGTCGGATCGAGCACGGTGGCGCACTCCAGGCCCGTGCGCTGGCGGGCGGAGTCGTCCAGTTCTACTGGCGTTACACCCACAACGGCAAGTCCGATCGGTTGGCTGTCGGCACCTACGACTCTTCGGCACCGCCCAAGTCGCTCAGCCCAACTGCGCGCGGGTACTCCATTGCGGCGGCGGCCGAGGCCTGTCGCGTCCTGGCGATGAAGCACCTAAAGACCAGGGACGAAGGTGGTATTCGCCGGCAGCAAGAGCTGAAGCGGCGCGAGCACGAAGCAGCCCTGCTCGCGGAAGCTGCGATCCGCAAACAGCAGGAGCAAGAGCGAGCTGCGGCTAAGAACACTTTGGGCAAGCTGCTGACCACCTACGCGGACCATCTGCAGGCCCAGAAGCGACATAGCCATGCCGACGTTCGCTCCATCTTTCGACTGCATCTGGAGACGGTCTGGCCTGAGCTTTGCAAGCGTGCCGCCAACTCAATTTCGGCTGAAGAGATAGCCGACGTGATTCGCAGCGTTGCGCAAGGTGGCAAAGGGAGAACCTCCAACAAGCTGCGGGCCTACCTGCGAGCTGCCTATCAATGCGCTCTCGACGCCAAGTTCACCGGTACCCTCCCTGAAGCCTTCAAAGCCTTCCTTGTGACGTCGAATCCAGTTGCATCCACCAAGCGCGACAAGAAGTTCGACAAGGCGGACAAGCGACCGCTGTCGATCGAAGAGCTGCGCGTCTACTGGGGAATCCTCAAGAACTTGCCCGGTACCGAGGGCAGGGCGCTGCGCCTGCATTTGCTCACGGGCGGGCAGCGCATCGAGCAACTGCTGCGCCTCACGAAATCACAGGTCAAGGGCAACGAGATCACCCTCATTGATGCCAAGGGACCCACAGACGAGGCCCCTAGGGCTCACAAGCTTCCGGTGCTGCCGTCAGTGCAATCTGACCTTGATTCTCTGGTGAGCGCGGCAACCGAAGGCGAGTTCGTTTTCAGCACGAGCAAGGGCAAGCGCAAGATCAGCAACATGACGATGCTGAACTGGGCCAAGGCGGCCGTTGGTAGTGACATCGAAGAGTTTCAGCTGAAGCGCATCCGGTCTGGCGTAGAGACCGCGCTGGCTAAGGCAAAGGTCAGCTTGGAGCATCGCGGCCACCTCCAGTCGCATGGCATCAGTGGGGTTCAGCGCAAACATTACGACGGTCACGATTACATGGAGCAGAAGCTAGAGGCACTTCAGGTACTCCTCAAGCTGATCGAAGCGACTGATGCCTAGCGATCGGTCAAGCAACCAAGCGACGGCTGCCACGGGAACCGGCATCGAGCTTTACTTGAAGCCTTTGCGCGTGAAGCAGCACGTCATCAACCCAATCTTGAAGCGCATTGAAGTCTTGCTGGTGTCCCAAGAAGTGGTGTAAGTCTTTCAGCGCGGTCAGGCGCGTAGGGCCGGAGGCCCGAAGCGGCTGACCGCGCGGCGGTCGCCCCCCGGCGCATGTCGGGGTGGTCACCGCGAGTCCGGA
>JAFLDE010000097.1 GCA_017302655.1 Burkholderiales bacterium
AGGCGGGCCCAGGCCTGGCGCGCGCGTGCTTGCGTGCGGGCGGACAAGGCCTTGCCCTCGCCCAGCGTCAGCGCCTCGCGGTAGGCGGCCTCGGCCTGCGGCAGTTCGCCGCGGGCGGCGTGGATGTCGCCCAGGTAGCGCTGCGTGCCGGCCACACCGCTGCTCTGGGGTCCGGCGACCTGGGTGACGAGGTCGAGCGCCTCGCGCATGGTGGCCAGGGCCTCGTCGTAGCGGCCGGCATCCAGCAGCACGAGGCCGAGTTCGCGCACGGTTTCCATCACCTGCTGGCTCTTCGCGCCGTGCAGCCGGCTGCGCTGCTGGAGGAGCTGGCGCAGCATCGCCTCGGCCTCGCCCAGTCGCTGCAGGTCGTGCAGCACGGCGGCCAGGTTGGCGGCGGTGGTCAGGGTGCTGGCGTGCTCGGCGCCGCTGTGGCGCGTGCGAAGGGCCAGGGCTTGCCGCAGGAAGGGCTCGGCCTGGGCCGGATGCCCGGCGAAGAGGTGCATGCGGCCTTGATTGGCCTGCAGGGTGATGGACTGTTCGGGGTCACGGTCGGGTTCGCGCGCCAAGGCCTCGGCGGCCCAGCGCCCGTGCTGCTCGGCGGCGTCGAACTCGCGGGTATCGGACAGCAGCACGAGCAGCTGATGGTGGGACTGACCGGCCTCCCAGCCCTTCGGGCCGGCATGGGCCTCCCGCAGCGCGAGCGCACGCCGCGCGGAGACGACGGCCTCCTCCAAACTGCGGACGTTGGCTTGCGCCCGCGCCAGCTCGGCCCAGGCATCGGCCTCGGCCAAGCGGTCGTCGCCAGCCTGCGCGGCCGCCACTGCGGCTTGTGCCAGCGGCAGAGCCTCGCGCGGGCTACCCATGCTGCGGTACACGCGCGACAGCACGCCCTGCAGCCGGCCCTGCAGTGCCGGCTGGTCCTTCAGCTCGTCGCCCAAGCGGTCGCGGCCGCGGTCCACCAGTTCGCGCACCGGCAGGTCGGGGCGACCGGATTCGAGCGGGCTGGCGCCCTTGAAGAGGCCGACCAGGTAATCGGCCGTCTGCGCGGCCACGCGGGCCTCGCGCTCGGCGCGTTCGCGCGCCTGCACCAACTGCCAGGTGAAGCCACCGGCCATGGCCAAGGCCGCAGCACCCGCCAGCCAGGCCGGCCATTGGCGCCGCAACAGGCGCGCCGCCACGTAGCCGGGCGTGCGCGGCAGGGCTTGAACAGGGCGGTGCTGCTGCCAGCGGCGCAGGTCGTCCACCAGCGCCAACGCGCTCGGGTAGCGCTGCGAGGGCTCGGCCGCGCAGGCACGCGAGACGATGGCGCGCCATTCGCGCTCGCGCGGTGCACCGGCCAACAGCGGCTCGATGAGCTTGCCCAATCCGAAGATGTCTGTGGCGCTGCTCAGGGGCTCGCCGCGGAGCTGCTCGGGGCTGGCGTAGTGCGGGGTGAGGCCCTGAATGGCCCCGCCCTGCGTCTCGCGTTCCAACTGCGCGATGCCGAAGTCCAGCAGCACCGCATGGCCCTCTGCGCTCACCATCACGTTGGCGGGCTTGAGGTCGCAATGCACGACCAGATGGCGGTGCGCATGGTCCAGCGCGCCGGCAATCTGTTCGATCAGCGCGAGCTTGCGGGCCAAAGAGGCCGTGGCGGCCCAGCGATCCAGGGTCTGCCCTTCCACGAAAGCCATCACCAGGTAGGGACGGCCACGGGGCGTGGCACCCCCGTCCAGCAGGCGCGCAATGTGCGGGTGTTCCAGCGTGGCCAGGATCTGCCGCTCGCGCGCCAGCAACTCGGGCGGGGCGGCTCCGCGCAGCAGCTTCACGGCGACACGCTGCTGGTACAGGCCATCGGCTCGCTCGGCCAGAAAGACACGCCCCATGCCGCCTTCGCCCAGCGGCTGCTTGAGCAGCCAGGGGCCGAGCCGATCGCCGCTTTGCAGCTCGTTGCCGGCCAGACGCGCGGCAGCGGCCTGCACAGGCAGCGAGAAGCGCGTGGGCGTGGTCGGCAGGCGGTCGCGTTCGCGGCGGCACAGGTCGAGCACCTGCTCGATCTGCTCGTCACTCGCACCGAGCTCGGCAAGTCGAGCGCGCTGGGCCGCCTCGTCAGGCAGGTCGGCAACCTCGAAGAACAATTCCTTGAGCGTCATGCCGGGTTCAACGCAGTCGGAACAACCAACCTATCAGGCTTCCAGCGAGCGGTCGAGTTGCTGCTCCAGCCAGCCGCGCGCGAAGCGCAGCTCGCGATCCACGGTAGGCACGGACACGCCGAGCACCTCGGCGATATCCTGCCTGGAGAGGCCGCCGAAGTACGTGAGCTGCAGCACCTCGCTGGCGCGCTCGTCCTCTGCCTTCAGCCGAGTGAGCAGTTGGTCGAGCGTGAGCAGGTCGGCGTCCATGGCCTCTTCGCCGATCGCCGAGAGGGTCCAGGTGACGCGCGCGAAATCGCCGCCGCGCTTGGCCGCCTGGCGCTCGCGCGCGTGGTCCACCAGCACGTTGCGCATGGTGGTGGACACGGTGGCGAAGAAATGCCGGCGGTCCTGCCAGTTCGGCCGGCCCTGCATGACGCGCAGCAGCGCTTCATTGAGAAGGTCACCACGCGAGATCGTCTGCGAACCGTCGGCCACGCGCAGGCGCGAACCGGCCATGCGCATCAATTCGCCATGCACCTCACCCAGCAGACGGGAAAAGGCATCGGCATCGCCGCCCTGCCAGGCATGGAGCAATTGGGTGAGGGGGGCGGGTTCGCTCATGGGCTGCAGTGTCACGCAGGCGCCTGGGCATGGGTGCGGTTTGGCGTTTTCCCCAGCCCAGGCGAGCCGCAGCAGGGCCGAGCGAATGCCAAACCAGCAGACCAGGGAGTCGCATCCATCTTTGTCCGTACACCGATCCCTGGCGGTGTCGCTTAGAAAAAAGCCAAACAACGAAGCAGAGAAACGATGACAGAACGTCGGTCGAGTGGGTCGGATGAGCGGGCCAACGAACCAGGCGCTTCGCGCAGGCACTGGTTTTCCCTTGAGTCATGGTCGCGCAGACCTCGATTTCCGCAACACTGTGGAAGACGACCCAACACCCTGGCCACCTAATGAGTTCCTTCTCCGTCGAAGCGGCGCTGCCAAAGCGCCAACGATGCGTGATCTTGCTTGCCGACCTCGTGGAGTCGGTGGTGTTGATGCAGCAATTCGAGAACGAAGTGATCCAGGCTTGGCGAAGTTTCGAATCGCAGGTTCGCCAACGCATGAGAGCCCACGCCGGACGTGTGGTGCGCACGGCGGGCGACTCGATGCTGCTGACCTTTGAGACAGCGCCCGCTGCGCTTCACCAGGCTTTTGCATTGCATGAGCTGGCGGCGCAGGCCAGCTCGCCCTTGCCTGACGCGGCACGCCTCTGGCTACGTATCGGCCTGCATGTGGCCGAAGTGCTGCACGACGGGCATGAAATCTACGGCGCCGGGGTCAATTTGGCCGCGCGCGTCTCGGGTGCTGCCCTGCCTGGGCAAACTTGGTTGAGCATCGAGATGCGCGATGCGCTGGTGGACGATGTGGACGCTCAACTGGTTGACCTAGGCGAGCGGTACTTGAAGCACTACGACCAGCCGATTCGCCTGTTTCGAGCCGAACCCCTGGGCACCAGCGTTGAAAGACGCCCGCCGCCGCACCCTGGCGACGAGACCTTGAGGCCCATACTTGCCGTGGTACCGCTGCGCGCAAGCAAGCCAGGACCGGCCGACGCGGCCGGACATGCGCTGGCGGACGCACTGGCCGGTTCGCTGGCAGGACACCCGAGTTTGCGCGTTCAGTCCCTGGCCAGCAGCGCTCGGTTGCGCGATGCCGAATGCACCCCCGCCGGCATGCGCGCGCTGGAGCATGCCACCGGCGCGCACTACCTGTTGGGCGGCCGATGCACGCTGCAGGGTAAGCGGCTCCATGCCGAACTGAACCTTCTGAGCCTGCGCAGCGGCGAGCAGTTGGCCTGCGTACCCTTGGACTGTGACCTGGCGGCGCTCTTTGCCACCAGCGCAGATGCGCTGGGCGGTTGCGTGACACAACTGCTTGCGCACTTGGATCTGCACGCCGTGCGCCACGCCTGTCTGCTGCCCATGGGCAGCCTGCCTTCTTACCAGGTCTATGCGGCGGCCCACTCGTTGTCAGGCAGTCTGGTCCCTGCCGAGTTCGATCGCGCCCGTGCCGCCTTTGAACTGCTGGCCGAGCGTCATCCGCGCCAGCCAGCACCTCACGGCATGCTGGCGCGCTGGCATGTGCTGTGTGTGGTCCAAGGCTGGCAGGTTGACGAGACCCAGGGCATGCGGCTGGCGCGAGAGCACGCCCTACGCGCCACCGAGTTGGATCCGCGCAATGCCGTGGCACTCAGCGCGCTGGCGTTGCAGCGCATGCGCTTCGAGCACCATGTCGACGAGGCCCGCGCGCTGAACGCCGAGGCCATCGCCTGCGCGCCGCAGGACCCTTGGGCCTGGGCACAGCAGGCCAGTGTGCTGGCGTATCTGGATCAGGGCGAAGCAGCCGCTGAGTCGGCCCATGAGGCGTTGCGCCGCTCGCCACTGGATCCCAGCCGATACCTGTTCGAAACCTATGTGGCACTGGCCGAGCTGGCCGCCGGCCGCCCGCTGGAAGCTGCTTCCTGGGCGCGCCAATCGCTGAGCCGTCAGGCGCTGCATGCATCGGCACACCGTTTGCTGATCGGCGCCTTGGTGATCGCCGGCCAAGAGACCGAAGCGCAGGCCGCGCTGGCGGCATATCGACAGCACACCCCGACCGCTGCCAGCCGCCCGACGCCGATCACCGGCGCCGGCCCGGCCTGGCGACGCCAGCTCGACGACGCGCTGACCCAAGTCGTCGGCCACCCTTGAAGGAACCCACCATGTCCATTGACTGGTTCGATGAGTACGGCGTGCTGCAATCTCCCAGCGGTGCAGGACAACAGCCGCACAGGCAACCGCATCGGCAACCGCATCGGCAACCGCATCGGCAGCCTCATCGGCAACCGCACTTGCAGCCGCACCTTCAACCCCATCTGCAACCTCACCGGCAGCCGCACCTCCAACCCCATCTCCAGCCGCATCTGCAACCTCATTGGCAGCCGCACATCGATCCCGGCGTCCCAAGCTTCGAGGAGATCCAGGCTGCCTACGATGCAGACGTGCTCGGCCGGGCGATTCGCCAGGCCACCGAGCGCGTCGGGCAACGCCAGCTGACTTCGGGTGCTGCGAAGGGCGAGCCGTCCACTGCACCCGGCTCGCCCGGCGACCTGCGGCGCTGGGGCGAGCCGCATCGGGTCGAAGCCGTGCTGGCAGAGCTATACCCACTTTGCCGAGTCAATGGGAAGAAGCTCGAGTTTGCCGGGTCCCAAGGGGCACGTGCTCTCATCGACTTCAGCCCAGTGCCAAAGCCGAACAACTCCCAGATCGACAAGGTGCTGCGCGCCGCCGTCGAACGCGAAGAGCGCCTGTGCGAGGTGTTGACTCAGGCCGACGACTTTTGGGACTTCTTCTGCGCGTTGCTCAACCTGCCGCGCGGCGCCGCGCCGCACACCGAGCTGCTGATGGATCTGGCCTTCCGCTGGGCAGGGATCTGGGTGATGGGGCTGAAGCATCAGATTGCGGCGCTGCGGCCCTTCCAGAGCTCCAGTCTGGTCACCACCTTGCTGCCCACCCCGCAGCATGGCGCGCTGCCCAGTGGCCACGCCACCATGGCCACGCTCTTCAGCGAGCTGTTGATCGCGCTGCTGCAGCCCAACGACGCTCGGGTGGCGCAGCTGGATCGCATGGCACGCCGCATCGCCTTCAACCGCGTGGTGGCTGGGGTGCACTTTCCGCTCGACAACGCAGCCGGCTACGCGCTGGGGCAGCAGCTGGCGGCGCTGCTCAAGGCGTACGCCACCGGCGGCGAGGCACCCGTAACACTTCAGTTCAGTGGCACTGGCGGCAACGACCTGGCAACGCAGAACGAGTTGCGCGAAACCCAGTCGCGTCAACCGGCAACCAGCAGCACCGAGAAGGTGCCCAAGCAGCTTCTGCTGGAATGGATGTGGCTGCAGGCGACGGAAGAGCTGGTGGCCTTGAAGCTGTGAGGGATGCCACCATGGATCACTTGAAGTGGACTGCATCGCCATTGCGCTCCCTGAAGGAGCGTGACCCCTACCTTGATTGGTCGGAGCACAGCGACTGGCGAGGCATGCGGCGCAGCCTGGGCGGCAAGGCCCCCCAGAAGCCGGCCGAGCTGTGCGCGTTGGTACAAGCCGGCGAGCAGGGACTGACTGATGAACTGCGGAAGGCACTGGAGACTGTGGCAAAGGTGCCGCTGGCCTATAGGGCGCCAAAGAAAACGGGCATGCGCTGGCGGCACTTCACGGCGCGCTTCAAGTTTTCTAAGCTGGCGCTTTTCGAACGCATTGCCCAAGAGCATGGCTTGCGCTGGGAGCTAGCCGCTCCCTTCCGCTCCGCGCGCGAAGCTGCGAGAGCGGCGGCACTGGGCATCTATGGAGAGGCGCGCGATGCCAACAGCTTTCTGAGCCCTCAGCCAAACGGTGCCCCTGGGCAGGCGAAGGGTGCTCCGCAAAAGCTGGACGCTGCCATCGCCGTCATTGACTACGGCTTCCCCCTGCTCCACCAGGCTTTCGCCAAACCCCGCTCCAAACTGAGTGGCGCCGCAAGCACACGAATTGAACGCGTGTGGGACCAAGGCGAAGTGTGTCGCGACGACGAGCGCTGGTGGCGACAGCCGTCAGACCTGGGCTACGGGCGCGAGCTTGGCAAGGCGCAAGTGGACGCCCTGCTCGCTCAACGGGATCACGGTGAAGACGAGACTGAGCTCTACAAGGGCCTGGATCTTTTGATCGACTACAGCGACGCGCGACGCCGACTGTGGCAGCGCACGCATGGCGCCCATGTGGCCGACGTGGCGGGTGGTGCGCCCGATCCGGCCAGCGGCGCTGTGGACCTCGCCGCCAGCGCCCCGCTGCTCTTCGTGCAGTTGCCCGCCCTCACCGCCGCCGACGCCTCGGGTTCCTCGCTGGGCGTGCAGGTGCTCGATGCCCTGCACTGGTGCCGGCTGCAGATGAAGGAGAAGGCCCCGCTGGTGGTGAACTTGAGCTACGGCACCACAGCCTGCGACCGGCGCGGCGGCTCGCTGATCGAGCAGGCCATGGACGAGGTACTCGAAGAGGCGCCCTCGATGGCCCTGGTGCTGGCAGCCGGCAACTCACGCGATGTGGGCTGCGTGGCTGCGCGCCACGTGGAGCCGGGCAGGGATGTGCGCCTGATCCTGCGACTGGCCGAAGGCGACCGCACCGACACCTTCGTCGAGTTCTGGTACGACCGGCCTGAGCAGGCCGAGTTGCAGCTTCGCGTGCGCGCGCCAGGGGGCGACTGGAGTGACTGGCTCAAGGCCGGCCAGCAACTGCGCCTGAACGATGGGATGGCAAAAGGCCGCCCGGCCATTGCCGGCTTGATCCACCGTGCGCAGGTCCCACTCAGCGCGACACGCTCGATGGCCCTGCTGGCCTTGGCGCCAAGCGGCGCTTCGCGCGACGACAACGGCCCGTTCGCGCCCGCCGGACTGTGGGAAGTGGAACTGCGCGCCTTGGGCAAGCCCATCCAGGTGGACGCCTGCCTGGAATGGGACGAGATCAGCGAGCTCACGCCCGAGGGCGAGCGCACGGCCTGGCTGGAACAGCGTCAGAGTGACTTGGACGAGTCACTCGGCAGCTTCTGCTACGGCCAGCGCACGCTGGTGGTGGGGGCCTGCCGGCAGAGCGACGGGGAAGAGCTGCCCTACTCCAGCCGCAGCCTAGAGCGGAACCAACCCGCGCTGCTGGCCGCCAGCGAGTTCAGCGAGAGCCAACCCGGCCTGTATGCCGCCGGCGTGCCAGACGGCTCGCGCTTCCTGGCCGGTGGCACCAGCAACGCCGCTGCCATGGTGACGCGACGGCTCTACAACCTGCTGCGCCGTGGGTACGAAGGCTGGAGCAGCGCTGATCAAGCCGACACGCTGGACCGGCTCGTCGAAAACGACCCTGCCTTGCACATGCCTCAGCGATAGACCAACTGCGCCGGCACCCCCCGCCGGCGCAGTTCGGCCAGGGCTTCCTCGCTGGGCCAGTGCAGCGCGTCCTCGCCCAGGTCCAGCTCGGCCTGCGCGCCGGTCAGGCGCAGCGGCCAGCGCACGGCGAGGCCACGGCGTAGCGGGCCTTCTTCGCTTTCCACGGTCTGCGGCGGGTGGCGGGCGATCCACTCCTTCAGCGCCGCCACCTGCGAAGCCGTGGGCCGCGGCAGCTCGATCAGCAGCGCACGACCAAAGCGCGCGCGCGCCCCGGCCAAGTCGAACAGCGCGTTCACGCGGCCGCGCAGGCCGTCGGTGAACTTGTCGTGGCTGACGCTGCCCTGCACGAAGACCAGCGCGTCTTCGCTCAAGAGCTCCTTCATGCCGTCGTACTGCTCGCCGCCCATGGACAACTCGAGCCCGGCGCCGCTGCCGTCGTCGAGCCGGAAGATGCAAGTGCGTCCGCGCGCGCCGGTGATGACACGCAGATCGCCCACGATGCCGGCCATCAGCACCGTTTCGCGGCGGGTGTCGCCCTGGTCGGCCAGCGGCGTGGGCACCAGGCGTCGCACCTCGGCGGCGTGTTCGTCGAACAAGTGCCCGCTCAGGTAGAAGCCGACGGCGCTCTTTTCCAGCGACAGGCGCTCGCGCACGCCCCAGGTGGGCGCGTCCAGCAGCTCCGGCTCGGGCGTGGGGGTGTCGTCGAAGTCGAAGAGGCCGCCCTGGTGGGCGTTGGCCTCCAGCATGTCGGCGTGGCGGAAGGCCAGCTCCAGCGAAGCCAGCAGGCGCTCGCGCGAGGGGTGGATGGCGTCGAACGCGCCTGCCTTGATCAGCGCCTCAACGACGCGCTTGTTGACCGTGTGGTCGTTGACGCGAGCACAAAAGTCGAAGAGGCTCTTGAATGGCCCGCCCTCTTCCCGTGCCTTCACCAGGGCCTCGACCGCGCCGCGGCCGGCGCCCTTCACCGCGCCCAGGCCATAGCTCACCAGGGTGCGGGACAGCGGCACGAAGCGCCACTCGCTGCGATTCACGCAGGGTGGCTGGAAGTCCAGGCCGAAGGCGCGCGCATCGGCCAGCAGGACCTTGAGCTTGTCGGTGTTGTCCGACTCGATGGTCATGTTGGCGGCGAAGAAGGCCGCCGTGTGGTGCACCTTGATGAAGCCGGTGTGATACGCCAGCAGCGAGTAGGCGGCGGCGTGGCTCTTGTTGAAGCCATAGCCGGCGAACTTCTCCATCAGGTCGAAGACCTCGTCGGCCTTCTCGGCCGGGATGTCCTGCTTGGCCGCGCCGCTGCGGAACAGTTCGCGGTGCTGCGCCATCTCCTCCGCCTTCTTCTTGCCCATGGCACGGCGCAGCAGGTCGGCGCCGCCCAGCGAATAGCCGCCCATGATCTGCGCCGCCTGCATCACCTGTTCCTGGTAGACGAAGATGCCGTAGGTCTCGGCCAGCACCTGGCCGAGCAGCGCATGCGGGTACTCGATCTTCTCGCGCCCATGCTTGCGCGCGCAGAAGCTCGGGATGTTCTCCATCGGCCCCGGGCGGAACATCGCGTTCAGCGCGATCAAGTCCTCCAGGCGCGTCGGCTTGGCTTCCTTGAGCATGCCCTGCATGCCGCGGCTTTCAAACTGGAACACGGCCTCGGTGCGGCCGTCGGCGAAGAGCTTGTAGGTCTTGGCATCGCCCAGGGGCAGGTGCTCGTAGGCGAAGTCGGCGTGGCCGGCCTGCACGATGAACTCCTTGGCCAGCTCCAGGATGGTCAGCGTGGCCAGGCCCAGGAAGTCGAACTTCACCAGGCCGATGGCCTCGACGTCGTCCTTGTCGTACTGGCTCACGGCCGAGTCGCTGCCCGGCTGCTGGTAGAGCGGGCAGAAGTCGGTGATCTTCCCGGGCGCGATCAGCACGCCCCCGGCGTGCATGCCGATGTTGCGCGTCAGGCCTTCCACCTGGGTGGCCAGCGAGAGCAGCGTGGCCACCTCCTCGTCCTCGGCCTCGCGCTCGTTCAGCTCGGGCGCTTCCAGGCGCGCGTAGATGATCTTCTCGTCGGGCTTCTCGGGCGGCTTGGCCAGGGTCACCTGTTTGCCCGGTGGCGCGGGAATGAGCTTGGCGATGCTGTCCACATGGCCGTAGCTCATGCCCAGCACGCGGCCCACGTCGCGCAGCGCCGCCTTGGCCGCCATGGTGCCAAAGGTGGCGATCTGGCTCACCGCGTCGCGGCCGTACTTGTCTTTCACGTAGTCGATGACGCGGTCGCGATTGCCCTGGCAGAAGTCGATGTCGAAGTCGGGCATCGACACCCGCTCCGGGTTCAGGAAACGCTCGAACAGCAGGTTGTAGGCCAGCGGGTCGAGGTCGGTGATGCCCAGCGCGTAGGCCACCAGCGAGCCCGCCCCCGAGCCCCGGCCCGGGCCCACCGGGCAGCCGTTGTTCTTGGCCCAGGTGATGAAGTCGGCCACGATGAGGAAGTAGCCGGGGAAGCCCATCTTCACGATGGTTGCCAGTTCGAACTCCAGGCGCTCCACGTAGCGCGGCCGCTGCGCCTCGCGTTCCGCTTCCTTGGGGAAGAGGTGCTGCAGGCGCGTCTCCAGCCCCTCGAAGCTGAGCTGGCGGAAGTACTG
Organism: Burkholderiales bacterium; assembly: GCA_017302655.1. Taxonomy (GTDB): domain Bacteria; phylum Pseudomonadota; class Gammaproteobacteria; order Burkholderiales; family Burkholderiaceae_C; genus Inhella. The sequence goes on from JAFLDE010000097.1 coordinate 10,655, forward strand.
CGCCATCGGCATGGGGCTGCCATCGGCCAGCAGCGGTGTGGGGAAGTCGGGCAGCTGCGGCTTGCCCAGCACCAATTCCAGGCTGCAACGCTCGGCAATGACCACGCTGTTGGCCAGCGCCGAGGGGATATCGGCAAAGCGCGCCGCCATCTGCGCCTGGGTCTTGAAATGCTGATCCGGGGTGAAGCGCTTGACGCGCTTGGGGTTGTCCAGGGTCTCCCCCTCGGCCACGCAGACGCGCGCCTCGTGCGCTTCGTAGTCGCCGGCCTCCAGGAACTGCATGGGATGCGTGGCCACCACGGGCAGCGAGAGGCGAGCGGCCAGTTGCGCCTGCTCGCGCAGCAGGCGCTCGTGCCGTTGGCCTTCCACGCGCTGCAGCTCCACGTAAAAGCGCCCTGGGAAGGCCGCGGCCAGCGCCTGGGCCCAGGCTTCGCCCTGGGCCCCAAGCAAGGGCCCATGGGCAAAGCCGCTGAGGCAGATGAGGCCCTCGTTCAATTCCTCCAGCCACTCGCGCTTCAAGCAGGCCTGGTTGCGCAGCACGTTGCTGCGCCAGGCACGGCTGAGCAACTCGCACAAATTCAGATAGCCGCGCGTGTTCTGCACCAGCAGCAGGATGCGGCTGGCCGGCGGCTGCAGGCTGCCGGGCAGCGCCGGCCCCTCGGGTTCGAGCCAGCAGTCGGCGCCAATGATCGGCTTGATGCCCTTCTTGCGCGCCGCCCGGTAGAACTTCACCGCGCCGAAGAGGTTGGCCAAGTCGGTGATGGCCAGCGCCACCTGACCGTCCTTGGCTGCCGCCTTCACCCAGTCGTCGACACGCAGGGTGCCGTCCACCACGGCGAACTCGGTGTGGGCGCGGAGGTGGACGAAAGGGACGGCGGGGGTGAAAGGGGTTTCCTCGGGCATGGGGCGCATTGTCGCCAGGGCAAGATCAGCGCTCCATGAGCGAGCTTCAAGATCCGGCTCCGGGAGCGGCCGACGACGAGGACGAAACCGCCGCCCGCGCGGCGCGGCTGAAGGCCATCCACGACAAGATCTCGCAGCGCAGCGACTTCGCCTCGGTGCGCGACTCGCTGCTCGGCATCCAGAAGGCGGCGCGCTCCGAGACTTCGCACACACGCGCCCTGGCCGGTCAGATCTCCGACGACGTGGCCATGACCACCAAGCTGCTGCGCCTGATCAACGCTGCGTTTTACGCCAGCGCGGGCGGCGGCAGCATCACCAGCATGCAGCGCGCGGTGTCGCTGATGGGCTTCCAGACGGTGGGCATGCTGGCCAGCTCCCTGGTGCTGTTCGAACGCCTGCCCAAGGGTGCGGACGGGGATGCCCTGCGGCGCGAGTTCGCTCGCTCGCAGCTGGCCGCGCTGCTGGCGCAGAGCCTGGTGCGCGGCGGCAAGCAGCTCGAAGGCGCCTACCTGGCGACGCAGTTCCAGGGCCTGGGCGAGATGCTGGCCGGCATGCACTTCGCGGCCGAGCGCGACGCCATCGACGCCCAGCTCGCGGCCCGGCAACTGGTGCGCGATTCGGCCGAGTGGACCCTGCAGCGCGAACGCGCCGCGCGCCAGCGCTGGGGCATGTCCATCCAGGAGATCGGCATCGACGTGGCACGTCAATGGGGCTGGCCGGACAGCCTGCTGAGCGGCATGCGCAGCCTGGACGCCAGCGACTCCAGCCGCCCCGCCTCGCCTCAGGAATACCCCCGCGTGCTCGGCACCGCCTGCAACCGCCTGGCTGGCGAGCTGATGGACTTGCCCCAAGGCGGCTCGCCCGAGGATCGCGCCGCCCAGCGCCGCGCGGTGGTGGAGCGCTTCGGCGCGCAGATGGCCGTGCCGCTTTCGCTTGACACCGCCTCGCTGGTGGAAGACGTCGAGACGGTGCAGGGCAGCTGGGTCGATCTGGTGAAGGCGCTGGGCATCGACCTGAGCCAGCAGCCGGCACCGCGCAAGCCTTCTGCACCTGCGCCTGCCGAGCAAAGCGCTGCATCGCCTGCCCGAGCGGCTGTCGCCAAGGTGGCCGCGCCGGCTTCGGCCGCAGCCGGCGATGCGGCGGTGGCGGAAGCCCTGTCGGCGGCGCTGGAAGCGGTCAGCCTGCTGGCCCTGTCGGGCGCGCCAGCCGCCCAGGTGCTGCAACAGTGCGTGCAGCACATCCACCAGGCGCTGGCACTTCAGCGCGTCATCGTGTGTCTGCGCGACGCGCCCAGCGGTCGCCTGAAGGGGCGCTTCGGCCTGGGCGAGCGGGCGCCGGCGCTGGTGCCGGCCTTCGATGTGGCGCTGCAGCCGCCCAGCTGCCTGTTCGGACTGCTCACCACCAAGAACGCCGACACGCTCATCTCCGACACCGCCGATCCCATCATTGCCCAACGCCTGCCCCTGTGGTTTCGCCAGCAGGTGGCGGCCCCGACCTTCATGCTGATGCCCCTGGTGGCCGGCCCGCAGGTGCTGGGTCTGATCTACGGCGACCGCGCCGAGGCCGGCAGCCTGCGCATCGGAGAACGGGAACTGACCCTGCTCAAGACTTTGCGCAACCAGGTCGTGCTGGCCATGCGCATGGGCGGCGGCTGAAGGAGGCTCAGCCAGCGCCTCGCTATGCTCGCGGCCCTTTGACGCGTTTCGAGCCTCCCATGCTGCTGCGCCCCCTGATCCTCACGCTTGCCCTGGCGCTCGGCGCCTGGTCGGCCCCTGTCGGCACGGCCGACGCCGCGCCGGCCAAGAAGAAGGCCACCACCACCAAGCCGGCCGCCAAGGAAAAAGCCCGCGCCAAGCCCGCGCCCAAGGTCGCGCCTGCGGCCATCACCGCCGGTCACGCCCAGTCGCCCGGCATGCAGGCCGCCGCAGGCGCCACGGCCACGGCCGCTG
>JAFLDE010000098.1 GCA_017302655.1 Burkholderiales bacterium
CGTCAGCAGCGCGTCGATCCGCCGCTCGCGAGGGGCGCGGAACGTCTCGACGCCGAACACCATATCCGCCTCGCCCGGCACCGGTTCGGGCCGGTAGGTGCGGAACAGGCGGTCCCAGAGCGAGAGATTGAAACCGTAGTTCGAATCCGTGTCGATCCGCTCCCAGGAATGGTGGACGCGGTGCATGCCCGGCGTGACGATCATCCACCGCAGCCGCACCTCCCAGTGCGCGGGGAGGCGAAGATTGGCGTGGGTGAAGAGCGCGCCGGCATTGAGGAGCACTTCGAACAGGAACACCGCCAGCGGCGGCGCCCCGATCAGCGTGATCGCGACGAGTTTGATGCCGAGCGACAGGGCGATCTCGAGCGGATGAAAGCGGATGCCGGTAGTGGCGTCCATTTCCGTATCGGCGTGGTGGACGCGGTGCAGGCGCCAGAGCAGGGGCACCTTATGGAACAGGACGTGCTGGGCGTAGATCGCGAGATCGAGCAGGATCACCGAAGCGGCGAGCGCCAGCCAGCCCGGCACCTTCAGCAGGTTGAAGAGGCCGGCGCCGGTTCCTGCGAGCCAGGCCGCGTATCCTACCGCGCCGAGCGGCAGCACGACGCGCGCCACGAGAATGCCGAGCGCGAACAGCAGCAGATTGCCCGGCCAGCGCGGCCCCCGCGAGACCGCCCGGAACGGCGCGACACCCTCGGCGAAGGCGAGCAGGCCGAAGACCGAGAGGAAAATCAGGCCGCGCAGGAGCGGTTCCGGGGGCAGCGAGGGAAAGACCATGGACGCAAAATGGCGTTTCCCCGCTTCCAAGGCCAGTGCGCGGTGCAGCGAAATTTCCTGCTCTGTCAGGCAACCGACTTGATTTGTGCCAAGACTTGAACAAACTGCCTTCCCAATGCGCAACAGGCGCGATTTCTTGGCATCGCTGCCATCGGCATGAGGAGAACGGCATGTCCGCGTCCATTATCGGCTGGGCCCATACGACCTTCGGCAAGAAGGAAGAGAGTATCGAGGAGCTGATTGTGTCGGTCGCGCGCGATGCGCTCGCCCATGCGAAAATCAGCGCCGGGGATGTGGACGAGATCTATCTCGGTCATTTCAACGCCGGCTTCTCACCGCAGGACTTCACGGCCTCGCTGGTGCTTCAGGCCGATCCGGCCCTGCGGTTCAAGCCGACGACGCGCGTCGAGAACGCCTGCGCCACTGGTTCGGCGGCGGTGCATCAGGCGGCGAAATCGATCGCCGCCAAGGCCGCGCGGGTGGTGCTGGTGGTCGGCGTCGAGCAGATGACGCGGACGCCCCCGGCGGAAATCGGCAACAACCTGCTCAAGGCCTCCTATCTTCCCGAGGATGGTGACACGGTCGGCGGCTTCGCCGGCGTGTTCGGCAAGATCGCCGGCGGCTATTTCCAGCGCTATGGCGACCAGTCCGACGCGCTCGCCCGCATCGCCGCCAAGAACCACAGGAACGGCGCCGGCAATCCCTACGCCCAGATGCGCAAGGATCTCGGCTATGATTTCTGCCGTAACGAGAGCGACAAGAATCCCTTCGTCGCCGGTCCGCTGAAGCGCACCGATTGCAGCCTCGTCTCGGACGGGGCGGCGGCGCTGGTGATCGCCGATATCGAGACCGCGATGGGCGCCGAACGCGCCGTTCTGCTGCGCAGCCTCGCGCATGTGCAGGATTTCCTGCCGATGTCGAAGCGCGACATTCTCGAATTCGAGGGGTGCGCGGTCGCGTGGAAGCAGGCGCTCGGGCAGGCGAAGCTCTCGCTCGACGACCTTTCCTTCGTCGAGACGCACGACTGCTTCACCATCGCCGAACTGATCGAATACGAGGCAATGGGCCTTGCCCCGCGCGGTCAGGGCGCGCGGGCGATCAGCGAAGGCTGGGTCGAGAAGGACGGCAAGCTGCCCGTCAACGTCTCCGGCGGCCTCAAGGCCAAGGGCCATCCGATCGGCGCGACCGGCGTGTCGATGCACGCGCTCACGGCGATGCAGCTCTGCGGCGAGGCGCCCGAGGGCATCCAGCTTCGCGCGCCGAAGCTCGGTGGCGTGTTCAACATGGGCGGCGCCGCGGTGGCGAACTACGTCTCGATTATGGAACGCATCCGCTGATGGGTCGGGCGGCGTTGCCCCCTTGCCGAGCCGGGTTTGCATGGAGGCCACTGGCCCCTACAGCGAGGCCTGCGCCGCCGCGCTGACCGATGCCGGCTGGGTGGTGGCCGTGGTCAACCCCGCGCGGGTCAAGGGCTTTGCGCAAGGCGAGCTCTCGCGCAACAAGACCGACTCGGCCGACGCTGCGCTGCTGGCGCGCTTTTGCGCGCAGATGAAGCCCGAGCCCTGGCAGCCTGCGCCGATGGAAGTGCGTCAGCTGCGCGCCTTGGTGGACCGCTTGCAGGTCCTGCGCGACATGCAGCAGCAAGAGCGCAACCGGCTCGAAGCACAGGCCAGCAATGAGGCGGTCACCCAGTCCATCCACGGCCACCTGGCCTGGTTGGAGCAGTGCGCGCGCCAGCTTCAGCAGCAGATCGACGACCACATCGACGGGCATCCGGGCTTGCGGCAGGACGCGCAGTTGCTGGCCAGCATTCCGGGCCTGGGCCGCGTGACGACGCCCAAGGTGCTGGCGTTTTTGGGCGATGTGCGGCGCTTTGCCAATGCCAAGGCGCTGGCGGCCTTCATCGGGGTGACGCCCAAGCAGCGGGAGTCGGGCAGCTCGGTGCGGGGACGCTCGATGATCAGCCGCACCGGGCACGCCCAGATGCGCAAGGCGCTGTACATGCCGGCGCTGGTGGCAGCACGCCACAACCCGGCGGTGAAGGTGTTCAGCGACCGCCTGAAGGCTGGGGGGATGGCACCCAAGGCGGTGGTGGGCGCCTGCATGCACAAGTTGGCGCTGCTGATCTACGGTGTGCTCCGCTCAGGGGTGCCGTTTGACCCGAGGATCGCGATGCCGAGGGTTGACTTGGGAGACGGTATCTGACCCCGAAGGCATGCGTGACCCCGAAGGCATGCGAAGGACACTGACCCCGAAGGACGTGACCCCGAAGGACGAAGGAAGCGCCGAAGTGCCGTGACCCCGAAGTGCCGAAGTGCGCTGCGCCGACCCTGCGTGACCCCGACCCTGCGACCCCACGTTCAACTGCGGCGAAGGAGCTTTATGGCAACAGTAGCTGCCAAGCCTGGCAACCAGGAAATCAGCAACACCATCAAGTCGAAATGAACAAAGTGCATCAATCCAGCATTGGCTAGGAAGCAGGCCAACACCAGACCCTTGGCAGCCCAAGTCTTGGCAACAAGAAACTGGATGGGACTCACCAAAAATCTGCCGTTGAGATACGCCGCGGTGCCGAACAGCGAAACGAAGAGAATCGAGTTCAGGCTCATTTCGGCTTCTCTTCGTTCAGCACCCGTTGCCCATGCTTTTCTGCAGTTGAACCAATTCCTGAACCAACGACCCCTGCTTGGGCGGCGCGCTGCTCAACGCTTCTCGTCAAGGCAGGGCCGGCGCTTTTCGCTCGATCTTGCTGAGCAGGTCTCGCGCCTTCTTTGTTGCCGATTCTCTCAAGGCGGTCAACCTGACGCTCAGCCACCCTGTGGGCAGGGCTGTTTTGTATGTGATGCTTGGCGACTGCGCCTCCAGCCTTGCCTGCGACCACGTCTGCAACAACACCTGCAACGGTCGGCGATTCGCCCTTACCCAAGGTCGAGCCGACGCTCACGGCAACGTCGCCAACGAGTCCTCCGACTTGTCCGAGCTTTCCCGCCAAGCCCACGCCAACTGATCCGGAGATGGCCGAGACAAGCAAACTGCTTTCATCAACTCCGTCGCGAAGGCCCATGCCTATCTCTGCGACCTGAACGACGAAGTCAAGTGCGCCACCAATGAAGAAACCAGCAACCGCTGGTGCCCGCCCGTCCGGATCCGTGAACCGATACGGGTTGTTGTTGGCGTAGTGGTACCGCCCAAAAAAACCGCCCGTCTGCGCATCCGTCACCACCGGATCCACGCTGAGGAACCGTCCAGCAATCGGCTCGTAATACCGCTGCTGCATGTACACCAGCCCCGTCTCCAGGTCCTGCACATGCCCCGTGAACCCCACCTGGCTGGTGGCTGCTGAGGGGGCCGTGCCCCAGGCAACACCCCCGTAAGGCTCGTACTGCGTGCGCCTCAGCAGACCGCCGCCGTGCTTGACCAAGCCCACGGGGCTGCCCAAGGGGTCGGTGTGCACGTATTGCGTTCCCTTGACCGAATCCACCTCGGCAATCTGCTTGCCCCCAAGGTGGATGTAGGCGGTGTTGCTGGTGGGCCGCCCGCCCCCGGCGTTGGTGCTCCACAGCAATTGGCCGTCCGCGCTGTAGACCTGGTAGCGGGTGCTGCCGTCGCTAGAGATGATGCGCACACGCCGGCCGTGGCCGTCGTAGCCGTAGCTGTTGCCGCCGCTGGACTGCAGCCGGTTCCCTAGGTCGAAGCTAAAACTCCCACTGCCTCGGCTGCTGATGTTGCCCCGCGCGTCGTAGCTGTAGCTCAAGCTCTGGCTGCCGCTCAGGCTGCTGAGGCGGTTGCGCGTGTCGTAGCCCAAGGTGACGGAGCGGCTGCCGACGTGGGCGGTGCGCAGGTTGTCCAGCGCGTCGTAGCTGTAGCTGGCCGCGCCCCAGATGCCGTTCGCACTGGCCAGGCGGTCCAGGTCGTCGTAGGTCATCGACCGGTTGAACTGCCCCCCGTTGAGGACGTCGGTCACCTTCTTGACGTTGCCGTTCTCGTCGTGGTCGTAGTACTCGTGACCGACACCGCCGCCGTTGTTCCACTCGCGGGGCAGCCCGCGCACGGTCTGGGTGCTGTAGAAGCTCGATCCCCCTCCACCCGCTGCGTACTGGGCCAGTTGCCCATTGGCGTGAAACTTGACGCCCAGTGCATAGCTGCCGACTTGCGTAGGCCGGCCCAGAGCGTCGGGGGCGTAGGTCACCGTGAGGCCGCTGGGGTAGCCGAGGCTCGTGGGGTCGCCGCTGGCGTTGTAGCCGCGTGTGAAGCTGAAAGTCTGGCCGTTGTAGCTCAGGCTTTCGCTGGTGAGCTGGCGCAGCGCGTTGTAGGCGTAGGTCCAGTTGGCCCCGCCGCTGTTGACGGTCTGCGGCTTGCCGTCAGCGAAGTAGGTGCGCTTGATGCCGTTGCTGCCGTCGCCGTAGCTGGTGGTGGTGAGGCGGTTCAACGCGTTGTAGTTGTGCGTGATCTTGCTGGCCGCTGGCACGCTGTCTCGGTCACAGACGCTGCTGGGCTGGTTGACGCCAGGGGCCGTCCACTCCAGGTTGCCAGCCAAGTCCCATTGCTGCACGGTGGCGATGAGCTCGGGCTCCAGGGTTTTGCACAGGCGCTGGTTGGCGTCGTAGACATAGGTGCGCGTGAGGCTGAGGCTTCCGTCGCCCCGGGTGATGCTGGTGGGCTTGCCAAAGGCGTCGCGCTGGATGCTGACGCTGATGCCCAGGGGCATGCTGAGGCCGGACAGCTGCGCCTCGGCGGGGTTGTCCAGCGCCCAGAAACTCTGCTGGGTGATCTTGGCGCGAGGATTGGTGATGCGCGTCTGGAAGCCGCTCAGGTACTCGGAGTGGGTGAACAGCTCGCCCAGCTCGCTGTCGGCGGCCTGGCGCGTGGGGCGATTCAGTGCGTCGTACAGGTAACGCTTGCCGGGGCTGCTGATGGCCACCGTTCCATAGTCATCGCGCGGATAGGCTTCGAAGGCCAGGCGCCCACCGCTGTCGTAGCCCTTGACCGTGACGACGCGGGTGTTGACGATGTTGTTGATGTCGAAGCTGCGCGTCATCACCGGGCGCCACAGCGCGTCGTAGTAGGTCTCGGTGCGTCCGTTGCCCTTGGCGACGACCTGCACCCAGTGACCGGCGGGCAGCCCATAGATGCCGCTGGCCGAGGGCGCAAAGCTCAGTGTGGTAGGGGTGAAACCGCCCGGCGGCGTGATTCTGGCCAGGCGACCCATGGCGTCATAGTCGTAGCTGGTGACCTGGCCCAACGGGTCGGTGATGCTGGTCAGGCGACCGATGTTGTTGACTACGCCGCTCACCGAAACGGACAGCGGGAAGGCGATGTTGCGCGGGACGCCGCGGTGGTAGTTGCTGAAGCTGGTGGTGTTGCCCTTGCCGTCGGCACGGGTCTTCAGGGCGCCATCGGGCCAGTAGGTCTGGGTGAACTGCACGAGGCCGAATTGCTTGTGGCTCAGCAACTGCCCCAGGCCGTCGTAGCTGTTCTCCACCGGCAGGGTGCTGCCCGAACTGACGCTGGCCACCTGCCCCAACACCCAAGGCACCGTGAAGTCCTGGTAGCCAGTGGTTTCGACGCGGCTGCCGCCGGGACCGGCCTTGGTCACTGTGACCGGGCGAGCACGGAAGTCGAAATTGTTGGCCGTCCAGTTGAAGCCCACGCCTTGCTGGGCGACCTGCTTGGTGCGCAGCGGGCGGTTGCGGGTGGACACCCAGTCGGTCATGAAGTCCACGCTGTCGCCGAAGCCATCTGGGAAGGGCTGCCCACTGGCGCTTTGGTAGCTGTAGTCGGTGGTGCGCAGCGCGTTCGTGCCGTTCCAGCCTTCCTCGACCCGCAGCAACTGACCTTCGTTGACCCGCCACAGGATGCCGAAACTGTGGCGCGTGATGGCGCCACTGGGTTCGGTGACGGTGATCACCCTGCGGTCCATGCAGGTGCTGCAAGGGGCCCACTCGCCCTGCCCTGGGCCGCCGCTCGCGTACACCCAAGTCATGGTGGCCATGCCCGGGCCGCTGATCTGCTTGCTGACCAAGCCCAGATTGATGGTGACTCGGGGCCAGACATTGCCGTTGGTCCAGCCGCTCAACAGGTCGTAGGTGCAGACTCGGGTGACGTTGGTCCGGCCGTGCATCAGCATGGTGGCAGCAAAGGTTCCGACCGCTCCCGAGGGATGCGTGATGCTGCCGACGCCTCCCAGGTTGCCGACGGCAGGGTCTGAGTCGCAGTCTGGGAAGGCCTCGTTGATGGACGGATTCACGTCCATTAAAGGCCGCAGGTTGAACTGCCAGCGGCTGCCATCGGGTAGTTGCACGCTCTGGAGGTCGGAGGTGGCGGCATAGCTGTAGAGCCAGGTGCGCGTGCCATCCCAGACCGAACTGACCCGTCCGCCCGTGTAGCCCAGGGTGATGACCCGGCCGTCGTTGGACTCGATACGCGTCAGGTGCAGCGGGTTGGCGGGGTCGTAGCTGTAGCGCACCCAGTTGCCGAAGCGGTCGCTGACTTCGGTGGCCATCAAGTAAAAGTCGCGCCGCAGCAGGTAGGTACCCTTGCGAATAGACGAGATCGCCCGCGAGGCCATCCAGTCGAAGCGGTAGCGCACGCCTTGCGGCGAAACGGCAAAGAACCCTTGGCCGGGTGCGTTCTGCACACTAGCCAGGCAGCCGATCTGCCAGTTCTGTGCCGTCACCAATGGGTAGACGTTGCCGTCGGTGGGAGCTTGTGGGTTGGCCGCCGCGCGAGCCAGGATTTCCTGGTTGCCCTGGCCGGGGATCGCCAGGTGCGTGCCATGCCAGTACTCGTAGGGCGCAAAGTCAAACGCGCCATCGACGGTCTGCACACTGACGTCCGGCGGCATGTTGAAGCCGCTGCAGCGGTTGGCCGGGCTGCCGTAGGCGGGCACCCAGCCGGCGGCCACCGAGAAGCTGCCCTCGATGCGCGGTGTCTGCACATCCCAGTCGCCCATGGCACCACGCACCAGGGGCTGGCGGCCGGGCAGATGGCGGCGCACCAAGGCCACCGGCAGCGCGTGGTTGCCGGGCAGTTCAACGTCGGTGTGTTCGAAGGAGAAGGAGCCGTTGAAGAGGTTGATCTTGTCGCCGAACAGGTCGGTGCCCAGCGGCGTGATGGCGTCGGGCGCGATCGGCGCCTGGCCTTTCTGGTAGGCGACGCTGATGGAGTCGGCCGTGGGCTGAGCAAGCGCGCGCGGTCTGGGCAGCTTGGGGGTGGCGGGCGGCACGGTGATTCGTCCGCCAGGACCGAACATGCTCAGGACAGGGCCCGTGGACTGAGCGTGCACGGGCGCGCTGGACAGCAGCACAGCCATGCCCAACAACCACAGGCCGCGCGGGGCGCAGAGCGAGAGAAAAGTACGGGGACTGGCCATGGTGATCCTCAGGCTGCCGTTGTCGGCTTGTCCGCCTGTCCTCCCTGGACAGGATCCGTGCTGGCCTCACGCGGCAACCAGCGAGGAGCATGCTTCCACCGATCGGGGCAGCCCCCAACCCCGGGTTTTCCCGTGGCTCGAGGCCGCCTTTGCAGGGTCTGCCAACTGCGCCAGGAGCGCCCTCAGCGGTCGATCAAGCGCTTCAGCCAAGGCACCAACCCCACCAGCACCCCCGCCGTCACCAGCGCCCCCAGCCCGAGCTGGGTGAACAGCAACTGGTAAGCCGGATTGCTGGTGGCCGCCAGGCCGTCAGCGGGCTGGGCGACCATGCCGGAGAAGTCGGCCGCGAACAGCGAGGCCAGGCCGGTGACGAGCATCCAGCTGCCCATCATCAGGCCCTGGTGCTGCTTGGGGATCAGCTTGCCGACCATCGCGTAGCCGATGGGCGAGATGAGCAGCTCGCCCAGCGACTGCAGCACATAGCTGAGCGCCAGCCAAGCGAAGTCCGAACGCCCGTCGGCGGCGGCGAAGTGGATGCCCAGGGGCAGCGCCAAGAAGCCCAGCGCCATGAGCAGCAGGGCGAGAGCGAATTGCTGCGGCACGTCCACCCACAGGCCGCGCTCGCGCAGGCGCCGGAACAGTTCGGCCAGCAGCGGCGCGCCGATGACGATGACCACGGTGTTGATGTTCTGCACCCATTGCGGCGCGATTTGCTGGCCCCACAGCTGCATGCTCACATTGCTCTGCGCGAAGAGCGCCAAGCCGCTGGGTGCCATCTGGTAGAGCGACCAGAACACCAGCGAGCCCAGTGTGAGCACCAGGAAGGCCTTCATGCGGTCGCGCTCGACAGCAATCGGGTGGCGCAGCGTGAGCACCAGCAGGTACAAGGCCACCAGCAGGCAGAAGGCCTTCAGGCTGCTGGAGGTCTCGGCCGGGTTCTGCAGCAGCCAGGCCAGCAGGGGCACGAGCAGGGCCACGCCCGCCAGACCGCCCAGCAGGCGCAGGCGCCATTGCGCGGGGCTGGCCTGCAGCAGCGGGGTGTCGCGGTCGGCCAGGGTGCGCCACCACAGCAGGGTCAGCAGCACGGCGGCGGCATTGCCCCAGGTGGCGAACCAGAACAGCTCGGGGTAGCGCTGCGTCAGCTGGTAATGGCCGGCCACCGCGAAGCCGATGAAAAAGCCGATGTTCATGCCCGCGTAGTTCCACAGGAAGGCGGCCTCGCGGCGCTCGTCCTCGGGCGCGAAGCGCTGCGTGAGCATCATGTTCAGGCAGGTGACGTTGAGCCCGCTGCCGGTGAGGAATAGCGCCAGGCCCCATTGCAGATTGCTGCTGCCACCCTGCGCGATGAGCTCGCAGCCCGCCACCTGCAAGAGCATGCCGATGACGAACAGATTGCGGTTGCTCAGGAAGCGCCCGCCCATCCAGCCCCCCACCAGGTGCAGGCCGTAGTTGAAGGCGCCGAACACGCCCATCATGGCGGTGGCCTGCTCGTTGCTGAACTTCAGCGACTGCGTGGCGTAGAGCACCAGCGTGGAATAGAGCACCGCGTAGCCCAGCGTGGCCACCAACTGGATGAAGAACAGCAGGGCGGTGCCGGGGGGAATGCGCTGGAGCGCCTGGGCAATTGATGGCATGGGAGCGGAAAGCAGAACGCCCGGCGCGGGCCGGGCGACAGGGCAGGAAAGGGGATCGTCAGGCGCTACTTCTTGGGCTTGGGCTTGGCGGCACCGCCGGCCAGCAGCTTGTCCAGCTCGCTTTCGATCTCTTTTTCGATGCGGCCGCGCAGCGCGCCGAGCAGTAGGCCCAGCTTGGCCTGGAGCTCGAAGGCGTCCTTGCTGACGATCAGCTCGCCCTTGACGCCGCTGCGCGTGAACTCGATGGTGTCGCAGTCATCGCCCTCGTACACCGTGCACTCCATGCCGAAGTGCTCCTCGACCTGCTCGGCCCACTGCCAGGCGATCTTGCGCGCCTTGGCCATGCCGAGCTTGTGTTCGCGGTGGACGTGGATGGTGGACATCAGGGCAACTCCCGGTCTCGATGCGTGCGGGGCAGCGCGGCCAGGCGCGCCACCTCTTGGTGAAAGGCGGCCCAGTCGCCCCCCAGTCGCTCGAACAGGGCCTCGAAGGCAGGCACCTGGAGCTGGTAGGTGGAGAGCAAGGCCAGCGAGGCATTGTTGGCGCGCCGCGCCCAGGGCAGATAACCCGAGAAACCCGCATCTGTCTGAGCGAGGCGCTCGGTGTCGCGCAGCAGGGCTTGCAGGCGTTCGGCCTTGGCCGCCGGCTTGTCGGCCTGCGCGCTGGCGTACAGCTGCTGCAGGTCGCTGCGGGCCGCCAGGCTCAGCTGGCGCCAGGTCTCGCGGCGGCGTTCGCGCTGGGCGTCAGCCGCTTGCTGCGCGGGGTCGGGCCGCGCCGCCCACCAGGCACGCAGGCCCAGCCGCTCCACCGCGGTCGCGTAGCTCTCGTTGAAGCCGCTGTCGTCCTTGGCATAGACACGCTGGTGCGCCAGCTCGTGGAAGAGCAGGCGCGCCAGGTCGGCCGCGCTGCCGCGCACGAAGGTGGAGAGCAGCGGATCGCCGCCCAGCCAGTTGCTGTAGCCCAGGGTCGAGTAGGCGGGCACACCGTAGCGGTAGACGTCCCAGCCTTCGCGCTCCAACTGCTGCTGCTCGGCCTCGGCGGCTTCCGGCCGCCAGTGGCCGCGGTAGGCCACGCAGCCCATCACCGGGAAGCACCAGCGCTTGAGCTGCAGGGACAGCTGCGGTGCGGCCACCACGTTCCACACCACGGCGGGCGTGGGCAGTTCGACATAGCGCTGGTAGCTGGCGTTGTTGGGCAGCTTCAGCACCTCGACGGCAAAGCGCCGCAGCTGCTGGGCCCGCTGCAGCTGCGTGCGCGTGGCCTCGGGCGTGGCGGGGTCGTCCAGCCACTCGTCCACCGGCCGTGCCTGGGCCAGCAGGTCCAAGTGCCCGCCCACCGCGCCGGCGCGGTAGCGCCATTCGGCGCAGCCGGTGAGCAGCGGCAGCGTGAACAGCAGGCGGCGCTTCAAGCCGCAGCCACCTCCACCAGGCAGTCGTAGAAGGTGGCGCCACCGCCCAGGTCGGTGAGCGCCTGGCCGGTCAGTTCGTTGACGTTCTTGCCGTCCACGCCGAACTTGCGCCACCACACGCCCAGGCCGTTCACCACACCCGGCCGCGCGCGACCATTGATCGCCACGCGCAGCAACAGCTCGCCGCGGTCGTTGAAGACGCGGGCCATCTGCCCGTCCTGCAGGCCGCGCGGCGCGGCGTCGTCGGGGTGCATCTCCAGCACCGGCTCCTTCTCGATGGCCCGCAGGCTGACGACGTTGACGAAGCTGCTGTTCAGGAAATGCCGCGCCGGCGGCGAGATCATGGCCAGCGGGTAGCGCTGGGCGAGCAGCGTGCCAGGCGCCTCGCGGTTGGGCAGGAAGTCCGGCGTGCCGTGCAGCGGGTGCGTCGCCTGCGCCTTGCCGCTGGGAGTCGGGAACTGGCCGTTGGCGAAGGGGTGCTCGGGCACCGGCAGCGGCTGGAAGCCCTGCGAGCACAGCAGGTCGAAGTCGATCTCGGGGCCGAAGGCCTGGCGCGCCAGCTGCTCGTCGCTGTCCTGGAAGCAGGGCTCGGTGAAGCCCAGGGCCGCGGCCAGCTCTCGAAAGATCTGCGTGTTCGGCTTGGCCTCGCCGAGCGGGGCGATGGCCGCTTCGTTGATCAGCACGTCGGTGTGCCCGTAGCTGCGGTGCACGTCCAGGTGCTCCAGCTGCGTGGTGGCGGGCAGCACGATGTCGGCCATGTCCGCCGTGTCGGTCATGAAGTGTTCGAGCACCACGGTGAACAGGTCCTCGCGCTGCAGGCCGCGCACCACCTTGCCGTTCTCGGGTGCCACAGCGGCGGGGTTGCTGTTGTAGACCACCAAGGCCTGGATGGGTGGGTCGTTGAGCGTGAGCAGGGCATCGCCGATGGCGCTCATGTTCACCATGCGCGGTTGGCGGCCGGCCAGCAGGTCGGGGCGCTCCAGCGCGTCGGCCTGGATGAAGGGCGCCGCCCAGCCGCTGGAGGACAGCAGCAAGCCACCGCCCGGGTGCTTCCAGGCGCCGGTCAGGCAGGGCAGCAGGGCAATCAGCCACACGGCGTTGCCGCCGCCATGCACGCGCTGCACGCCGTAGTTCAGGCGGATGGCGCTCGCGGGCGTGCTGGCGTAGTCACGCGCCAGTTGGCGGATCTGCACGGCGCTCAGGCCGCAGACCTCGGCGGCACGCTCCGGCGGCCATTGCAGCGCGCGTTCGCGCAAGGCCTCGAAGCCCTCCACCGCCTGCTTGATGTAGTCCTCGTCCAGCCCGTCGTTGCGGATCAGCTCGTGCATCAGCGCCAGCGCCAGCGCGCCATCGGTGCCGGGGCGAAGCGCCAGGTGCTCGTGGCACTTCTCGGCGGTCTCGCTGCGGCGGGGGTCGATGCAGACGAGCTTGGCGCCGTTGCGCTTGGCCTGATTGGCGTAGGTCCAGAAGTGCAGATTGCTGGTGATGCTGTTGCTGCCCCAAATAAGGATGAGCTTGGCGTCGGCGAAGTGACGCAGGTGCATGCCCAGGCGGTGGCCGTAGGCGCGGTTCAGGCCTTCGGCCCCAGCGCTGGCGCAGATGGTGCGGTCCAGCCGCGCCGCGCCCAGACGGTTCCAGACGCGGTCGGCCATGGAGCCGCCCTGCAGCAGGCCCATGGTGCCGGCGTAGCTGTAGGGCTGGATGGCCTGCTTGTCAGCAATGGCGTGGAAGCGCGAGGCGATGGTCTGCAGCGCCTCGGCCCAGGAGATGCGCTCGAAGCGCGGCGGCTCGGTCTTCCTCGACACGCGGCGCATCGGGTGGAGCAGGCGCTCGGCGTGGTGCGTGCGCTCCGGATAGCGGCTCACCTTGGTGCACAGCGCGCCGTGGGTGCTGGGGTGGTCCTGCCGGCCCACCACCTTGACCACCCGCTCGCCTTTCACGTGCACCTGCAGCGCACAGGTGTCGGGACAGTCGTGGGGGCAGGCGCCATTGACGATTCGATCTTGATTCATGAGCGTGAGGGGCGGTCGCAAGGCCGCCCCAAGACCGTCGCGCCCCCTAGGGGGGTGGCGACCGTCGGGAGACTGGGGGCAGGCATGCGGCGATGATTGCACGGTGACCGAGAAGAAATCGTTCGACATGGCCGTGCTGGGCGCCACCGGGTTCACCGGTCGGCAGCTGGTGGCGGCCCTGCAGCGCCAGGCACCGGGGCGCGGGCTGCGCATCGTGCTGGC
>JAFLDE010000099.1 GCA_017302655.1 Burkholderiales bacterium
CCCAGCGCAGAGCAATGAAAAAGGCCGCCCGGACAACGTCCAGGCGGCCATGCTTGCGGATGACAGGCTGATTACTTCGAGTACGCGGTCTCGCCGTGGCTGGCGATGTCCAGGCCTTCGCGTTCTTCCTCTTCAGTGACGCGCAGGCCGATGGTCATGTCGACCAGCTTGAAGGCGACGACGGCGACGACGGCGCTCCACACGATGGTGATCAGCACGCCCTTGGCCTGGATCCAGACCTGGCTGGCGATCGAGTAGGCGTCCGGCGCCACCATGGTGGCGGTGACCCAGTCGCCCATCATGCTCGGGCCGCCCAGGTTGGGGCTGGCGAACACGCCGGTCAGCAGCGCGCCGATGATGCCGCCGACGCCGTGCACGCCGAACACATCCAGCGAGTCATCGGCCTTGAGCAGGCGCTTCAGGCCAGTGACGCCCCAGAAGCAGGCCACGCCGGCGATCAGGCCGATGATGACCGCGCCACCGACGCCGACATTGCCGGCCGCCGGGGTGATGGCGACCAGACCGGCCACCGCACCCGAGGCGGCACCCAGCATCGAGGCCTTCTTGCGCAGCAGGGCTTCGATCAGGCACCAGCTCAGCACCGCGGCGGCGGTGGCGGCGAAGGTGTTGATGAAGGCCAGGGCGGCGAAGCCGTTGGCTTCCAGCGCCGAGCCGGCGTTGAAGCCGAACCAGCCCACCCACAGCAGGGCGGCACCGGTCATCGTCAGCGGCAGGCTGTGCGGCACGATGGCGTCCTTGCCGTAGCCGACGCGCTTGCCGACCATGTAGGCACCGACCAGGCCGGCAACGGCGGCATTGATGTGCACCACGGTGCCGCCGGCGAAGTCCAGCGCGCCGTGCTGCCAGATCAGACCGGCCTTGCTGGTCATCTCGGCGGCCACTTCAGCGCTGCTGTAGGCGTCAGGGCCCATCCAGAACCAGACCATGTGGGCGATCGGCAGGTAGCTGAAGGTGAACCAGATCGCGCAGAAGGCGAGCACCGCGCTGAACTTGATGCGCTCGGCAAAGGCGCCGACGATCAGGCAGCAGGTGATGCCGGCGAAGGTGGCCTGGAAGGCGGCGAACACGATCTCCGGGATGTAGACACCCTTGGAGAAGGTGGCGCCGGCCGAGAAGGTGCCGGCGACGTTGTCCCAGATGCCGCTCAGCATCACGCGGTCGAAGCCGCCGATGAAGGCATTGCCCTCGGTGAACGCCAGGCTGTAGCCATAGATCACCCAGAGCACGACGATCAGCGAGAAGGTGACCATCACCTGCATCAGCACCGACAGCATGTTCTTGGCGCGCACCAGGCCGCCGTAGAACAGCGCCAGACCGGGCACGGTCATCAGGATCACCAGCAGGGTGGCGACCATCATCCAGGCGGTGTCGCCCTTGTCGAACTTCGGCGGCGTGGGGGCGGCAGCCGGCGTGGCTTCGGCAGCAGCCGATGCGGCAGGCGTGGCAGCGTCGACGGCGGCGGAAGCCGCCTCAACGACGGCGGAAGCCGCCGCGCTGGCGGCGTCCTGGGCCCAGCTTGGGGCCAGCAAGCTGGCGCCCAGCGCCAGCGTCATGAGCAATTTCTTCAACATGATGGTGTCCTCAGAGCGCCGCGTCGCCGGTCTCGCCGGTACGGATGCGGATGACTTGTTCCAGCGGCTGCACAAAGACCTTGCCGTCGCCGATCTTGCCGGTGCGGGCACTTTTCTCGATGGCCTCGACCACCTGGTCGACGACCCCGTCAGCGACCGCCGCTTCGATCTTCACCTTGGGCAGGAAGTCGACGACGTACTCGGCGCCGCGGTACAGCTCGGTGTGGCCCTTCTGGCGACCGAAGCCCTTGACTTCGGTGACCGTGAGGCCCTGGATGCCGATGGCCGAGAGCGCTTCTCGCACCTCGTCCAGCTTGAACGGCTTGATGACCGCCGTGATGAGTTTCATGAGTTGGTCTCCTCGTTAGAACGCGTACTTGACCGAGGCCACGACACGCCGTGCGCCCAGATCCTTGTTGCCGGGACCTACGTAGAACCCGGTCTTCGCATCCACCACGCCCGCGCTGAAGGTCAGGGCGTCGATGGTCTTGTTCACCATCAGCGAGGCGTCGGTGTAGGTGAAATCCTTGTTGTTCTTCACCGTCTGGCGACCGATGTGCGGGGTCACCGACCAGCCGTCACCCAGGTCGAAGGTGGCCGACAGGTCGTAGTACATCGAGCCCTTGGAGTCGGCGAAGCCGAACAGGTTCTTGAAGCTGCGGCTGATCTTCAGCGTGGCCGGGCCTGCAGTCAGGGCGCCGTAGGCCTCCAGGGTGTTGGGGCTCACGGCCAGGTCGTGACTGGGGTAGTAGTACTGCAGTAGGCCCACATCCAGCGTCAGACCCGAGGCGATCTCAGTCTTGTAGCCGCCGTAGACGTCGAGCTCGACGTCGGCGCCGCCGCCGCCGTCCTTGATCCACTTGATCGTGGAACCCCAGGCGCCTAGGTAGAAGGCACCCGCCGAGTAGTCCACCCCACCCTGCAAAGCGGGCTTGAGGCGGGTCTGCGAGATGCCGCGGTAGCGGTAGTCGCTGGTCAGGCTGGCGTTGAAGGCGACGTCAGCCAGCGCCGGGGCGGCGGGCAGGGCCAGAGCCGCGGCCAGCACGGGGACCAGGGCGAAACGGGAGGGGCGAATCATGGGGGACTCCAGAGGTGGCAGGTGGTTCGAGGGATCCGATGGGGCTCGCCAGGGCTTGCGCAGCTTTCGTGCCAGCCCTTGCTGGTGCCGTAATGCGCGCGAAGCGCACCGCCGCGGTGCATGCAAGGTCTCGCGCCGTGCCGCCTCCCGTGCATGCACCAAGAAGAGGCGCGGTTCCGCGCGCAGAATCCCGCTCCAGGGAGGAATGCGCATGACCCTGGCCGTCTTGCACAGCCGAGCGCTGGTGGGCCTGCAGGCCTTGCCGGTGCGGGTGGAGGTCCATCTGGCCGCCGGGCTGCCCAGCTTCACGCTGGTAGGCCTGGCCGACACGGAAGTCAAGGAAGCCCGCGAGCGCGTACGCGCGGCGCTGACCAGCAGCGGCCTGCGCTTCCCCCACGACCGGCGCATCACCGTGAACCTCGCGCCCGCCGACCTGCCCAAGGAAGGTGCGCGTTTCGACCTGCCCATCGCGCTGGGCCTGCTGGCCGCCAGCGGCCAGTTGCCACTCGAGGGCCTGGAGCGCTTCGAATGGGCGGGCGAACTCAGCCTGAGCGGCAGTCTTCAGCCGGTGCGCGGTGCGCTGGCCCATGCCGCCCATTTGCGCGGCGGCGAAAGGGCTTTGGTGCTGCCGCCGCTCAGCGCCGCCGAAGCGGCGCTGGTGCCCGGCCTGGAGGTGCGCGAGGCGCGCCACCTGCTGGACGTGGTGGCCGCGTTGCAGCGCGATGCGCCACCGCTGCCACTGGCGCATCCGCCCATCGAGTCACTCGACCACACAGCGGCCGCCCTGGCCGACCTCGCCGATGTGCGCGGCCAGGCCCTACCCCGGCGCGCCCTCGAAGTGGCGGCGGCGGGCGGTCACAACCTGCTGTTAATCGGCCCGCCCGGCACAGGCAAGTCCATGCTGGCGCAGCGACTTCCTTCCTTGCTGCCCTTGCTCAGCGAAGAAGAAGCATTGGAGGCTGCGGCGGTGCAGTCGGTCGGCGCCCGGCTCGACCCTGCGGCATGGCGCCGGCGCCCCTTTCGCAGCCCGCACCACAGCGCCAGCAGCGTGGCCCTGGTGGGGGGCGGCTCACCGCCCCGCCCTGGCGAGATCTCCCTGGCACACCTGGGCGTGCTGTTTCTGGACGAATTGCCTGAGTTCCCACGCGCCGCGCTGGAGGCGCTGCGCGAACCGCTGGAGACCGGCCGGGTGCACATAGCGCGTGCGGCGCGCTCGGCCGAGTTCCCGGCGCGCTTCCAGCTGGTGGCGGCCATGAACCCCTGCCCCTGCGGCCAGTTGGGCAACCCCCTGAAGGCCTGCACCTGCAGCCCCGACCAGGTGCAGCGCTACCGCGGGCGGCTGTCGGGCCCGCTGCTGGACCGTATCGACCTGTGCGTCGAAGTGCCGCTCATTCCGGCGGCCGAATTGAGCCGCCAGGCCGGCGGAGAAGCGAGTGCCCCCGTCGCCCAGCGCGTGGCGGCGGCGCGCGAACGGGCGATTGAACGTCAAGGTTGCGTGAACGCGCGGCTGGACGGTGCAGCGCTTGATGCGCAGCTCGAACCCGAAGCGCTGGCCTTGCTGCAGCGGGCCGCCACCCGGCTGGCTTGGTCGGCGCGTGGCTTTCAACGTGCGCTGCGCCTCGCCCGCACGGTGGCCGACTTGGCGGGCACAGCCCGGGTCGACACCGCTGCCGCCGCCGAAGCCGTGCAGTTGCGGCGGGGGCTCGATCTGTCGGTCTGACCGAAGTTCGGTGGTGGCGAGCCGGTTGGGGCGAGCTGGCGTGCCGATCAGCGCTTGTAGATCTCGCCCGAACCGCTGACCTGGCTCTTCACGGCCGGGCGTCCGGAGTAGGTGAGATCGCCGCTGCCGGAGAGGCGCACGTCCAGCTCTTGGGTCACGCCCAGGCGCAAATCGCCGCTACCGGTGAGGCGGGCGCGGGCACGCTGCCCGCTCAGGCTGGCCGCGCTCACGTCGCCGCTGCCGCTCAACTCCCAGTCCTGCTGATCGGCCTGGCCGGCCAGCGCGAGGTCGCCGGAGCCGCTCAAACGAGCCTGCAGTTCCTTGGCTTCCAACAGGCCGATGTCCACGTCGCCCGAGCCGCTGAGCTCAAGCTCCAGTCGATCGCCCTTCATGCGGTCGAGTTGGACGTCGCCCGAGCCACGCACCTGTAGGCGCTGCAGCTGCTTGAAGTCCACCAGCACGCGAAGCTCGTTCTTGGTGGAAAAGCTGCTGCCGGGCTTGATGCCGACCACCAGGGTGTCCCCCTCGACGGCGGTGGTGACGTGGGGTTCAAGGTTGTCGTCGGCACGTACGCTAAGGCTCTCACTGCCGGCTTGCACCAGGCGCACATCCACCGGGCCATCCACCCGGACCGCGCGGAACGTGCCCACGGCGCGAGCCTTGGTCACCAGGTTGCCGCTGCCCTTGATGCGCGTGCCACCGCTGCCGTAGAGCTGCGTGCCGCCCAGTTGGATGGAGAGCTGCTTGGCCTCGTTCTTGATGCGCAGCGTCCACTCATGCTCCTCGGCCAGGAGGGAGGTGCTGAGGGTGCTGGCGAGCAACAGGGCGATGAAGGGGCGCATGGGAACCTCGCTGGATGGAATGCCCCGCACTCTGCCGCCGACTCGCTTCGGCCCGCAGCGGTTTGCGACGCACAGGCCGAACGCACTCCTAGACTGCAACTTGGCCGGGTTCATCGGGAGCAACGTCATGAAGTGGGAAGGACATCGCCAGAGCGACCGTGTCGAGGACTTGCGCGGCGGCTCAAGCGGCGGCGGTGCGCGCCCTCGCGCAGGTGGCCGGCGCATCGGGCTGGGGGGCATCTTCATCGCCCTGCTGGCCGCCTGGCTGTTCGGCATCAACCCGCTGACGATCTTGGGTCTCCTCGGCGGTGGCGAGGCGGCTCTCGAAGCCAGCACGCCCGCCCCCCAGCTTCCGGCGCGCACGCCCGCCGAGGCCTTCGTGAAGACCGTGCTGGCCGACACCGAAGACGTCTGGGCCGCCTACTTTGGGCAACGTGGCCTGCAAGTGGAGCCCCCGCGCTTGCGCCTGTTCACCGACCCGGTGCCCACCGCCTGCGGCACCGGCGAGGCGGCCATGGGTCCGTTCTACTGCCCGGGCGACGAGTACGTCTACCTCGACCTGGGTTTCTTCGACACCCTGCACCGCCAGCTTGGCGCGCCGGGCGACTTCGCGCAGGCCTATGTGATCGCGCATGAGGTGGGCCACCATCTGCAGCACAAGCTCGGCATCAGCGGCCAGGTGCAGAAGGCGAGGCTGAAACTCTCAAAGGCCGAGGGCAATCAACTCAGCGTGCGCTTGGAATTGCAGGCCGATTGCTTGGCCGGCGTCTGGGCCCATCACTCCCAGCGCGGCAAGGGCTGGCTCGAACAAGGCGACATCGAAGAAGCATTGAATGCCGCCGCCCGCATTGGAGATGACGTGCTGCAAAGGGCGGCTCGGGGCACGGTGGTGCCGGAGAGCTTCACCCATGGCAGTGCCGCCCAGCGCCAGCGTTGGTTTCGAGCCGGACTGCAAGGCGGGCGCATCGAGGCCTGTGACACCTTCAAGGTGCAGGAGCTCTGACCTGGCTCGAAAGGCGCGCCAACCGTGCATTCAGCACGTTTTTCGCCCCGTTGGCGCCGGCGCCCCGCAGTTGAGGGGGCAACCAGTAGGCTGCCGGCCCTCCGCCTGTGGAAAACTCCGGGCCCGTATGGCCTGGAATTGCCTCCTGGCCGCGAGTTCCTGCAAGGTATTCCCATGTCCCAGCACCCCGAGCGCTCCAAGAGCCCAGAGTCCATCGACGTCAGCCGCCGCCGCTTCACCCGCGTGGGTGCGGCGGTGCCCGTGGTGCTAGGGACGGTTGTCAGTACGCCTGTGCTGGCGACCAACAGTTCCACCGCGATTCCTCCTTATCACTGCACGGTGTCCGGGCAGATGTCGGGCAGCCTCTCGCGCGCGCAGCCCGACAAGGGCAAGGCTTGCAGCAGCTTGGGCAAGCCGCCGAGTTGGTGGAAGGACAACCTCCCTTCGGCCAGTTGCACCACCAGCACGGTGTTCAACGGCTACAAGGGCCTGGCATCGACATGCTGGTGGGACAAAACGAACAATAAGGTCGTTTATGGCGGAACTCAGCCAGCCAACAGTCGGGCTGCAACACTGAGGGAATTGCTCAGCAACTCGAGCGCCGACAGCAACATCACGTTCATGCGCTCGGCCGCGGTTGCTGTTTTGAATGCGCAGCTGAACACCCTCAAGCCCTACTACCCGTTGACGGTTCAAGGGGCGGTTGACCTCTACAACCAAGGTTTGGTTTCCAGTTTCCGCGATCCGGTGACCGGTGGGACTTGGGACAAGGCCAGGGTGATGACGTACATGCGAAGCTTGTACGCTTGAGGCAAGTCAGCCCCTAAAAGAGCGCCACCCGGCGCTCTTTGCGTTTCTGTAGCCGCTCTATTCACTAGCATCTCGTCTGATGATCTGGCAACTCAGCCCCGGACATGACCTGCGCGCTCACCATTGGGGGGAGCAGTGCGTGGTGCACCATCGCAGCAGCAACCTCACCGTCCGGTTGGCTGGCTGGGCCGGCCAACTTCTCGAAGACTTGCGCGACCGCGGCCCGATGGAGGACGCGCAATTGCAAGCCACCTTTCCAGGCGTATCGCCGGAGGCCTTGGAGGCCGCACTCTTGCAACTGGCTGACCAAGGCTTGCTCACGTGCCACGCCTGAGTGAGCGTTCCAGTGCCGACGTGCAGGCCGCTCTCGGGCGCGGCGAGTTGCTGCTGCGCACCGGACCCTTCGACTTTCGCTTGCGGACACGCGAACCCTCGGTGCTTCGCAGCCTGCGGGCGCTCTACGGAGACTTCGACACCCAAGACGCCAGGACTGCGGTGGCCGACTTTCACTTGCGCGTGGACCGTGTAGCGGGCCCGCGCCGTTGGGTGCGTCCCCAGGTGAATTGTTGGCTGGATGGCTTTGAGCCCTTCAAGCCACTGCCGGCGGACCATGCCTTTGCCATGCTTGAGTGGACGATGAACTGGTGCATCGCCAGCCACGCCCACCATTACCTGATGCTCCATGCGGCTTGCCTTGCTCATGATGATGGCCGGTGCGTCGTACTGCCTGGCGACCCCGGTGCAGGCAAGAGCACCCTGACTGCGGCCTTGATGCTCTCCGGCTGGCGGCTGCTCACCGACGAGCTGACGCTGATCGACCGCGTCAACGGCGACATCATCGGCCTGGGCCGGCCGGTGAATCTGAAGAACGAGTCCATAGCCCTGATCCAGGCCTTCGCACCAGAAGCTGAGTGGGGCGAACTGGCGCATGACACCCACAAGGGCACGGTGCGTCACCTGCGGCCCAGCCGCAAGAGCGTCGAGCTCGCGCTGCACCCGGTTCGCGCGACCCATCTGGTGCTCCCTCGGTGGCGGGCTGGTGCCGCCTTGCGTTTCTCGCCAGTCGAGAAGGCCGAAGCGTTTGAGCGTGTTGCCGGCCACGGGTTCAACTACAGCCTGCTCGGGCGAATCGGGTTCGACCGATTGGCCGCGTTGGTGGATGCGGCTCAGTGCCTGAGCTTCGAGTACGCATCACTCGACGAAGCGATCGCGGCCTTCGAAGGGCTGTCATGAACGCGCAATGGGCGAAGCTCCTCCAAGCCTTGCGTGAGCCGGAAGCCATGCGCGGGTTCGACGCGCCCACTTGGGATCTCGTGCTCCGACAAGCCCTGCCGACCGGCCTGATCGGCCGGCTCGGACTTCAAGCCAAGGATCGCGGCTTTCTGCACGAGCTCCCGCGGCCGGTTTGGCAGGCCATGGAGTCGATGCTGAGCTATGTCGAGCGACAGCGGCTTGCCGTTGAATGGGAATTGACTCACTTGCAAGTCCTCTTCGAGGGCTTCGCGGGGCCTGTTCTGCTGCTCAAAGGGGCCGCCTACGTGGCCGCTGACCTGTCCGCTGCCCGGGGCAGGATGTTTTCTGACATCGATCTGCTGGTCCCCAGGGCACTTCTTGAGAACGCCGAACTCAGGTTGAGAAGCGGGGGCTGGTTCAGTGCAGTCGACAACCCCTACGACGAACGCTACTACCGCCAGTGGATGCACGAGTTGCCTCCCATGCTTCAAGGACGGCGCGGCACGGCACTGGACTTGCATCACCGGCTTCTGCCGCAGACCGCTCGCATTCAGACACCCCCCGAGCCCTTGCTCGCCGCCAGCCGGTCGTTACCGGGCAGGGCGCCCTTTGCCGTGCCAGAGCCCATGGATCTGGTGCTCCACAGCGCCTGCCACTTGTTCCACGAGGGTGAGGGCAGCCACTTGTTGCGTGACCTGAGCGACATCGACACGCTGCTTCGCGTCGAGATGGCGCTCCAGGGCGAAGCGCTATGGCCCCGACTGATCGAGCGCTCGCTGGAATTGAACCTGCAGAGGCCGCTCTTCTATGCGCTTCGTTTCGCGCAAAGGCTGTTGGCACTGCCCGTGCCAGAGGCCGTTTCCGAACTGTTGCCTGTGCCACCTCGGTGGCAAAAGCCCTTGATGGATGCGCTCTTCGTCAGGGCGTTCTCGATGGCCCACACGCCCAGCCGGTTGAGGGGCAGCGGCATGGCGGCCCTTGCCCTTTATGTACGCGGTCACGCGCTGCGCATGCCTCTGCCTTTGCTCATCCCTCACCTCGTGAGAAAGGCGGTGATGGGTTGGCAAGAAGCGAAAGAGGAAGAGGAGCCCTCACCCGCTGGCCCTGAGCAGGCCGACACCCGCGCGGATTTGCGATAGCTATCGCAGCGCGAGATCCAGCACCACCCCCGCAAACACCGTTGCCCCAATCCAGTGGTTCAGCCGGAACGCCCGGAAGCAGCCTTCGCGCGTGCGCCCTCGGATCAGGAACCAGTGCCAGATCACCTGCAGGAAAGCCAGGTTGCAGGCCAGTTGGAACACCCAGCCCAGGCCGAAGGCGCTACGGCCCAGCCATAGCCAGCCGGCAAGCGCGGCCAGGTAAAAGCCCATCACCGCCAGCACGTCCCAGCGCCCCAAGGTGATGGCGCTGGTGCGGATGCCGATCTTCAGGTCGTCCTCGCGGTCCACCATCGCGTACTCGGTGTCGTAGGCCAGCACCCAGCACAGATTGGCCAGCACCCAGCCCCAGGCAGCGGGCGGCACGGCGTCGGGAATCGACTGCAGGCTCCAGTCGGTGCCGCCCTGCACGGCCGTGAAACCCATGGGGATGCCGAAGCTGAAGGCCACACCCAGCACCGCCTGTGGCATGGCCAGCACGCGCTTGGCGTAGGGGTAGGCGATGGCCACCAGCAGCGCCGGCACGCTGAGCAGGATGGTGGGCGGATTGGTCGTGAGGACCAGCAGGAAGGCAGCGAAGGCCAGCAAGGCGCCGAACTGCAGCGCCTCGCGCACGCTCAGGGCGCCGGTGGTCACCGGGCGCTGGGCGGTGCGGGCCACGTGGCGGTCGAAGTCGCGGTCAGCCACGTCGTTGATGCAGCAGCCCGCCGAGCGCATCAGGATGGTTCCGGCCGTGAAGACGAGCAGCAGATGCCAGCCCGGGAAGCCGTCGGCCGCCAGCCACAGCGCGCTCAGCGTGGGCCAGAGCAGCAGCAGCCAGCCCGCCGGGCGGTCCCAACGGATCAGGTTCAGGTAGAGCGCGAGGCGGTTGGAGGCGGCAGCGGACATGCCGCCATTCTCAGGACTCCGTGCGGAACTGCGCGGCGACATCGGTGAGCGCACGCGCCCTGTCGCTCAGCGATGTGGTGGCTGCGGCGGTTTCTTCCACCATGGCGGCGTTCTGCTGCACGGAGGCGTCGACCTCACGAATCGCTGCGCCCAACTCGCGAATCTGTTGCACCTGATTCTGGCTCTGGCGCGTGATGTCACCCATCAGCGAGGTCACGCGTTCGATGGCTTTCACCATCTCGCTCATGGTGCTGCCGGCCTCATTGACATAGCCGCCCCCGTTGATGACGGTGTCGATGCTTTCCTGGATCAGGCCCTTGATCTCGCGCGCTGCCGAAGCCGAGCGCTGCGCCAGCGCCCGCACCTCGCCGGCCACCACCGCAAACCCGCGCCCTTGTTCGCCCGCTCTGGCCGCTTCCACGGCGGCGTTGAGTGCCAGGATGTTGGTCTGGAAGGCAATGGAGTCGATCACCTGGATGATGTCGCCGATCTTGCGGCTGCTCGCAGTGATGTCGCTCATCGCCTGAACCGCTTGCTCGACCACCGCACCGCCCTTGCCTGCCACTTGGGCCGCGTGCTGCACCAACTCGTTGGCCTCCTGGGCGCTGGCCATGTTGACGCCCACGGTTTCTTCCAACGCGGTCGTGCTGGCGCTGGTCTGTTCGACCACGGCCGCCAGCTGCGAACCGCGGTGCGCGAGGTCCTGGTTGCCAGCGGCAATCTGCCCCACGCTGCCTGCAATCTCTTCGCTGCTGCCACGCACCTGCAAAACCAGCAGGGTCAAGTCGTCGGTGGCGTCGATGAGGCGATTGGCCATCAAAGCCAACTCATCGCAACCCTGCAATCGAGCGGAACCGGTGAGGTCCCCAGCACCCAGCTTGGCGATGCGCCGGCCCAATGCGTTGAACGTGCTCTGCGCGGCGAAGTAGAAACCCAGCAGCAGGTAGATGCCGATGGCGATGAACACCGCAGACACGCTCAGGGCGGTCCAAATCGCCCGTTCCAGCCGGTCTTCGCGCAGATGCAACAGGCGCTCCAGTTGCTCGCCGCTGCCGTCGTGAAGGGTCTCCACCTCCTCCAGCACGGTGCTCAACATGCCGTACCACTCCGTGCCCTGCGCCTTGGGTGGACTGCCCCAGGGGAACTCGGTATCGATGCGCGCGACAACTTTCTGCTCGATCTCGCGGAACAACGCCAGCTTCAACTTCGCCGTGGCCTCGGGGTTGGCAGCACGCGCGCCCTCCAATGCCGTGAATGAGCGATCCAGGTACTCATGGATCAGCGCGTCCGCGTTGTGCAAGGCCATGAAGAGCTCGGCGTCGTCGCTTACCTGCCCCTCTGCCAGGTATCGCCCCACGCCGCGGGCGCGCGCCAAGGCGTCCATCAGACGCGGGATCTCGCTGGTGTAGGCCACCATCAGCGCGTAGGTGTCGCTGTCCGGGTCCAGTGCCAGATTGGAGTGGTTGGCTACATGCTCCAAGAATCCACGCACCTGGGCCACCAGGGCATTGCCTTGTTCAAGCGCCTGCGCCGGGTCCTTGGGCGCAGCGGATTGGAGGGTCCCCCAAAGCTGGCGCAACTTGCCGAACTCCGACGCCAGTCCGATCGGGTCGCCCGAGGTCTTGAGAAAGCCTTCAAAACCTGCCATGGCCTTGTCGACCTCTGCGCGTGCCGCGTCGCGTCGCGCCGCGGCGTCACCTTGCTGCCCTGCCAGGCCCAGGTTTGCCGCACGCCAGCGCATGGCCGGCATATACACCTCATCAAAGGCTTGGATCGCATGAACTCCCAGCACCTCCTTGGCCGTGAACTCCAGCGCGGCCCTGCGGTCACCCACCAGCGTGAAGAGCAGGTACAGCAAGGGGATGAAGAAGGCCACGCACACCAGCGCAAACTTGCGCACCAGAGTCAAGTTGCGCATCAGGCGCACGGCGGGCAAAAGCAACGTAGCCAGCATCGGTTCCTCTTGACGGGACGAATTCCAGGAGATCGCACATCGTAGGCGCCAACATATTGCCGCCCGAGCCGGCGATGGCAGGGTTTGCGAGGGATTGGCTTCAGCGGGTGAGAGGCCATCGCGGCGTGGCCGCGATGGCGACCCAAAGTGACCCCATCTAGACTCAGAGCGCAGCCGTAGCGCGGGCTACGGCGACCATCTGCAACGACAAGCGGGGTTCTTGGGGGCGTCAGAGCCGGTACGGCGGACTGCCGCTCAGGCTCTCAGTCCAAAGTGAGTTCGGTTTGGACGCGCCCGGCACGGTCGTGCTGGGCGCTCAGGGTCAGCCGTGTGCCGCGCGGCGCTCGCAGCAACCACTCCACCACCGCACGGTCGGCGGTCACCTCCCGGGAGGGCACGAAGTGATGCAGGCTGGACTTTGGGGCATGCCCGGCCAGTTGCGGGCCCACCTGGCGCGGGCTGCCGCTGATGAGCGCCACATGCGGGTCGCCCACGGGCAGGTGCATCTCGAACACCACGCCGCGCAACATCGCCTTGGCGCGCGCCTGCTCGGTGACCACCGTGCCCAGGTAGCCGGCATTGGCCACCGCCATGCGCACGCGCCAGGTCTCGTCGCCCAGGGCCGTGGCGCGCACCTGCAAGAGCTCCAGCCGTGGCAGCGACAGCGCCAGCTGGTTCATCCAGCCCGGGAAGCGCTCCACCTCGGCCTGGCGCAACGCTGGCGGTGGGTTGCGCCAGAAGTTCATCAAGTCCCAGCCGCCGATCTCCACCGCGCCGAGCTGCGGGTGCTGGAAGGGCCGCCAGTTCACGAAGGCGCTGTCCGGGCCCAGGGTGTCGCTCCAGGCCAGCAGCTTGCGGTCATCTTCGGCCGGGTGCTGGCGGTACCAGTCGATCCACTTGTAGCCCTGGATGCCAGCCTCTCGGTTCGGGCTCCACAACTCCACCACCCAGTGCATGGCGCCGAGC